>JBKJJS010000114.1:0-3404 GCA_046597895.1 Ilumatobacteraceae bacterium
GTCACGCGGATCATCAACACCTTCGGCGCTGATGACCTTCTCGAGTGGGCTGCTCGTTGACGTCGTCTCCTTTCGGCGCGTCACGTCTCGCTGATACGCGAGACTGAGTGACCATGATCCCCACCGAGCCCGTTCGTCGCCGTCGACGCATACTGCGCCGCAAAGTCGTCATCCCGGTTGCGTTGACCGTCGTCGCGCTCGTCGTGTTCGTGCTGGTCTATTTCCAGCCCCAGAAAGCCTTCATCGATGACAAGGTCAATGACGCGGTCCCCGAGGATGCCCAGCCCGTGATCGACGAGGCCGATGCGCCAGAGTTCATCTCGCTCGCTCACGGCACCTCGGGCCACGTGATGGTGCTCGACGACGGCACGGGCAATCTGATCCTGCGCCTCGTCGACTTGGATACCTCCAACGGTCCCGACCTCAAGGTGTACCTGTCGACCAATACTCCGGACGGAGGCGACGACGCGTTCGACGATGAATTCGTCAACCTGGGCGGCCTGCGTGGCAACGTCGGCAGCCAGAACTACGACATCCCGGCCGGGACGGATCTGGCCAAGTACCGCAGCGTGGTGATCTGGTGCGACCGGTTCAACGTCGCGTTCGGTGCTGCTGAACTCCCCGAGGTGTAGACGGGTCTACTCGGAGCGAAGAGACTCGATCGGGCGACGGCGGATGGCCCGGCGCGCCGGTAGGACCGACACAAGCAGGGTCACAACGATCATCGTGGCGATCAACGCGATGAGCCACGGCCACGGTGTCACAGGCTCCGGCACGACGTCGAGGCCCTCGGCGTAGCGATGCCAGGCAAAGCGTCCGGCGACCACCCCGGTCGGGACAGCAATGGCGAGAGTGACGATGGTGAGCGTCATGGCCTGCCAGGCCACGGTCCGGCGCACCTGGGGGGAGTTGAGGCCGAGGGCCCGCAGCACGGCGAGGTCTCGTCGACGCGCCCGGGTCCCAGTCACCACGACATGAACAAGCACGGCGAGGGTCGTCAGCGCCATGAGTTGCCCGAACACCGCCGGGATCCATGCGGCGTCGTCGAGATCGAGGTTCACGAGGTCGGTGGAACGCGACTCTGCCCAATCGATCGACTGGAAGTCCCGGAGGACCTGCTCGCTGACCAAACCCGCGCTCACAAGATTGGCGACGAAATCGCGGACGTTGGTACCCGAACGGAGGTCGATGAACACGACCTGGGGTCCGACGTAGTCCGGCAGAAGGGGGGCGAACTCTGCGTCGCTGAAGGCTTCGAGCAAGTCGAGGGTGCCCTCCGGCCCGAGGATGGCCAACTGAACGCCCAACGTCGGCGGCACCGACTCCATCACGTGAGCCCATAGGACCATCGGGTCGGCCAACGCCGCAACCTGCATGACAAGCTCCCGGCTCGGCGGTGGGAACGCCCTGTTCATGCCATCGAGCGTGATGGTCATGCCCTGGTCAAGTAGCCCGTCAGGGACAAAGACGACGCCGATTCCTACGACCTCAAACGACAGCGTCAGCATCGGAGCGACGTCCAGTCCGTCGCCACTCACCTCCAACTCGCCCAGCACATCGCCGAGTGTGTTGCGGGCGTAGACCGTGGCGATACTCCCGATGTCGAGGCCGAGTTGATCGGCCAACCCTGGAGCCAACAACGCCTCATCGGGTCCTTGTGGTGCGCGTCCGCGCAGGACGTTCGGCGACACGGCCCCCGGGCCGGCGTCGAAGCCGATCAGCCGGACCCCGTCACTCTCCTCGGGCGAGAAGGAGAGGCCCGGACTGAAGATCGCGCCGGTCGACGAGCGCACGACATCGGGACGAGTAGCGATGATCCGGGGGACCTCGTCGCGGTTGTCCTGCTCGAGAAAGATGAACAGGTCCCAGTTCCAGCCCACGAGGCGTGGAGTGCTGCGTAGGTGTTCCAGTCCAGCTGCGAACGTGACCACGGCGGCGACGGCGGCGGTGGCCACCACCATGGCGCCGAGCCCAGTGCGCAGCGGGACCGGACGGGTCACGCCAGCGGGCTCCAGGGCGAAACGCATGCCGAGCGATGGGCACGGCCCGAGCCGCAACGCCCGGGCGATCCGATTCCCCACCCCGGGGGTGGGTGGCCTCGACGGGCGGGCGACCGATCGGGCGGCCAACCAGGCCGGGACCACACTGACGACGACGACGGCCGCGATGGTGGCCAGGGCGGCGACGACAACCGTGCTGAAGGACACCGGCCCGTCACTGCCGCGCAGGATGGCGTCGGCCGCTCCCGTCGGAACGAACGACACGGCAGCGGCGGCTGTCACCGCCGCCACGAGCGCAGCGCCGATGCCAAGGGTTACGCCGCACATCATGCCGACGGCCCACCGGTCGCGGGGGCGGGCGCCGAGGGCGTGGAGCGGCAACGTCTCGGCCACGGCGCCGCGCACCACGCCGGCCAGTAACTGCCCGAGCACGGCAAGGGCGGCGAGCGCAGACGCCGCCGCGAACAGCCGGAGGCCGGTCACGTCGGCTCCGAGGCTGTCCTCGATGGAGGTTGCCTGTTCTGCGACATCGATGAACCAGCGCAGGTTCTCCAGGCCGACGTCGAAGCGTGACTTCCCGGCGCGGAACCACACCGGGACCTCGCTCTGGTCCGACTCGCCCAGCCGGGCAGAAAGGGCGGGACTGCCGATGACGCTCTCGAAGAACTCGCCCGTGCCGGGGGGGCGGACATCGAGGATGCCGACGAAGATGCCGACGACGGTGAGGGGCACGGGCTCGGCTGGCGTCGGCAGGTCACCGTGACACCAGCCTTCGAGGAACACGGTGTCGCCGACGCCGACACCGGCGCGTTCGGCGGTGGCCGTCGGCAGGGCGACCTCATCGACCGCCGCGGGATCGGGGAAACGCCCGCTCACCGTTCGGGCGAACGGGCGGCCAGTGCGGTGCCAATCCGACGACACGAGCTCGAGTTCGCCGACCCCCGTGGCGCACTCCTGCTCCGGGAACGGCCCAAGGATGGTGCCCTCGCTGGTGCGCAAGTCGGGGAACAGCACGGCGATCGAGCCGGCGTCGGCCACCGCGGGATCGGCCCGCAGCAGCTCGACGAACGCGGCGATCTGGCTCGGGCAGTCACGCGGGTCGTCCGGATCACATTGGGCTCCGGTGAACGCGTCCGGTGCATCGACCTCGGCGCGGAGGGACTGGTACGACCCGGCGATTCGGTTCGCCCCGCTCAGGGTGGCCGCCACGACGCCCCCCACGACTCCGATCATGAGGGCCAGCACCACTGCGGTCCGCCAGGTAAGGCGTACCACGGCACGGGTCGTAAGCCATGTAGCGGTGGGGCCCATAGACAATTTGTGGCACGGCGGAGCCCCCCGGACACTACGAGGTGCTACCACCACCAACGGTGGTGTGGTGGTGCGGTTGCCCGGGGGGCTCCG
>JBKJJS010000232.1:0-4690 GCA_046597895.1 Ilumatobacteraceae bacterium
GGCGCCATAGCCGCCGTTCGTCAAGCCCGTCCCGACCTCGGAGGTTCCACCGAAGGTGGAACCTCCACATGTGCCTTCAGTCGATCCGTTGCCTGCCACCGGGTCCCCGGGCACCGCGTTCGCCACGCTGCGGCCCGGTCGCGGATATTCCGGTGATCCGAGGAACGACGTCCGGTTATTCCGGTGATCGGCCCTTGCCGGGCATCCATGCCCCCCGCCCCGCCGTCCCCGCGGGCTCCTCGTCCCACCTACCGGGCAACCGAAGATGTCGAGGCGCGCCACTCCGTAGCGGCGGCAGATCTCCGCGAGTCGATCGACATGAAGTCGAGTTGCATACCCACCGGCCGAAGTCTACGACAGGGGCCGATCACCGCGCGTGCGTTGGCTCACGTCGAGGGCACATCGAAGGGTGGCCGACGTGAAACAGTCGAGCCGTGGCCGTGCCCGCGCTACCGTCCTCAGGGCGATGGACGAGCTGATCCCGGGTGGGCGTGAGCTACGCCGGATGAAGGTCGTGGCAACCGCCTTTCTCGTGGCGGCCGCCGTCCTCTTCGTACTCGCGAGGTCCCAGCACTCCGATCCCGAGGGGTGGGGTTACGTCGAGGCGTTCGCCGAAGCGGCGATGGTCGGTGCGCTGGCTGACTGGTTTGCCGTCACTGCGCTGTTCCGGCACCCGCTCGGCATCCCGATCCCGCACACCGCGATCATCCCTCGGCGAAAGGATCAGATCGCTCGCTCGCTCGGCACGTTCGTCGAGAGCAACTTCATGTCGCAGGAGGTCGTCCACGAACGCCTTCGAAGCGCGCGGGTCGGGTGGCGCCTTGGCGAGTGGCTGGCCGAACCGGCCCACGCGGCGAAGGCTGCTCACGCGGTCTCGGATGCGATCCACACATCGTTGACGTTCCTCGACGACAGCGAGGTGCGTCTCGGGCTGGAGCGGGCGATCGAGCGAAAGGTCCACGACACTGCTGTCGCCCCGCTGGCCGGTCGGGCCATCGAACTCGGTGTCGAAGGCCACCAGCACGAGCGCCTGTTCGACGCGGTGCTGCAGGGGGCGCGGGGCTTCCTCTCGGACAACAAGGCGGTGCTGCGTGCCCGGGTCAGCGACGAGTCGCCGTGGTGGGTTCCGAGGCCGATCGACAGCCGCCTCTTTGCCAAGTTGTACGAAGGGGCTGAGCGGCTTCTTGACGACGTGCAGGCCGACCGTGACCACGAGTTGCGCAAGGCGGCCGAGCGACGTCTGGTCGAGTTCGCCGAGCGGCTCCGCCACGACCCAGAACTGCGGGTCAAGGGCGAGCAGCTGAAGGCAGAGTTGCTGGCTTACCCCGACGTCCGTGCCTGGATGGGGTCGCTGTGGGACGAGGTCAAGGGTCGGCTCGTCGAGGCATCCGGGCAAGCCGACGGCGAACTGCAGCACCGCATTGCCACGACGCTCGCCCGACTAGGGGCTCGCCTCAGGGACGAGCCGGAACTCCAGGCGCGGGTCGACGACGCGATCGAGCGGTTCGTCAGCTACGTCGTTGTCAACTACCGCCACGAGGTGACGGCGCTGATCGAGTCGACGATCGCCAAGTGGGACCCCGCGACTACGAGCCGCCGGATCGAGCTGCAGATCGGACGCGACCTCCAGTTCATCCGGATCAACGGCACCGTCGTCGGCGGTCTCGCCGGCGTCGTGATCCACACGTTCAGCGAACTCGCGCTGTGACCACGGCCCGTCACGTGTTCTCGGCGCGCCCTTACCCGGATTCCGGGTAGATCCGCGCCGAGAGCGTGGGATCGAAGGCCGGGATCGGGTGGGTGGACCGACGGCGCCGGATCTCAGCCGCAGATCTCCTTCGCGATGTGGATCCAGAAGTCGGTGGCGAGGCCCAGCGATTCGACATCGATGCGTTCGTCGTTGCCGTGGAAGCGGCTGCCGAACTTCTCGAGCGTCACGTCCGGCGAGAACAGGCCGGTGCCGTAGGCGATGGCCCCCTTGTCGCGATAGAAGCGGGCATCGGTGCCGCCCACGATCATCCCCGGAACGAGCGACGCGCCCGGATAGGCGACCTGGGTGGCGTTGGAGACGGCATCCCAGAGGGCGTTCCCGCGCGGAGACTCGGTGGCGTCGTGGGCCTGCAAACTGCTGATGTCGACCTGATGGGCGAGGTCGCCCAGGGCGGCGTGGAGGTGGGCGTCGACATCGGCCTGCGTGGTGCCGGGCACGGTGCGGATGTCGACCTCGATCTCGACGAGATCGGGGATCATGTTCGTCTTGCGTCCGCCGTGGACCACGTTCGGTGAGAACGTCGTGTGGGTGTGGGCGTGACACGTGCGGGCCGCCGCGGGAGGCAACTGCTCGATCGTCTCCCAGATGCGGGTGGGGTCGAGCAGGGCGGCCTTCACGTCGTCGGGCAGCGGCATCGTCGCTACCTGGGCTTTCCACACCTCGCTGATCGCGGCGGTCGGCCGGTACACCGACAACCGGCGGATGACCTCGGCGGCCTTGATCAGCGCGTTGTCGGCACCGAACGGCATCGAGCCGTGCCCCGGCGTGCCCGACACGCGCAACTTGCGCCAGGCGATGCCCTTTTCGCCGGTGTTCACCACGATCCGGCGCACGTCGTCCGCACCCACGTTGGACCACCCGCCCATCTCCGTCAACACGTAGTCGGCGCCAACGGCGTCCCAATGGTGGTCGCACATCCACTCGGCGCCCCACTTCCCTCCGGCCTCCTCGTCGGCGACACCGAAGTAGACGAGGGTGCCGCGTGGCATCCAACCGCTCCGAGACAACTGCCGGAAGGCGACGGCCATGGACGCCGTGATGTTGAGCATGTCGATGGCGCCCCGTCCCCACACCTCGCCGTCGATCACGTCGCCGCTGAACGGGTCGCGGGACCAACCGGCCGGGCTCACGGGCACGACGTCGGTGTGACCCATCAAGCACAGTGTCGGGGCGGTCGGGTCCGACCCCTCAATGCGCGCCACGACCGATCCGCGACCGGGCCGCGATTCGAACTGCTCGATGCTGGCGGAGGAATCGCTCAGGTACGTCTCGAGCAGTTCGGCGTTGCGGATCTCCCCGCCCGAGTCCGGCGTGCCGTCGTTGACGCACTCGTTGCGGATCAGCGCCTGGAGCAGTTCCGTCGTGGGTCCCATGAGGTCGTTCGCCATGGGCGCATCTGATCGCGTTGGCGACCCACTGACAAGGCCGTGATCGCGCACAGTGCTGTGCACGAAAAGTAATGTCCGAGGATGTTCCTCACCTCAGGGCTCGATCGTCTCGCCGCGGGGGTGACTCTATGAGCCGAGTCGTCGTCACTGGCGTGATCCCGCAGCCCGGAATCGATGTTCTTCGAGATGCCGGGCACGTCGTCGTGGCGTGGACTGAGCAAGGGCCCATACCTCGGGCGGAATTGCTCCGGCGGGTGGCAGGAGCCGAGGCGTTGGTCACGCTGCTCACCGAGCGGGTGGACGCCGAACTTCTGGACTGTGCCGGTCCGCAGCTGCGTGTCGTCGCCAACGTCGCCGTCGGCTACAACAACATCGACGTGCCAGTGTGTGTCGGACGCGGCGTGATCGCCACGAACACCCCTGGCGTGCTCACGGACGCCACCGCGGACATCGCCATAGCGCTCGCTTTGATGGCCACCCGGCGACTCGCAGAAGGCGAGCGGCTCATCCGTTCGGGCGAGCCGTGGCGGTGGGGGATGTTCATGATGCTTGGCGCGGGTATCCAGGGCCGGCGACTGGGCATCGTCGGCATGGGACAGATCGGGGTGGCGGTCGCGCGCCGCGCTAAGGCATTTGGGATGACGATTGCGTACACGAATCGGAGGGAGGTCGACCCAGCGATCGCCCATGAACTCGGCGCCACACGTCTCGCGCTGAATGATCTACTCGCCACGAGCGATGTCGTCTCGCTTCACTGCCCCTACTCGGCGGAGACGCACCACCTCGTGTCCACTGCGCAGTTCGCCGTCATGAAGCCGACGGCGTACCTCGTGAACACCGCACGCGGTGCTGTGGTCGACGAGTCGGCACTCGTCGACGCCCTCGAGCGGGGTGAGATCGCGGGTGCCGGACTCGATGTCTTCGAGCACGAGCCTGAGGTTCACGCCGGGCTCCTCGGCCGCGATGACGTCGTGCTCATCCCGCACCTCGGCTCGGCCACCATCGAGACGCGCACGGCGATGGCCGTGTTGGCGGCGCGCAATGTTGTCGCGGTGCTCGATGGTCAACCGGCGCTGACGCCCATCACGTAGCCTCGGCCCCGATGGCAGGGTTGTGCGAGCGTCCGGGGTGCAGCCAGGTCGCGGAGGTGGCCTTCGGGTTCCAGGCCGACCCCTACGTGATCTGGCTCGATCGCGCCGCGGCTGACGCCGGTTCGCGACAACGGGCCGGTGCGCTGTGCCGTCGGCACGCCGACGCCATGGTCGTACCGATCGGGTGGTCGCTCGACGACCGGCGTCAACCAGCCCCCAGGCTGTTCCTCCCAACCGACGAAACGGATCAGCAGTCGCCCCGTTCAGGACGGGTCCGGCGGCGCCGTGAGGCTCCTGCGGAGGGGTCCACCGTCGCCGAGTCGCCCGGGGTGTCCGACGACCCAACGCTGTTCGACCTCGAGCCGGGCGAGGCCACTGTCGCGGAGTTGGTCGCGGAGTTGGTGACGCCTGTCGAGGCCGATCCCACTCCCGCTCCTGAC
>JBKJJS010000319.1:0-4213 GCA_046597895.1 Ilumatobacteraceae bacterium
GCTCATTTTGTACGTGTCCGACGACCCTCGAATGGCTGCCGAGATGGCGGTCAGCGTGCCGACCGATGCCAGACCGAGGAGGACAACGGCCACCAAGATCTCGATCAGGCCAGCGCCGTGGTCACTATGGGCGGCCGCTGAACCGTGGCGGCGCGCTCTCACGGAGTTTCCTCCTTGTAGCCGCCGAGCACGCCGTACATGGCGGAGACGAGTGCGACAGCGACGAAGCCAACGGCGACGCCGACGAAGATGATCGTGGCCGGCTCGAACATCGAGGTGAACCGGCGAATCTTCACCTCGAGTTCGCGGTCGAAGTAGAGCGACGCTGTCGCGAGTTGGCTATCGAGCGTCCCGGTTTCTTCGCCGACCTTCATCATCTGGCGGGCTGCGCCAGGAAAGAGGCCCGTGTCGATGAGCGGGCGCGAGAGCCCCGAACCGCGCATCATCTCCTCACGCGCGATCGCTAACTTTTCTCGGTAGACAGTGTTGCCGGTGGCATTCGTCGTGACCTCCATTGCGTCCGGCAGAGGAACGCCAGCGGAGGTCATCGTCGAAAGGATCCGGCAGAACCGCTCGAGGATTGAGTATTGGATGATCTCGCCGATGAGCGGAAGCCGCAAGACGAGCTTGTCGCGCGCCCTGTTGCCGTTCTCCGTCTTCAGCATCCATACGAAGATCAGCATCACGATGAGTGTGAGGCCCGCCGGGATGAACCACATCGTGGTGAAGAAGTCGGTCATTCCGAGTAGCAACCGGGTCGGCAGCGGCAACTTCGTGTCGAGTTCTTCAAACAGAGACTTGAATTGTGGGAGTACCACCACCGCCAGAATGGCGATGGTGACAAGCGACATGGCGAACACCACGGCGGGGTACACCATCGCCGCCACGAGCTTGGATCGGGCCTGAATCTCGCGATCGAGGTAGCCCGCCAGGTCGTCGATGGTCTCGTCGAGCTTGCCGGTCAGTTCGGCGGAGCGCAGCACGCCGATGTAATACGCGGGGAATGCCTCGGGATGGGCGCCTGCGGCGTCGGCGAAAGTAGCCCCGCTGCGGAGATGTTCCACCATGTCGGCAATCACTCGCCGGAGCACCTTGTCGTGCGCTTCGTCGGCGATCGTCTCCAACGAGTCGATGATCGGGATGCCGGCCCGCATGAACACGGCGAGTTGACGCGAGAAGTGCATGAGCTCGCGCTTTTTCAGCTTCTCGCTGGTCACCTCGAAGTCGAGCAGCGCCCGCTTCTTCTCGCCGATCTTGACCGGGAAGAGTGCGCGGTCGCCCAGCCACACCCGGACTTCACCGATCGTCTCGCGCTTGAGCGCTCCCTCGACCATGGAGCCTGTTGAGTTGACTGCGACATATGTGAACTTCGGCAAACCGACCCTCCTCAGCCTGCGTACAGCGATCTGATGACCTCGTCGATCGTGGTGACATCGCTTTCGACGAGCATCAGCGCCTCTTGGACCAATGTGCGCATCCCCTGGCTCACGGCCAGGCGACGGAGTTCCTCCTGGGTGGCCCACCCGACGATGAGTCGCCGCAGTTCCGGCGTGACCTTGAGCAACTCATACACGCCGATGCGATCGCGAAACCCCGTGCCGGCGCAGAACGTGCAGCCTGCTCCGTGCCAGAACTGGTCCTTCGGAGCGCGGCCTTCCTTCTCCCAGACGGCCATGTCCTCTGGCCCTGGTTCGTAAGGCTCCTTGCATGCATCGCAGATCCGGCGCAGCAGGCGCTGGCCGACAACGGCGACGACCGAGGACGCGATGAGGAATGACTCGATTCCCATATCGAGGAATCGGTGGAGCGCGGCCACGGAGTCGGTGCCGTGGAGCGAGGACAACACGAGGTGACCGGTGAGCGCCGACTGCACGGCGATACGGGCGGTATCGGCGTCGCGGACCTCGCCGACGAGAATGACGTCGGGGTCCTGGCGCAGGATGGCCTTCAAACCCTGCGCGAACGTGAGGCCAGCCTGTTCGTTCGTCTGGATCTGATTGATGCCGGGGAACACGTACTCGACGGGATCCTCGATCGTCATCACGTTCTTGCCGCCGGAGTTGATCTCGCGCAGCGTGGCGTACAGCGTGGTGGTCTTGCCAGCACCCGTCGGACCGGCACAGATCACCATGCCGAACGGCGCATGGATGAGCTTGGCCCACTGCTCGTTCGTGTCGGCGGGCATGCCGAGGTGCTTCAACTCGAGCGCCGCCCGGCTCTTGTCCAGCAGTCGCATCACGACCTTTTCACCGAACACGGTGGCGGGCGTGGAAACCCGAACATCGAGGTCCCGCCCGTCGATGCTCGTGGAGAACTGACCATCCTGGGGGCGGCGCCGTTCGACGATGTTCATGCCGCCGAGGATCTTGTAGCGGCTCACGAGCGCGGCGTGGGCCGACAACGGCAGCGAGAACGTGTCCACCATGTGGCCATCGATACGGAAGCGGACCCTGATGCGGTCGTTCATCGGCTCGATGTGGACGTCGGAGGCCCGGTCACGCAGACCTTGGGCGATCACCCGGTTGGCGATCTGGACGACGGGCCCGTCCTCCTCGTCGCCGTGATGGGACGCGGCGAGCGCCGCCAGCGCCGTGTCCGACGATTCGAAGGCCTGGATGAGGATGCCGATCTCGGCATCGGCGCGGAACAGGCGGTCGAGCGCACTGGAGATCTCGGCCTCGGAGGCGACGTGGAACACGAGAGTGCCGGGGAGGGCGGCCTCCACGGCCAGTCGCCCACTCGCTGACGGGTCGGCGATAGCGACGTGGATGCCATCGCTATCCTGCCGGAACGGGAACGCCCTCAGCGAGCGCGCCAGTCGCTGCTCGAGCAGGGTGGCGGTCTCCTCATCCGGGACGATCTGGCGGAAGTCGACAGTCGGAAGCGAGTGGAACGACGCCCACACCTTGGCCACCGAGGTCTTGTTGGCGGAACGTCGCTCGCACTTCGTGGCCTGCACGATGAAGTCGTGCTCGGTACACGGCTCGGTGGCGAGGGCGGCGGCGAGGTCAGCAGGAGTGATCGCCTCGAAGGTCACGAGGGCCGCGCCGAGCTCCTCTATCCGGGCGGTGGGGTCCCGCGTGGGTTCGGCCGCGGCGGTAGGAACGATCGACCGATTTCGGAATGCCACGGGCCCACACCCCCTGCCTTCACCTCAAGAGGTACATACATTGCCAGGGGTTCACTAAGAATGCAACGTGAAACGTTGAACTCATCACGCGTCGTGGTCGTCCATGACGTTTTGCGTGACGAGAAGGCGGAGCTCCTCCAACGCCTCGCGGGTGGCGTAGCGGTCCGGATCGATCTCCGCAACGAGGCGCTCGAACTCCTCGGCGCGGTCAAGTTGAAGCTCGAGGTCGTCACGTTGATTGAGGAGTAGTTCGGCGGCGGTGATCCGGTCCCCCATGGCAGCCACGGACTCGTCGAGGCGGCCGACGGTGCTGATCGCCTGCCCGAGCGGTTCGATGCGGTCGATCACGAGATCGATCGAGGTGATGATCGAGGTGTTGAGGTGCTCGAGGCGTTCGACGAGATCCTCTCGGGAAGTGTCCAGGTCGTCGAGCCGCACGGTGGTGGTCTCCAGCGCCGTCTCGACGAGCCGTGCCCGGTCCTCGAGTGAACGGCTTCTTTCCGACGATGTGGCTTGATTTGCGGCCGTTGCCGCCTCGACGCGGTCGAAGATCGCGGCCCATTGCTGGGCTGCGTCGAGGCGATCATGTCGCTCCCGGTCGATGCCGTCGATGAGCTGCTGCGCCCGCTCGTCATGCTGGCGTCGGACGTCTTCGAGCGCGTCCTCAAGACGGGCGACTGCGGCGCTCAACTCGTTCTCGACGGCCACGCGGCGAGCGTCCGCTTCCGCGGCGTGCCGGGCCTCGTCGGCGAGCACGCCGCGGAGCTGCTCCGTAGAAGTCCTGTGCTCGATGCCGAGAGCAACCAACCCTTCGTCGAGCCCGGCCTGGCGCCGGTTCAACGTATCGATGGCGGCGGCGTTCGCATGGTGATCGTCCAGCGTCCGGGCTGCCTGTGCCGTTCGGGCCGCGTCGATCTCGCTCAACTGCCGGTCAACGGTGGCGGCGAGCTTCTGGACCGTGGCCGCGAGCTTCTCGACGGTGGCGGCCTGCTTCTGCACGCGGCGCTCGGATGCGGCGAGCCGTTTGACCCAATCGGCAGGCACCTTTGCGACGTTGGCGCGCCCGAACGCCATCAGCGGAAC
>JBKJJS010000409.1:0-2979 GCA_046597895.1 Ilumatobacteraceae bacterium
GCCGGCATCCGAGCGTCGGTGAGGCGTCGCACCGGGCCTACCGAAGCGAGGTCGTCGAAGGCAACCTCGTCGAGGTGCACCTCTTGCGCGATGGCTCGGTAGTGGGAACGGAGGCGATCCTCGAGGACAGAGGTGGGCATGGTCATCGGTCAATCTCCTTGCGAAGGGTGCCCAGCCCGCGATGGATCAGCGAGCGGACAGTGGCGGGGCGGACGGAAAGGGCGGTGGCGATCTCCTCATCGGGGAGATCGGCGAAATAGCGCAGGGCGAGCGCTGCTCGCTGGCGGTACGGCAGCTTGGCCAAGGCGTCGCTCACCTCGTCAGCGACCAAGGCGGCCGCCTCGGGGCGGGGTGGGGGCGAGCGGCGCACGACAGCTCGATGGCGGTGGTGGGAGTGGCAACCGTTCACCACCGCCTTGCGCAGGTAGCCGACGGGATTTTTGATACTGCCCCAATTGGTGTGCACCTTGACGAAGGCATCCTGCACGACCTCGTCGGCCATCGACGAGTCACTCGTGAGCAGGTAGGCAAGCTGCGTCATCGGCCGCCGATGGGTGCGGAACAACTCGCCGACATCAGGCGGCGGCAGAACAGTCAATGGAGGCGGGAGTTCGATCATCACACCCTTCCAGACGCTTGGAGGGCTCGGTCTGTTGCGCGCGTTGTCGACAGCGCTCGCCGGCACGTGTCGCCGCAAAGCGCAGCAACTGATGATCGATCTCGCTTCCTCAGCCCGGATCAAGGACGCCGATCGTCGATGGTTCCTCCCCGGTCATCCGCCCTTGATCAGCCCGCACGCCACGCGATCTCCGGCGTTGCCCGTCTTGGCGGTGGCGGCGACTGCCTCGGCACCGGGGGTGTACTCCTTCAGGCCCGGCCCAATCGGGATGTTGTTGAAGTTGTCGGGACCTGCGTGGAAGATGACGACCTTGCCCTTGATGTCCTCGGGCTTGATGACATCGATCCGGAAAGTGGACCGGACGCTGCCGTCACTGTTGACGTACAGGACTGGCATATCGCCGACGTGGTCGCCGTGCACGGACGCCGTCGGGTTGAAATGGCCATCGGCGGACCCGAACCAGGTCGAGGACAAGGCATTCGGGTCGGCGACGCAGCCGTCGCCGTTGACCGAGTCGTCGTTAGCGTGGATGTGGAAGCCGTGGAACGCATCAACCCCGGACGCGTTCCGGAGGCGGACCGTCACCTCGGTGTGGGTGTGCTTCATCTTGAACTCGACAGTGCCGACCCTGGCCTGGGCAGCGGTGTACAACGTCGCCCGAGCGATCGGTGTGTGCGCGTCAGCGGCCCTGGCGACGACGAGTCCCCCCACCAGTGCTGTGCCCGCTGCCATGCCGAGTAGTGCCTTCTTCATGTGATGCCTCCTGTGTGAGTACCTGACCTACAGACGAGGACGGAGGGATCACGGGTGACAAGTGGCAGAAAAGCGAAAGAGGTATCCAGCGAGACGAACGCTGTGCTTGCGTTTCCGATGTGGGACGTCTCCGACGAGGCGGACGGGGACAATGCTTTCAATGAGCTCTACGTCGAACACACCGATCGAGAGCGAACCGAGCTCCACCGCGTCACCGCTGTCGAAATGGCCGTTCGGATCGGGGTCAAGGTCAGTCGTGTGGACCTGACCCACGCACGCCTCGGATCAGTGACGGTCGCCTACGGCGAACTCGATGGCGAGTCCCTGACTGGAGTCTTCGTTGCGAGCCGCGGTGCGTCACACGCGGAGACCTTGACGCTTCACCTAACGAGCCCCATCGCTCACCTGCTCGAAGACAAGCCACGGCTCAGGCGGCCGGACACCGACCAGGTGACGCTCGTCCTCCCGGTCGTCGTCTCGGCTTTCGATCACCAGCCGCGGAACGTCATGCCGCTGGACGCGCTCGACGACGGCGGTGAGACATGAGTTCCGCGCCGCGAACTCTGTCACGCCGTGTCCTCGCTGGGCGACGGCGATGAACACGCCGATCGGCATCTCAGCGATCGCCGACACCACGAGACGCTTCCGACGTGCGGACTCGTTGTTGAAGTGCACCCGCTCGTGAACCGCTAGTGCTCGCATCTCCAGTCGCAACTCCGGCAGGTGACGCGCCTCGGCCATCACGCACGCCATCAGGTACCGACGACCGCGCACGGACTCGTCAACGAACGCGTCGGTGAAGGGCAGGCGCTTCACCGGCCGTCATCACGGCGCGCACATCGTCGACAGTCATCACACTTCGCTGCTGCGATTTCGTCGACCGTAACCGGGCGAGCGACGCCACGTTCGACGACACCCATCCCCACCGCACCGCCTGCGAAAGCGCTGCCCGCAGCACGCCGTGCTGGTTCTTGATTCCGGCGTCGGCCATGCCCGCCGCCCGCAGGCGCGTGTGCCAGCGCTCGATGTCGGCCACCGTCAGGCGGGCGAGCGGCAAACGGGCGATCTGATCCTTCTTGAGCGACTTCACGCGGCTCTGCTGATCGCGCGCCGACGACGGCGCCCACGTGTCGATGTTCTGCTTCACCCACTCGTCGAGCACGTCGCTCACCGATCGGCCTGCCGGCTTGGCCTTGCCACCAGACGACTCGAGCTGGGCGGCGAGCCGCGGCGCGTCGCGCTTGCCGCCGCGGACGGTGCGCAACATCTGCTTGGGCCGACCACGCGCGTCGGAACCCGTGAACACACGGACCTCGCACACGCCAGGGCGCTTCTCACGGATCGTCGCCATGCCCGTGACGATGCGCCGAGGGTGTCACAAGGTCTAGGGCTGATTGCTAGGGACGACAACCGCCAGCAGGAAGGCCAGTGGAGCAACCCTGTCCAGAATTACTCGATACGCAGGCCTGAGATCGCCCGGGCGATCACCAGTTGCTGAATTTCAGACGTACCTTCGAAGATCGTGTGGATCATCTTGATCGGTCCGCCGAAGTACGACGCATGTCAGGACGTGCTGTTTGTCGCGAACCGCGTTCCGCCTGCGTCCG
>JBKJJS010000478.1:0-2523 GCA_046597895.1 Ilumatobacteraceae bacterium
CGCCCATCCGATATGGATGCCCGTACCGCCGAAGTAGGTGGACATCAGACCGATAAGGATCGCCGTCGCCCCGGTCATCACGCCGGATGACAGGTCGAACTCACCGCCGATCATCAGCATCGCCACCGCTACGGCCATGATGCCGAGCGGTGCGGCGACGTCGAGCCAGTTCAACGTGGAATCGGCTTCCCCGAACGTGCGGGCGTTCCCCCAAAAGAAGGCCCACACTATGACCGCACCGATGAGCGCACCGATTTCCGGTGACACGAGCCACCGTTGCATCGGACCCCGATGGCTGATTCGTTCGTCAGTGACCGTCACCGTCGAGCCATCGCTCGCCGGTGGTACGACCGACCCCACGTCTGTCATAACACCCCCCTGTCCCCCTACCGCACCGTACTTGAGGAACACAACGACCGGGGCCCGTCGCTGCGGACCCCGGTCGTATCGCTCCTGACGGGCGGGCACCGTGGGGTGCCCACCCATCACATTCACTTGATCAGCGGGTACCCGCTGCTACCAGGGCCTTGACCGCATCGGCGTTGTCCTTCGTGACGAAGCCGGGGCCCGTCGCGATCGGCAGGCCACCGCCGAGGGTGTTCTGGTTCGTGGCGTTCAGGTAGAGCGCCACGACCGAGATGTACCCCTGGAGGTACTGCTGCTGGTCGATGGTGAAGGCCACCGTACCGGCCGCGATGTCGTCCAGAAGGTCTCCCGACAGGTCGACGCCGCCGACCATGATGTCCCGACCGAGTTCGCCGATGGCGGCGGCAGCATCGTGGGCGACCACGGGACCGGTGCCGAACACAGCGTCGATCGTCGGATCGGCATCGAGGGCCGCCTTGATGTCGGCCTGCTGCTTGCCGGATGCATCACCAGAAGTGGTGATGACGACAACCTTGCCGGGAGCGAACGTGTCCTTCGCACCGTCGCAGCGGGCGTCGAGGCCGGTGTTGGTCTGCTCCTGCTTGGCGCACAGCAGCACCTTCTTGCCAGCGGCCTTGAACTTCTCACCAGCACCCTGGCCGGCCTGGAACTCGTCCTGGCCGATGTGGGTGAAGGCCCCGAACTCCTTGTAGAGGTTCGAGCCGGAGTTCATGGTCACGACCGGGATACCGGCGGCGACGGCAGCGGCGACCGCGTCCTTCACGGCTTCGGGATCGGCCAACGAAACCGCAATACCATCGACGCCGTCGGCGACGGCCTGGTTGATCATCGACGCCTGTTCCGTGCCGGTGTTGTTCGAGCCGAGGTAGCGCACCTTGATACCGAGGGCCTTACCAGCGGCCTCTGCACCCTTCTGCGCGACCGACCAGAACACGCCACCGTCGCCGTGCGTGATGACGGCGATCTCGATGTCCTCACCCTGCGTGAGGTCGACGGCGGTCGTCGCCGGCGCACCAGTGGTGGCGGCGGGAGCCGCCGTGGTCGCGGCGGGAGCGGCAGTGGTCGACGTCGTCTTGCCGTCGTCACCACACGCTGTCATCGCGAGACCCGCAACAGCCAAGATGGCCGCTGAGCGGAGCTTGTTCATTCAATTCCCCCTTGTTGGTGTATGGATTTCGGTGCTCCGAGCCAAGTTGGCGTCACGCTGAGGCGTGGACACCAAACCGCGTTCGGAGGTATTCGACGCTCTTGCGAACATCGTCAATGGGACCGAGGCCGGCCGCCGGCTCATCGCCGGTGATCGATCGATCCTGTTCGAGAACGTACCATCCTTGGTACCCCCCTCGTTCGAGTAACTCGATGACTGCCGCGACATCGATGTCGCCCTCACCGAGCGGGCGGAACAGGCCGAGTTGGACTGCGCCCATGAGCGTGAGCTCTCCCGCCCTCAGGCGGGCGGCCAGCGCGAGGTTCACGTCCTTCAGATGGACAAGCCCCACGCGGTCACTGGCTTCACGGGTGAACTCGACGGGATCGACGCCGCCGAGTGCCAGATGCCCGGTGTCAAGACACCAGCGCACCGACGTGCGATCGAGCACTTCGCGAACGTCCGCTGCTGATTCGACGAGAGTGCCCCAGTGGGGGTGGAGTACCTGCACCAACCCGTACTCGGCGACGAGAGCGTCGAGCCGGTCGAGCATGACAGCGACGTGCTGCCATTGCGCCTCGGAGAGCGGGATCGGGGCTGACCACTCGGCATCGACGACGGCCGCTGTGACGAACATCTCGGCGCCGCGCCGCTGGAACTGGGCGGCCGTGGCGCGTGCCGAGGCCAACGTGTCGTCGGCCTGCGCTGAGTCGTGGAGCACCAGTGGCACAAAACCTCCGGTGACGGCCAACCGATGACGGGCCAGCATGGCCGAAAGCTCGTCATCCGCATCGGGCAGGTAGCCGATGGGGCCGAATTCGGTGGCGGTGAGGCCGAGCGACGTCATTTCGGTGAGCACTCGCTCCGCCGGCAGCATCCGGCCCCAACCAGGAACCTCGCACACCCCCCACGAGATCGGAGCACCAGCAAGTCGAATCACGGCGCCCACAGTAGAGCGCTCTAACAGCTGTGTAAAGTCACCTCGATGG
>JBKJJS010000472.1:0-3834 GCA_046597895.1 Ilumatobacteraceae bacterium
ACCACGACGATCGGGGACACCGGTACTGCAAAGCAGGGCGGCTCCATCATCATCGGCCTCGAGGCCGAGACCAACAGCTGGCTACCCGGGCAGGCCAACTTCGGCAACCCCGGCATCAACGTGGCGCTGGCCATCTACGACCCATTCATGCGACGTGATGAGAGCGGCGTCATGCGGCCGTACCTCGCAGAGTCACTCGAGGCCAATGCCGATCTCACCGAGTGGACGCTGCGGCTGCGCGAGGGCGTGGTCTTTCACGACGGCACCCCACTCGACGCCGCCGCGGTCAAGACCGTCTTCGACGAGTTCATCAACATCGACGGGTCGAACCTCTCCGGACAGGTGAAGGACGTCACCTCCGTCGAGGTGGCCGACGCGCTCACGGTCGTCTACCGGCTCAGCCAGCCGAACGCAGCCTTCGGCGACATCCTGGCTGGCGCCGTCGGCTGGCCGTTCTCGCCCACCGCTGCCAAGGCAGCGGGAGCCGACGCCGGCTCCCAGCCAGTCGGGACCGGCCCATTCGTGTTCGACTCCTGGCAGCGCGACAACCGGCTGGTCGTCAAGCGGAACGAGCAGTACTGGCAGGCCGGCCTGCCCTACCTCGACGAGATCATCTTCCGGCCAGTGCCCGACGAGGACACCCGCGTCTCGAGCCTCGCCTCCGGCGACATCGACGTACTGCAAAGCCTCCGCCAGAGCACCATCCGCAGGGCGCGCGAGGTCCCCGACGTCGAGAGCTTCGAGCACCTCGGTAACAACAGCGGCAGTGCCATCTTCAACACCTCTCGGCCACCGCTCGACGACGTGCGGGTGCGCCAAGCGCTCGCATACGCCCTGAATCA
Organism: Ilumatobacteraceae bacterium; assembly: GCA_046597895.1. Lineage (GTDB taxonomy): Bacteria > Actinomycetota > Acidimicrobiia > Acidimicrobiales > Ilumatobacteraceae > WLJO01. The sequence goes on from JBKJJS010000472.1 coordinate 843, forward strand.
GGACGACCTCGTCGAAATCCTGGGTGGCACGGGCCTCACCCCGCCGCACAGCCAGTACTTCAGCCCGGACAGCCCGTGGTTCTCCACGGCCGCCGAGCAAGCCTGGCCCACCAACGATCAGGAAGCGGCGAGCGCGCTCGTCGATGAGTACACCAGCGATCCCCAGCGCTCCGACGGCAAGGCCGCCGGCGACCCGATCGCATTCCAGTTCGACTGCCCGCCCGACCCCAGCCTCATCGAGCTGGCGCAGATGTACCAGGCGCAATGGGCGGAGATCGGCATCGAGGTGAACCTGAACCAGGTCGAGGCTGCGACACATGTGAGCCAGGCCCTCGCCGGCGAGTTCGACGCCAAGTGCTGGCGGGTGAGCAGCCAGGACGATCCTTACCGGATCTTCTCCGACGCTTTCGGCGTCGGCAGCCCGCTCAACTTCACCCGCTTCAACCACCCCGACATCGACCGCCAACTGGATGTGCTCCGGTCGGAAACCGACCTCGAGCCCAGGGTCCAGGCTGTCGAAGAGATCTCTCTTGTGTTGGCCGAGCACGTGCCCAACACGTTCACCGCCGGGACGCTCACTGCGCTCGTCGCTCGCGCCGAGGTACGCAACATCGCCGGCTGGGTGTTCCCCGACGGTACCCCTGGTGAGGGCGTGCCGGGTGCCACCACCATGTGGGGCCATGTCTGGCTCGAGAGCTGAAGCTGGGATTCGAAGACAACAACGATGCGCGCCGTCGCCCGCAAGATCCCACCGTTGGTGGCAACCCTCCTAGCCGTGTCATTTTTGACCTTTCTCCTCACGAGTCTCCTGCCTGGCGACCCCGCAGAGCAGATCCTCGGCCCACAGAGCGCCACACCGGAACGGCTGGCAGCGGTGCGAGCCGACCTCCGGCTCGACGACCCGCTTCCGGTCCGGTATGTGCGGTGGCTGGGTGACGCCGTCACCGGTGATCTCGGCCGCTCGTACCGGACCGGTCAGGAAGTCAGCGTCGCGATCAGCGAGCGCCTCCCGGTGACGCTGCAGATCGGCGGCATGGCCATCGTGTTCGCCCTCGCCCTCGCCGTGCCGTTGGGGATGATCTCCGCCTACCGGGCCGGTGGGCCTGTTGATCGGACCGTCACAGGGATGAGCTTCGGGCTCTTGGCCGTGCCGAGCTTCATGTTGGCGATCCTGCTGATCCTCGTCTTCGCCGAGCGACTCGGATGGCTGCCCGCCACCGGGTGGACCCGGATCTCGGAGGACTTCGGTCTCAACATGCAAGGCGCGCTGTTGCCGGCGTCGTCGCTCGCCGTTGGTGAGCTGGCCGTCTACACCCGCCTGCTCCGCAGCGACATGATCAGCACGCTGCAGGAGGACTACATCACCTTGGCGCGAGCCAAGGGCATGCCGACGTTCTGGATCCTTGTGCGCCATGCCCTGCGGCCCTCTTCGTTCTCGCTACTCACCGTCGTGGGCCTGCAGGTCGGGGCGATCATCACCGGCTCGGTCGTCGTCGAGACGCTGTTCGCCCTGCCCGGTGTCGGTCGGCTTCTCGTCGACTCGATCTTCCAGCGCGACCTGGTGATGGTTCAGGGCATCGCCCTCGTTGTCGCCGTCTCCTACGTGCTCGTCAACTTCGTTGTCGACCTCGCCTACACGTACCTCGACCCAAGGGTTCGCCGTGGCCGCGCAACTGCTTCAGTCTGAGCGCCTCGAGGCCCCGTCCACGTTGGGCCGGCTACGTCGCTCGCGAGGCGTACTGTTCTGGCTGGCCGTCGGTTGGCTGATGACGGTGGTTGTGTGCGCCGTGTTCGCCACTGTGTTGCCCGTCCCCGATCCGTTCCGGCCGAAGGCGTCCGCCAAACTCACCACACTGAGTGGCGCCTATCCTCTCGGCGCTGACGGGCTGGGGCGCGACATCCTCGCCCGGCTGGTCCACGGCGCCCGGGTCTCGATGGTGGTCAGCCTCACCGCAGTCGGTGTCGGCATGATCGTGGGAGGGGTCCTGGGCATCTGCGCCGGCTTCTTCCGGGGCTTGCTCGACACGGTGTTGATGTCGACCGTCAACGTCATCCTCGCCTTCCCGGGTCTCGTGCTGTTGCTCGTGTTGCTTGCGTACGTCGGTCAGAGCCTGACGGTCATCTCGCTGGTGATCGGCTTCCTGTCGATCCCGGTGTACACCCGCGTTGCGCGGGCCAACACCTTGGCCGTCGCTCAGCGCGAGTTCGTACTGGCCGCCCACACGATGGGCGCCTCCCGCCTGCGGTTGCTGCTGCGGGAGATCGCCCCCAATGTCGTGCTGCCGGTGGCCGCGTTCGGACTCGTGGCCACGGGCGTGGTCATCGCACTCGAGGGCACCCTCGCCTTCCTCGGGCTCTCGGTGGAGGCGCCTGCGCCCACGTGGGGCGGGATGATCGCCGAGGGCAAGCGCCACCTGAGCGAGGCACCGCACGTGGCGCTCGTCCCGTCAGCGGCCATGTTCCTCACGGTCTTGTCGCTCAACTTCGTCGGCGACGTGCTGCGCCGCAGTTTCGACGTGCGGGGGCCGAACCTGTGAATCGGCGACCATTCCCGGCCGTGCAGGGCGCACCCCTGCTCGTCGCCGAAGACCTGAGCACTTCGTTCGCGACGCCGCGCGGTGTGTTGCACGCTGTCGACGCTGTCTCACTGACAGTCCTCGGCGGTCGCACACTCGGCATCGTCGGCGAGTCGGGCTCCGGGAAGACCGTCCTGGGCCGCAGCCTCATGAACCTGATCAACGCGCGCAACTCCAGCCAGACTGGCAGCGTCCGGTACCGCGGTGTGGAGCTGCAGGGGCTGTCAGTCCGCCAGATGGTGCACGTCTGGGGCGTCGAGGTGTCGATGGTCTTCCAAGACCCGATGACATCGCTCAACCCCACGTTGAAGATTGGTGAGCAGCTGCGCGAGTCGCTCTGGTACCACCTCGGCCTGAGGCGGAGGGAGTTACACGAGACCGCCCTTGCGCTGCTGCGCTCGGTCGACATCCCCGAC
>JBKJJS010000054.1:0-8344 GCA_046597895.1 Ilumatobacteraceae bacterium
GTCCCCGCCGGGACCGGTCGATCGTGAGGATGTTGATGCTGTACTTCGGCGCGGTCACTTGACTCCACGCTACGTCACGCCATCAACGGGCAAGGTCGCGGTCACGTTCCGACCACCTCCACAGTGACGCCGCACAACACGAGGGTTCCGTCGGTGACCGTGACCGTCGTGTCGACATCGGCCGAGCGGATCGTCACGTGGGTCGAGCCCGAGGAGGCGGTGGCGACCAATCCGGCCACTGGCACCCCTGCCGCCAGGGCCAGGTCGGCGAGGCGCAGCAGTTCGTCGAATTCCGTGCGATCCAGCACCCGTCCCGCCAGCGGCGAACTCGCCAACCGCTCGAGCGATACCTGCTCGGCGTTCAACCGGGTCAATGCCATCTCGGTGAAGTAGGCGCGGGCGCGGCGATCATCCGGGACGGCCGCCGAGCTACCTGGCCCGGCGAGCTTGCCCCGTTCCCGCAGCGAAATCGGCACCGACACGGCAGGTGCATTCGCCCACGAAGTCGACGCCGACACGAGGTCGGGGTCGTCGTGGCCTGCCCCCAAGTGGCGAGCCCCACCGAGCCCGAACATGGCGGCGAAGAGTGCGTGCGCAGTGTCGTGGGCCCCGAAACCCGCGGTGCGCCCGTCGAGCGACCAGAACCAACCCGCCAAGTCGACAAGGTCCCGGGCCCGGCTGGCCCCTCTCCCCCTCGCTTCGAGCAGACGTCGCAGCAACGCCGTCAGTTCACGGATCGCGCTCACAGTGCGACGATCCAATTCGGCAATCCGCGAACTCCTGTCCGCGACGCGGAACCACGCCACCAGCCCCTCCCAGCGCACCCGCCATTCGGCGAGGCGCTGCTCCAACGATTGGAACACGGCATCATCGGCCGTGGCGACGAGGCGCAACATGTCCTCCACACCGACCGCTTCCACCGCGGCGACCCGCTCGGCGATCACCGGCGACCAACGGTGCAGATCCTCGAGGAATTCGTGGAGGTGCCCCAGCAACAGGTCCTTCATCTCGACGAAGCGGTCAGCATCGACATCGACCTGCTGCGTCATGGCCCCGACCAACACGTAGAACTGGGCGGAGCGATCGGCGAGCTGACCGAGCACCAGGTCCATCTGGTTCAGCAGCACCAGGGACCGTTCTCCATCGGCGCGGCGCACCGACGTGGCGAGATCGTGCAACTGCTCGGCGATTTGGCGGAGCGCGAACCGTTGCAGTCTCCCCTCGCCACCCTGAGCGCGCAGCAGGTCCCGGACGCCGCGATAGGCCCGCTCGCCCAATTCCGTGAACTGGTACACCGGACGACGACGCCGATACTCGACGATCGAGCCGACCCGGGACGTGTCGAAGCTCTGCGCCAGCACCCCCCAGCCCGCCAGCGCATCGAGCGCGCGCGTCGCCGCATCCTCGTCGACCGGCTCGCCCCGAGCCGTGGCAACCGCGCCCGCCACATCGGGAGGGCGGAGCTGCACCTCGTAGCCCGCCTTCGCGTCGTCGAACGCCTGGAGCACGGCGAGATACGTCAAGCGTTCGGGCGAGCCGACCCAGCGCAAGAGATCGAGGCGTTCCTCGACCGCCGGGATGTCGGGCGCTACGGCCGCCGATCCAATCATTTGGTCATGCTATTGATCAATGTCCACTGCGGTCCCCCGCATCGCAGCTCCTACGATCGGTTGTCAGCCGCGAAAAGGGGAATACACCATGTCGCTCATCCAATCCAAGCCGCGCTGGGATCTCAGCCCCGATGGAAGCCCGCCCGCCTGGCGCGCCTCGACCATCTCCAACCACCTCGTGGCCACGGCCGCCCGCACGCCGAATCGAACGGCCATCACGTACGACGGGCGCACCATCACGTACGCCGAGCTCGATGAGATGGCGAGCCGGGCCGCCAACGGGATGCTCGCCCTCGGCGTACGGCCAGGTGATGTCGTCGGCCTTCGGGCCCACAACCGGCCGGAAACCCTCGCCTGCTTTTACGGCCTCGCCCGGGCCGGCATCACGATCCTGCCACTGAGCCCGCGGCTCATCGGTGACGAACTGACATGGCAACTGCGTGACATCGAAGCCACCAAACTCATCGACGACGACGGCCTCGGCGACCATTCGGTGGCCGACGTGATGGCTAAGGGTTCATCCGGCCACCCGGAGATCGCGGTCGACGAGAACGACTACGTGTGGGTGCGCTTCACATCCGGCACCACGGGGCGTCCCAAGGCGGTGGCCACCACACAGAAGGCGGCGGCCAACCTCTTCGAGAGCTTCGCCCTTGGCATCGGCCAGGGTCCGAGCGACAAAGTGTTGGTGATCGCCCCCGTTGCCCACGCCGCCATCGCCACGGCGGCCAACGCCATCATCGTGGGCGGGTCCATCGTGCTGGAGCCGGGCTTCGACCCCGACCGTGTGTGGCCGGCGTGCGACGAACACGGCGTGACTCTCGTCTTCATGGTCCCCACCATGTTCGCCCTCACGCTCGACAAGCCGGGGGACGGAGGCAGCATCCGGACCTTTCTCTCCATGGCCTCGATCTTTTCGCCGGCGTTGAAGCAGCGGGTTCAAGCCCGCTTCCCCCAGTCTCAGATCTTCGATTGCTACGCCGGGACGGAGCTGGGCGCCGCCACGATCCTTCGCCCCGAGCACATCCCCGCCAAGCCCAGTTCCGTCGGATTGCCGTGGTTCGGATGTCGGATCCGGATCCTCGACGACGACGGCCATCAACTGCCGACCGGCGAGATCGGTTCGATCTACGTGCAAGGACCGGCGATGTGCTCGGCGTTCGTCGGTTCAGTACCACCGTCGCCGACGACGATCCGCGACGGGTTCCTGACGCCCGGGGATCTCGGTTACCTCGACGAGGACGGGTTTCTGTTTCTCGTCGATCGCCGCACCGACCTCATCGTGTCCGGCGGGTACAACGTGTACCCGAGCGAGGTCGAAGATGTCCTCATCGGTCACCCCGGCGTCGTGTCCGTGGCCGTGATCGGCATCCCGGACGACACATGGGGCCAGGTCGTGACGGCAGTGGTCCAAGGCACAGCGGACCCTGCCGAACTCGATCAACGGTGCCGGGATCGGCTCGCCAGCTACAAGGTGCCCCGCCGCTACGAGTTCGTCGACGCCCTGCCCCTCAACCCAAGCGGCAAGGTGTTGAAGCGCCAACTCCGCGAGACGTTCACGACGATCGCGGCATCCGACGCCGGGTAGCCATCGGCCGGCGGGTGCCACAACCTGACCCGCCGCTCGGTACGTTGCCGGGATGGCTGGTTCAATCCTGGGTACGCAAGTTCTCCGCACAGAAGACCCTGAGTTGCTCCTCGGGCAGGCGAGGTATGTCAGCGACCTCCCGCTCCACGATCCGGTACACCTTGTCTTCGTCCGCTCGGAGTACGCCCACGCTCGCATCATGGGCATCGACACGTCCGCAGCAGTCGAGGCGCCCGGCGTCGTCGCCGTGTTCACGGCGGCCGATCTGGCGTTGAAACCTCAGCACGGGATGGCCAAGGTCCATGACGACTTCGCCCGGCCTCCGTTGGCCGTCGAGCGCGTCCGCTTCGTGGGCGAGGCCGTGGCCGTCGTGGCCGCTACCAGTGAGACGGCGGCACGCGACGCCGCGGCGTTGGTCGTCGTGGACTACGACCCACTGCCGGTCGTCGTTTCCCCCGAAGACGCCCTTGAACCGGACGCCCCTGTGCTGTTCCCAGCCCACGGCAACAACGTCGCCATCGCCACCACGGACCCGGACCAACCCGACCTGTTCGGTGACGCCGACCTGATCGTGCGCGGCCGATACGTGAATCAGCGGATGGCCGTGGCCGCCATCGAGCCTCATTGCGCGGCCGCCGAGGTTGCCGCCGATGGCCGCCTCATCATGTACGGCTCCACCCAGATGCCGCACCTGCTGCAGAACCTGCTGTCGCGCGCCATCGGGCTTCGCAAGGACCAGGTCCACGTGATCACACCCCACGTCGGTGGGGGCTTCGGCGGCAAGGCCGGGTTGTATCCCGAGCAAACCGTGGTTGCCGCGATCGCGCTGCGGCTTGGACGGCCAGCGACGTGGACCGCGACCCGCAGCGAGGACATGCTCGTGCTCGGTCACAGCCGGGCACAGATCCAGTACGTGGAACTCGGCGTCCGCCGGGACGGCACCTTCACCGGGCTGCGGGTCCGCCTCGTGGGCGACGGCGGGGCCTACCCAGGGCTCGGTGCCTACCTGCCGGCCGGCACCCGGCGCATGTCCAATGGCACGTACCGGTTCACGGGCATCCAATTCGACGTCGTGGTGGCGGCCACCAACACCACGCCCACCGGCGCCTACCGGGGCGCCGCCCGACCGGAGGCGACAGCCCTGTTGGAACGGGTGGTCGACCAGGCCGCCCTCGAGCTCGCGATGGACCCCGTGGAGCTGCGGCGCCGCAACCTGCTCACCGAAGACAGTTTTCCCTTCCACACGCTCACCGGCATCACATACGACTGTGGCAATTACCAACTCCCGCTTGACGAAGTGACGCGGCTCTCGGGCTACGAGCACCTGCGCGAGGAACAAGCCACGCGCCGGGCCCAAGGCGACCACCGGCTCCTCGGGATCGGTGTCTCGAGCTACGTCGAGATCACCGCCGGAGGCGGGGCCAGCGAGTACGGGGCCGTCGAGGTCCACGCCGATGGCTCACTCACCATGATGGCGGGCACATCGGCCCACGGGCAGGGGCACCAGACGACGTTCGCCATGATCGTCAGCTCGCAAACCGGCATCCCGGTGGACCGCATTCGCCTCGTGCAGAGCGACACGGACCGGGTGCGAAGCGGCGGCGGCACCGGTGGCTCGCGATCGCTGCAGCTCGGTGGTTCCGCCGTGCTGAAGGCCACGCAATCCATGGTCGACAAGGCAAGGCATTTGGCCGCCCACCTCCTCGAGGCGAGCGTCGACGACATCGTGGTCGACATCTCGGCCGGCACCATCGGGGTGGCCGGGGTGCCTTCTTCGTCGCTCGACTGGGGCCAACTCGCCCAGGCGGCCACCGAGGCACCGGACGGGGTCGTGGACCACTCCGACGGCACGCTCGGCCTCGCGGCCCAGTTGGACTTCGACCAGGGCGAGGCCACGTTCCCATTCGGCGCCCACGTGGCGGTGGTCGAGGTGGATCGTGAGACCGGCGCGGTGACGCTGCTGCGCCACATTGCCGTCGACGACTGCGGCACTGTCGTCAACCCGTTGCTCGTGCAGGGCCAGCAGCACGGCGGGGTGGCGGCCGGGGTGAGCCAGGCGCTGTACGAGCAGGTCGGGTACGACGAGGACGGCAACCCGCTGACGGGAAACTTCCTCGATTACGCGATCCCGGCCGCGACCGAGTTCCCGATGTTCGACGTCCACAGCACCGAGACCCCGACCCCGCTCAACCCTCTCGGTGCCAAGGGCATCGGCGAGGCGAGCACCATCGGCAGCACGCCCGCCGTACAAAACGCCGTCATCGATGCATTGGCCCATCTCGGGGTGCGGCACATCGATCTCCCATGCACGAGCGAGGCGGTGTGGCAGGCGATCCAGCGCGCCGTTGCAGGGACGCCTATCGTTACCCCGCGAGCCGCGCCCGCCCTCTTCGACACGTTGCCGCGCGAACAAGGAGTCGACAAGGCTGGCCTCGATGCCGCCGAAGGCATCTGAACGCGCGATCCTCCGATCCACACCTCGCACAGTCATCGTCACCAATCGAAGAACGAGGCACGCCATGACCGAGACCTTGACCGGTACCGACCGCTCGGCCGGTATCAGCTTCAGCGCACTGCTCGACCAGGACACCCACCCGGTCAGCGCCATCCTGCGCCAGGAGTCGTCCTTGCCCCCCGGCAACACAAGGGTGCCGGCCCACGTCTACTACTCCCGCGAGTGGCACGACCTCGAGGTGGAGAAGCTGTGGAGCCGCGTGTGGCAACTCGCATGTCTGGAGGAGGAGATCCCCGACGTTGGCGACTACCACGTGTACGACATTGCCCACCTCTCGTTTCTCATCGTTCGTACCGCTCCCGGCGAGATCAAGGCGTATCGCAACGCCTGCCTGCACCGCGGCCGCAAGTTACGCACGTGTGACGGCAAGGGGGCCAAGAACGTGCGCTGCGCGTTTCATGGCTGGAACTGGAACCTTGACGGCTCGCTCAAGGAGATCCCCTGCCAGTGGGACTTCCCGGACGTGGAGCCGGCCGAGTACGGCCTGCCCGAGGCGAAGGTCGGCACGTGGCACGGCTTCGTCTTCATCAACCCTGACCGCGACGCGCTCCCGCTCGACGAGTTCCTCGGCGATCTCGATCGGCACTTCACGAACCTGCCGTTCGAGCGCCGCTACAAGGCCGCTCACGTCGCCAAGATCATGCCGGTGAACTGGAAGGCCTGCCAGGAAGCCTTCATGGAGGCGTACCACGTGGTCGCCACCCACCCAACCCTCATGCAGAACATGGGCGACGCCAACTCCCGGTACGACGCCTACGGCAACTACTCACGCGCCATCTCCCCCCACGCCGTGGAGAGCCCGCACCTCGCCAACATGATCCACTACGAGCGCTTGGCCGACGGACTTCACTACACCCGCTGGCGGCACCCGATGAACGGCCACATCTACGAGCGTGCCGGCGAAGGCCTCGTCACCGTCACGGACCTCGACGGCCGCGACAGCGTGTTCACGGACGACGCGGTGTGGATCGAGGGGCCGATGACGCAAGCCGACCCGCACCTGTGCAAGTGGATCGGCGGCCCGATGCTCCCAGGGATGGGTGACGTGCCCCTCATGCTCCCTGACCCGCCAGAGGACGTCACCAACGTCCGCGCCTGGTTGGCGGACCAGCGCCGCCGGACGGTGCGTGCCACCCATGGCGATGCCATCGACGTCGACGCCGTCAGCGACGCCGAGATGATCGACGCCATGTACTACTCGGTGTTCCCGAACTGGTCGCCGTGGGGTTGCTTCAACGAGCTCTTCTACCGTTTCCGGCCGAACGGCGACAATCCCGACGAGTGCATCTTCGAGGTCATGAAGTTCCCGCCCGCCCCCGATCCCGCGAACCGGCCAGCTCCGGCAAAGGTGCAGTGGCTCGGTGTCGACGACGACTGGACCTTGGCCACCCAACTCGGCCCGACCGTGAAGATCTTCCAGCAGGACTCCATCAACTTGCCCCACGTGCAGACCGGCCTCAAGGCTCAGGAACAGCAGGAGGTCATCTTCGCCAGCTACAACGAGACGAAGATCCGCCACTTCTACCAACACCTGTTCCGCTGGCTGGAGGTCGACGGGACGAGGGTGGAGGTCCGCCGATGATCGATCGCCACCTGGACATCGCCACCCGCGACGGGTCGATGAACACGTTCGTCACCCACCCCGAGGAGGGCGGCCCCTTCCCCGTCGTGTTCTTCTATATGGACGCCCCTGGCAAGCGCGAGGAACTGCACGACATGGCCAGGCGGCTCGGGACGGCAGGCTATTTCGTGGTGCTGCCGAACCTGTACTACCGCAGCACGCGCGAGTTCGACTACCTGCAGGCCACCCGCCCAGAGATGTTCGCGCTGATGAGCACGCTGAACGACGACCTCGTCATCAGCGACACTGCGGCCATGTTCGACTTCGTGGATCACGACTCGGCGGCCGACGCGACGCGCCTCGGCTGCATGGGCTACTGCATGAGCGGGCCGTTCTCCTTCGCGCTCGCGGGCACGTATCCCGATCGCATCAAGGCGGCGGCGTCGATCTATGGCGTCCGCCTGTTCGGTGATGGGTCGCCGGCCTACCTGGCCGATCGCATCACCGGCGAGCTGTACTTCGCCTGCGCCGAGTTCGACGACTACGCCCCGACGGAGATGATCAACGGACTCGAGAACCACCTGAATTCGGTGGGGGCGAATGCCCGCGTCGAGTGGTACCCAGGCGTCCACCACGGGTTCGCCTTCCCCCAGCGGCCGGTGTACGACAAGGCCTCGGCCGAGCGGCACTGGGAGCGGCTCCACGCCTTGTTCGCCCGCAACCTGCGCTGACCGCGTCGAGCCGAGAACCTTGAGCCGCCAGCGCGCCAGCCGCGACGTGGTCGAACGACGCCGAGCCGGCGTGCCGGAGATCACGTACCCGGCTGATCTCCCGATCACCCAGCACCGGGAGGCTCTGCTCGCCGCCATCGGCACGCACCAGGTGGTGATCGTCGCCGGCGAGACCGGATCCGGCAAGAGCACGCAGCTCCCCAAGCTCTGCCTCGAACTCGGCCGAGGTGTCGAGGGAATGATCGGCCACACCCAGCCGCGCCGTGTCGCCGCCCGCACTGTCGCCGAGCGAATCGCCGACGAGTTGCACTGCGAACTGGGGACCGCCATCGGCTACGC
>JBKJJS010000103.1:0-5190 GCA_046597895.1 Ilumatobacteraceae bacterium
CATCACAGTCGAGACAGCTCGACGACCGGTGGATGATCCACTTCCGCGCGAATGACCAGGTCAGAACCCCTTTTACCTAACCGCGCGGCCTATAAGATCTGAAAGAACGCGGATCCTGTCGCGCGAAGTCAGACGCAAAGCACCGACCGAGGGGCTGATTATCTGGAGCGGTCATGGAGGTCAAGCGTTGCGGGCGAGGGTTCGAGAACTTCGAGCACTACCGGCTCCGCGTCCTACTCCGCGCCGGCAAACAGACCTGGCCGCACAGGCCCACACCGCCCATCCTCAGAACCAGCCATCCCCACGCTCACGCGTAGACCCGGTAAACCTTGCGGTTGGCGACGTTCGGGCCATGGAGGGCGTCACCGGTCCACAACACGTTCGATGCTTGTTTCTCGAACCGGCCGAACACTTCCGGCGCCCGGCCGTCCGGGCGGACGTTCAAACCTTGACGTTCGAACAGGCGCTGCACCGTACGCGCCGACGGCGCCCACCCTTGGTCGGCGGCGATGATCCGACAGACCTGCGTCGCTGTGCGGCCCGGGTGTTCCAGCTTCAACGCAACCGCGAGTTCCAACACACGCGCTGGCGTCTTTGCCTCAGCGGTGCGGGCTTCGGGGACGAGAGCGTCGAACCCGCCGGTGCGCCACGCCCGGATCCACCGGTCCAACGTCGAACGACCAACCCGGACCCGTTCGAGGTGCGGGCCGACATGATCACGGGCGGCGAGATAACGCACGAGCTGCCCGCGTTCGGCCGTCGTCAACGCCGGGTCTGCGGCTTCGCGGATCAATGAGTATCGGAACAACGCGACATCGCGATGACGGTCCTGCATCACAGCCTCCAAGGCTTTCGGGGATGGAAGCCGTCACATTGCTCGCTCAAAACGGTGTCAACCAGAGGCAACTCGTGTTGGCCAACAACCCGCCACCGCACAACCGGCCCGCCAACGCCCACACCGGCCCCGGACCGAACCGGCGCACCGCTGCGCGCGTCGCCACACCGACGGCCTCCACCGCGTCACCCACACCGCTACCCGTCGACATCGGCGGGTCCGAACCAGGCGCCAACACCAACGCCCACTGCGTGAAGAACGCGGCAACCGCGACCGCTCTCGACCGGAACCGACGCAACCAGCCGCGCACCGTCGCGGCCGGCACACCCAACCGCTCACCGATCCGGCGATGACCATCACCGCCAGCGTGCGCAACCAACGCCACGCCGATCACCCCGACCTCGTCCCGGCGCCGCAGCAACAACCCGTCAGGCAACAACACGTGCGTGCCCGCACAGTCCACACAACGCGCCCGCCTCGGCCGCACCCGCCGCTCCACCCCACCGAACGAGCGCACCGTGCGCTCCCGCGCCTGACCCCACCGCGCCAGCTGCCCGCCACAGCCCGGACAGCGCAAACCGCCCGCCGTCAACTCGCTCTCGACCCGATCGACATCACCACTTACCATGAGCACCGATGCCTCCGGCATCACTCAAGAAGGACCCCCTCGAGCAACTGCCAAGAAGAACGAGGGGGTCCTTACGCGAACAAAGCTCCCCACGCTGACGCACCCACCCCGCCGCCACCAACACCGCCCACCACCCGCACGTCCTCACCCTCGATGACGCAATCTCACCCCCGCGTCCTCAACTATCGCGGCGCCCTACACCCGTCCTCACCTTCGTGCTGTGAGCGACCGTCGCCGGTTCACCGGCTCGCTCGTCCTGCTTGATGCCGACGTTCTCTACCCGATCCGCGTCTGCGAATTCATCCTCACTGCCAGTTCCCTGCGCCTTCTCGCACGGCCACGGATGGCCACGGATGGCTGATCACCCGCACACCACTTCGGACTCGTACTCCTCGCGGGGATCGCCACCGGGCACCTGGGGGCGTCGCCGGTCGGTCGGGTCGCGGCGCGCAACGTGCCGCTGAACGTGGGGCAATCAACCCGGCGGGCCGCCCCGATCAACTCCTACGTCGCGTAGCCAACATCGACATGCCGCCAACGGCGCTGGCCGCCGCCCTGGTCGTAGAACGATGCCTCGACCCCGCACCGTCCACACCGGCCCCGCGGGCGGACCTTGGCCCGAACCGACACCTCCACCAGCGGTCGCTGACCACCGCGTTCCACCAGCGCCCACCCCGTCACGCAGCACAACCCGAGCACCGCAACAAGTACCTCTTTGAACTGCACGTCGTAGCCATCCTTCGAATCCGGTCGTTACGCAACCAGAAACGTACGTTGACCACGGCGTGCACCCAACACCCCTGGCTCACCCACCCACGAAAGCATCAGTTGAGCCCAATCTTGGGTCTGAGAGAACTCGCCTACCCGGATGGACGCACGGATGTTTGCGACGCGGAGGTCACGGGAGGAGGGACGGCCGGGTTCAGCTTCTCGTACCTGAACTCACCGCACACGACAGGCGCGCCGGTTGCTGGAGCCAGGGCACAAGCCGCGTAGTCACTTGATGGCAGACCCACCCCAAGTCCGAACACGAAATCGGCCTCCGTGGTAAGGAGCGGCGGATCCGGCACCGGGGACAGCGGCCCCTTGCCAGTCGACAGCAGATATCGTGCATGCCTCGGGCAGCCTTCGTACAGGATCAACAACTCGAGGATGTCCGCGCGGACTGGCTCGCCGAGGGACTCGGGCAACGTCATCCGGAACGTGGTCGGTCGATATCCAGGCGATGGGTCAACCCCCGCCGTGCCAGGGGGGAGAGCGTCCGAGCATGGCACCGTCGACCAGTCGAAGTAAACCGGAACCTCGGTTGCCGGAGGGCTTGACTGGCGTTCGCCCAAGAACGGCAACGTGTCAGCAACACCGCCGCCTCCACCGCCACACCCCGTGAGTAGTAGTGCGGCACACGCTCTAAAGACTGTCATGCGTGTCAAGTTGACAGCCATGACCGTGATGGTGCGACGCTGCAGGTGTCGATTCGAATCGACGCGCCGTCGCTTGTCGAGCCGTTGTACGGCCTGGCGCACGCGTTCGAACTCTTGCTGTTTCGTATCTGAAAGCGGCCAGCAGCAACCCGGACCAGATCCCACTTCTGGTTAGGTTCTGTATTGCAGTACCAGAGCAACACCTGTGTGTTAACCGCAATCAACCCCGCGTAGGGGTCCATACAGGAGCCGGTCGTCACCTGTTGAATCTGATAACGGTCCGCCGTCCCAGTCGTAACTGGAATGAGGCGCCAACGCTGCGCAGTCAAAGCGGTAGAACAGGTTCGTTGGACTAGCGTTGATCCTTCTGCCCCGTTGGTCGAGACACAGCGCGCTGAGTTGTAGTTCTTTAAGCGAGTATAGCTATCTGTCACCAGAGAGTATGAACCAAAAGCCGCAAGATTCGTTGCGAGATCGGCATAGAACATCGTGCTACCGCAATTGGTACTAAAACCGTCTCCCTGACCAACGACGATGCCGTAGGCTGTTCCGCCATTCCTCACTATACCCCCACTGTCACCCAGACAGACCGGCACATCCACACGAACGAAACTATCTCCGGAGAATCCGAGAACATTTCCACATAAGGTGATTGGCGTCGGATCAGCAGATATCTCGCCTCGAGCCGGACTTGCGCCCTCGTAACATACAAATGATGGTACGATACCTACAGGAGCCGGATACGAAATGGTATGAGCGATTGATGTAACCGGCTCAAGCACGGCGTAGGTCGACGAGAGTACGGCCATGTTGTACTGACTCGCATCGTTCTTCTCGGCAAGCGAGAGGAGAGCGACGTCATACGTACCGTAGTATCCAGGCCGATTCCGATTCCAGTAGTAGCTGGTCGTGTAGGCGATGACCTGGCCATCGTGGCTGACGGGAGTGCCCGGAGGGTCATACACGCCGTCTTTGTTGCCGTCGAGGCAGTGTCCGGCGGTGACAAGATACGTCAATCCGCCAATCACCACCGACACGTTTGCGGTGCAGCCACCTCCAATGTAGATTGCAAGGCCGCTTGACAGCTGTCCGGTCTTTGAATTTCTGTTTGAGGCAGAACGGAAGGGCGCGCGCGGAACGACGTCGACCTCAATTCCGGCTACGAGGCCGACGACCATTGAACGGCGAGCCTCCGCGATCGTTGTCGGCTCCACCAGTAGATGGAGACGCTGTTCCCACGGTGACCAGTCGTAGCCATATGGGTCAAGCCCCTCGGCTCTGGCCTGGGAGACAAGCGTAGTGGAACCGGCGTGGGCGTCGACCGCGCTGAACTGCCGGGCGAGTTCCTCCCGTGCTGTGCGTAAGTCGGCAGCAGAGTGATCGACGACTCGAAAGCTAACGGACACGTCGGTCAAGCCGAGGTTGCCTAGCCGCTCGAGAACCAGCCCCGCCTGTGAGGCGTCGGCCATTGCAACTTGCAACGAAATCTTGGCGACGTCGGGTAGAAGGCGCACGAAGGCGAGGCTTTTGTCTAGATCCGACAACGCGTCGATCACCTTGGGCATCACGTCCCGGTCGAAGGCAGTCCAAGCCGAGAAGTGATCAGTCTCCGAGTCGTCAAGCGGAACCCCGAACCACCTACTGTCACCGCGTTCGAGACGCGAGGCCGTCGCGTCAAGTGCCTTCGCGAGGTGATCATCGTCGGTTGAAAGGGAGAACTGCGACCGGAACCGAACCTGGGCCCCCCCGGAGATGAACTCGCCAGTCTCCTGTTCGTTCGGCAATGACCCGCCTGCACTCTCCGACTCCTCAGCAACGGCTTGAGATGCCACGACGGAACTCAGCAAGCAGCAACCGACCACTACACAACGGGCGGTCTGCCGAGAAGGAAGCCTACGTGCTGCGCGCCGCGCCTTCATGTCGCCTCCCACAGATCCAGTATGTCCTGTTCAATCCGCACAATACCGCGCCCGGCTCTCGACATGCAAGGGGTGGCCGCCGACCCCGGCGAGGTCAACCCAATCGGGGCCTGCGGAGGTCGAGACGAGGACGACGGACGAGACCGGCAACCGACGCACCCTCGGGACATCGATCGGCGGCTCTTCCCGAAGCTTGTCTCGGACGAGCTCGAGGGCCGTCGTACCGGGGGCTGACGGCGACGCCCGAAAACCGCGCGTTGTGGGACGCCGAGCAGTGAGGTGTTTCTGACTTAGCTTGCGATTAAACCCCGAGGGTTGGGTTCAGGTCCAGCCTTCGGTGGTGTTGGCGATCTCGAGTGAGAGCGTCTCGAGTTTGGTGGTGAGCGC
>JBKJJS010000227.1:0-27544 GCA_046597895.1 Ilumatobacteraceae bacterium
GCGCAACGTCGGGAGTGGCAACCCTGGTGGCACGAACGCCATGAAGGTGCTCGGCAAGAAGTACGGCTACGCCGTGATGGCCGCCGACGTCAGCAAGGGTGCCGTTGCGGGGTTCACCGGCCGGGCCATTGCCGGAGCGACCGGCGCGCACCTCGCCTCCACCGCCGCCGTGGTCGGGCACTGCTTCCCCGTCTGGAACGGCTTCAAGGGCGGAAAGGGCGTCGGGACGAGCGCCGGCCAGTGCCTTGCCACGTTCCCGGCGTACTTCCCGATCGACTGCGGAGTCGCCGCCATCACCGTGAGCCTGCCCTGGTGGAAGCAACGGGCGTTCTCGGCGATGATCCTCACGTCGATCTGCTGGGTGCTCGGGTCATTCGTCTGGTGGCGCAAGGGGTGGCGCAACCTCTGGGGCCCACGGCCAACCGTCGCCTTACCGCTGGCCGCCGTCGCCACGAGTGCCGTCATCATCTACAAGTTCGCCACGGCGCCACCACCGCCGCCGCCGAGCGAGCCCAACGAAACCGAGGTCCCCGCGTGATCGGCCTGTGCACCGACTCCAACGCTCAACTGCCGCGTGTCCTGATCGAGCGGTACGGCATCGAGGTCGTCCCGATCACGATCTGCATCGACGATCACGAGTACCTCGAGGGCATCGACATCGACGCCGACGCGTTCTACGCCCGCTTCGGCGACGGCCGAACACCGGGTGTGACGACATCACAGCCGAGCCCTGGCCAATTCGCGTTGGCGTACGAACGCCTCGCCGAGCGCGGGGCTCACGAGATTCTCAGCGTCCACATCGGCTCGGCGCTGTCGGGCACGCTGAACTCCGCCCGCCTCGCTGCTCATCAGTCGCCGGTACCGGTGCGCCTCATCGACACCGGTACGGCCAGCTTCGGTGTCGGCTGCTGCGCCTGGGCCGCCGCCGAGGCCATCGCCGCTGGCGCCTCGCTCGATCAGGCGGCCGGGGTCGCCGAATCCTTGGCTCCCACCGTCGGCAACGTCTTCATCGTCGGTGCACTGGACATGATCCGCCGCGGTGGGCGGGCGGGCGGTGCACTCGGCGCGGACCCGCCCGACCCCACGCACATCCCGGTGCTCAGCCTCGTCGACGGTGAGGTCACGGTGTTGGGCCGTACCTCGACGGTCGACGAGACGGTGGATGCCATGGCCGCCTACGCGCTCGAGTGGCGTCGCAACGGCGTCCGGGCCCGTCTCAACGTCGCCATCGGCATCGCCGACGCCGAGGGCGCGCCGTTCAGTCGCCGACTCGAGGCCGTCCTCCGGGCTGCCGAGACCATCAACGAGATCGTCCACTATCGCGTCGGCCCGAGCGTGGGCGCCCACACCGGCCCGGGCACCGCCGGCGCCTTCTTCTACCCCGTCTGATACCCCGTCTGACGGGACGAGAACGGCTCCGGCCTATCCGCCGCCGAGTGCTTCCACGATCTCGTAGAGCAACGCCGAGAGGTACCCGTACAGGGCGAAGTCTGGGTAGCGAGGGTCCTTCGGCGACATCTCGGCCGGGTCCATCTCCTCGCCCACATCGAGCAGGGTGCCAAGGACGAGTCGCACCGCGTTGATGCTCTGCATCCAGCCGATGAGTGTCGCCTCGTCCACCCGCTTGGCCTGAGCGGTCTCGAGGAACCGGTCGAGCGATGCCGTCCGAGACGTGGCCAATTCGTCACGCATGAACCGCTGGTACTCGGCATCGAATTCAGGGTCGAGCGCGTAGGCCGTCGGGAAGAGCCGTCGGGATCGTTCGTCGTCGGGGTTGGCCAGCAGCTCCCGCAGCTGCGGGAGCAGGTGCGTGAGCAACTCGCGCTCCTCCGCCGGCAAGTTGATGTCGAATCCACCTGACGTAGCCCGGACACGCCACGTTCGTCGCAGGAACCCCAACTCAGTCGTCCTTCTGCATCGTGGCCCAGAGCCCGTGCTCGTGGAGCCGGAACACATCTATCTCCGACTTCTCCCGCGACCCGGTCGAGACCACGGCCCGCCCCTTGTGGTGGACATCCAGCATGAGGGCCGTCGCCTTCTCCATCGAGTAGCCGAACAGCTTCTGCAGGACGAACGTGACGTACGCCATGAGGTTGATCGGGTCGTTCCACACGAGGACCACCCATGGTCGGTCGGGGACGACATCGGTGTCGCCGGTGGGCACATCGACTTCGGCTGGTGCCGTCGAAGCCTGCAGGACCTTCACCGCATCATTCTCGCCGGATGACCGGAGGTTTGGGCAGCTGAGACGTACGTCGCACCCCAGAGGTTGGTCGCCCGTCCCGGGCGGCCGTACGATCAAGGCTAGTTATGGCCGTCGGAACCCGTCCGCTCGTTCCTTCCCGGCTGGCGCCGATGAAGCGGCCGCCCCGGCACACGGCGCATCCCGGTGAAGGACTCGTCCACGGCGTGCGTCGGGCTCCGAAAACGGTGGTCGGCGGCTACGTGGCCCTCACCAAGCCGCGCATCATCGAATTGCTGCTCGTCACCACACTCCCCGCGATGGTGATGGCCGAGCAGGGCTGGCCCCCGGCCCGACTCATCGTGGCCACGCTGGTCGGCGGCACGCTGGCGGCGGGCGGCGCCAACGCCATCAATATGTACGTGGACCGCGATATCGACCGCCTGATGGCCCGAACCGCCACTCGTCCGCTGGTGACGGGCCTGATTGCCCCCCGCCATGCCCTCGTCTTTGCCCTCGTCCTCGAGGTCGTGGCGTTCGCCGTGCTGTGGCGTTTCGCCAACCTCCTGTCCGCAGTGCTGGCCGTGAGCGCCACGGCGTTCTACGTCTTCGTCTACACGATCTGGCTCAAGCGCACGAGCACGCAGAACATCGTGGTCGGCGGGGCGGCCGGGGCCGTACCGGCGCTGGTCGGCTGGGCCGCCATCACCGATTCCATGGCGTGGGCCCCCATCGTGTTGTTCGCCATCATCTTCTTCTGGACGCCGCCCCACTTCTGGGCGCTGGCCATCCGCTACGCCGACGACTACCGCTCGGCAGGCGTTCCCATGCTCCCGGCCGTCGTGCCCCTCAAGGTCGCCGTAGGTCGGATGGCGGTGTACACCGTCATCCTCGTCGCCACATCGTTGCTGCTCACGCCCGTCGGCCAGCTTGGATGGATCTACACGATCTCGGCCTTTGTACTCGGCTTGGCCTTTCTCGCAGGTGTCGTCGATCTCCGCCGCAACCCCACGCCCGCGCGGTCCATGCGGGTGTTCGGATTCTCCATCTCCTACGTGACGCTGCTGTTCGGGGCGATCACCGTGGACGTACTCGTGCGGCACGGCCTATGAGTGCGGTGATGCGCCGGCGCACACGTAGATTTCCGACTCTCGGGGCCGCGATGGGTAATGTCGCACCTGACAACCACACCCTTCTTTTCGTCCGGGCGGGCCTTGGCGCGCCGTCGCGGGCAAGAGGATGCACATGACCACCATCGACACCCACGCCGAATCAGTCGCTACAGCCTCCGTCGTGCCTGCGAGCACCGAGCGGGTGCTGAGTGGCGTGGCGTCGTGGATCACCACGGCTGACCACAAGCGGATCGGCCGGTTGTTCGTCGGGTTCAGCGCGGTGTTCCTTGTCGGCGTCGCCGGCGTCGGAGCGCTGCTCGGGTTCGAGCGCATCGATACGGACTCCATCACCCTGGACGCCGGGAGTCTCGGGCAACTCTTTTCGCTGTTCAGGGTGGGCTTCGTCTTCTTCGTGCTGACACCCCTGATGCTCGGTGTCGCCATTGCGGTCGTGCCGTTGCAGATTGGCTCGAAGTCGTTGACCTTCCCGCGAGTGGCTGCCCTGGGGTTCTGGACGTGGCTCACCGGCTCCGGGCTCGTCATCGCCGCCTACGCCACCAACGGTGGCCCCGGCGGCGGTGATGAGAGCGGGGTGGACCTGTTCCTCGCCGGGCTCGGCCTCACGGTCATCGGTCTCATCATCGCGGCCGCTTCGGTCGCCGCCACGGTGCTCACGAGCCGGGCTCCCGGGATGTACCTGGACCGCGTGCCCATGTTTGCGTGGTCCGCACTTGTCGGCGCGATCGCGCTGCTCGTGACGCTTCCCGTGCTGCTCGCCGCCCTCATCTACCTCTTCGCCGACCACCGTTTCGGTGCCCGCACGAGCCTCGACGAGAACGGCTGGGGTGGCAATTCTGGCATCCACACCTGGATTCGCTTTGCGCTCACCCAGCCCCAGACGTTTGTCTATGCCATCCCGGTGCTCGGCTTCGTGGCAGAAGTCGTCCCCGTGCTCGCTCGCCGACGGATGCTCATTCGCCGCGCCGCCCTCATCGGTGTCGGTGTCCTGGCCACCGCCGGCCTCGCCGGTATCACCCAGACCGACCACGGCATTGGTCCGTGGCGCCCGCTCGGCGACTTCGACAAGGTGCAGGACATCGTCCCGTACGCGTTCTTCAACCTGCTGCCGATCGCCGGCATTCTCGCCGTGATGGGGGCGTGCATGCTCACGCTGCGCCCGTCACTCAAGGCTCGCCAGTTCACCCTTGGCGCCCCGCTGTTGTTCGGCCTCGGCGCCGCCGGCATGCTCACGCTCGGTGCCCTCGCTCACACGTTGACGCCCATCGCCGACCTTCAACTGGCGGGCACGGTCTACGAGGAGGGCGAGTTCACCCTGGTGGCATACGCCGTGGTGCTGGCTGGGATGGGTGCCATCACGTACTGGGGTCCGAAGCTGTGGGGTCGGCGCCTGCCGAAGGTGCCCACACTGTTGATGGCGCTCGGCGGGACCGGGGCCACCGTGTTGGCGTCAGTGCCGTATCTCCTCGCCGGCTTCAACAATCAGCCAGGGGTCTTCGGCGTCAGCGATGCCACGCAACTCGTGAGTGGTTTCGACAACGACGGTGCGCCAGCGCTCATGAACACGCTGGTGACGCTCGGCCATGCGCTGATGGTCCTCACGGTGCTGGGCTTCGCGATGCTGGCGCTACGCGCCTTCACGAAGGGCGATCGCTCCGGCGATGACCCATGGGACGGCCAGACGCTCGAGTGGATGACCTCGTCGCCGCCCCCGCTCAACAACTTCGCCACTCCCCCCACCGTTGCATCGGCCGGGCCCCTCGCCGACCTCAAGCCGGGCCGGAGTGATGCGTGGTGCTCGCCCTGCCCCCCGCTCCTGCGCCGTCACCGAAGCGGCAGGTCCTCGTCGGCACGGCGCTCTTCGCCGCTGCTGCCCTCATGCTCGTCGGGAGCTTGTCCGGCATGTGGTTCAAGTTCCGCAACAATGCCGGCAGCGCCAACTGGAAGCCGGACAAACTCGTCATCCCCGAAGTGGCGACGAACGTGATGTGGATCACCGTCTTCTTCGCCTGCGTCATCGTGCAGTGGGCGGTGTACGCCGCCAAACGAGCGGACCACCAGCACACCGCTCTGGCTCTTGCGATCGCCTTCATGCTCGGGTTGGCGATGCTCAACTCGCAGGCCTACGTCTGGCGAGTGGCGAAGCTTCCCGTCAAAGGCGAAACGGCGTACAACTCGATGTTCTACGCGTTCACCGGAACGGTTTTCGTCCTCATCATCGGCGGCCTCATCTACACCGCAGTCGCGGCATTCCGTAGCCTCGGTGGGCGCGCCAAGGACCGGGAACTGCTCTCCGGTCTTGCTCTGTATTGGTATTTCCTCGCCACAGCATTCAGCGTGGTGTGGTTCGTGGTCTACGTGACGAAGTAGGGAGCGGATGTTCTCCACCGGATCCAAACTGTTCTTCGGCCTCGCCGGCGCGGCCATCGCCGGTCTCCTCGTCTACGGCTTCATGCAGGACTGGGGGGCGCTCGGCGTCGTCGGTCTCGGCTCGGCCTTCGTGGCATTGGTGTTCCTCGCCGGAATGACGCTCTACACGCGTGATGCCGACGTCTCGGCCATGGACTCGGCCGCCATCGCCACTGCACCGGCCGGGCACCTCGCCCCGAACCCCAGTCTCTGGCCGCTCGTCGGGGCTGTCGGTGGCGGCCTCCTGGTGCTCGGTACGGTGACGGACCGCCGCTGGTTCGTGGCCGGGCTGGTGCTCATGATCGTGGCCCTTGCCGAGTGGGCGGTGCAGGCGTGGTCCGAAGGAGCGAGCGCCGATCGGGCGTACAACGAGGACGTCAGAGGGCGGTTGATCCACCCGCTTGAACTGCCGGTGCTTGGTTCGCTCGGCCTGGCCGTGCTGATCTTTTCGTTCTCGCGGATCATGTTGAATGTCAGCACTGACCTCGGCCCGGTCGTGTTCATCGCCGTGGCTTCACTGATCACGGCGTTCGGCTTCGTGTTTGCCGCCCGGCTTCGCCCCGGCCGCAAAGTCGTGGTTGCCATCTGCACCATCGGGGCCCTCGGCATCGTCGTTCCCGGCGTCTGGGCCGCGGCCCAGGGCGAGCGCCCGGAACTGGCCGACGAGGCCGAGCACTTCGAAGAGGAGCGGGGCTTGTGCGGTGAAGAGATGAACGCGGCGGACGAGGACGCCTCGGGTTCGGTCGCCGCCAAGTCGTCGCTCGCCGCGGTGGTCGTGCTGCACGGCGATGCGTTGAGTGCCGAGGAGTTCGGTCGTCCCGTCGACCAACTCTTCATCCAACGCGGGAACACCGTGAGCATCCTGTTCAAGAACGACAACGGCGGCGACGAACTCCATCGACTCGCCGCCCACTACCTCGTCTCCGGGTCGAGTGGGCTGACGGAGGAGACCGTGTGTACCAACGCCGTTGCCGACGGCAAGGTGCAACTCCTCACACTCACCATTCCGAAGCCATCGTCCGCCGCTCCGGAAGGCCGCGAGTTCAAGTTGGACGTGCCCGGAGTCGAGGGCGCCGAGATCGAGATTGTAGTTCCATGACCTACGACGCGACGGGAAGGACGAGTCGGATCACGCCGATGAGTGAACCCCAACATCAGTATTCGGACATCGTTCCAGCCCCGAACGAACGTCGGCTATTCGGGCGACTGGTCCTCGGTGCGACCGCAGGGGCGGCACTGCTGCTCGTCGGCTGCGCCAGGGACTCGCCGCAGGACACGTGGAAGCCGGAAGGGGCGCCGGCCCGGGAGATCGACAATCTCCAGAGGCCGGTGTTCGCCATTGCCGGTGTCGTCGGGGTACTGGTCTTCCTCGCGGTGGGCTGGTGCGTGTACCGCTACCGCGATCGCGGACAGGCCATCCCGAAACAGAGTCACGGCAACCCGAAGCTCGAGATCGCCCTCACCATCCTTCCGCTCGTCATTCTCGTAGGGGTCGCCGTCCCCACGGCGAGCACCATCCTCAGCCTCGCCGATACTGATGGCTGCGAGTTCACGGTGAACGTCACCGGACAGCAGTGGTGGTGGGAGTACGACTACCCGGCGTCGGCCGCCAATCAGGCCTACGGCATCACCGCTCCGATCGTGGCGTCCGGCGAACTCGTCATCCCCGAGAACACCTGCGTGTTGCTGAGGGTGACGAGCCGCGATGTCATCCACTCCTACTGGATACCCCGCCTGAACGGCAAGAAGGACGCCGTTCCCGGCCGGATCCACGAACTCAAGCTCGAGGCTGACAATCCCGGCTACTACAGCGGACAGTGCTCGGAGTTCTGTGGCCTCTCGCACGCCAACATGCGGATGAGGGCCATCTCGCTGTCGGACGCCGACTTCTCCACCTGGGTGGCCAGCCAACTGAACGACGCCACGGCCTATGCCGAGACGGACACTTCCCCCGAGGCAGTCGGCTATCGCACGTTCCGTCAGAACTGCAGCCGTTGCCATCAGGTGAACGGCATGTTGAACGCCGACGGCACGCCGACGATCAACACGGCCGATCAGGCGGTGGTCTCGGGCGCTGTCCCCAACCTCACCCACCTCATGAGTCGCACCACATTTGCCGGATCCACGTTTCCCATGATCAAGGACGACTGCATGAGCCATCTGACTGCAGCCGGGATCAACGAAGTCGGGCCGCTGTACCTGCAGGGAGTCACTCCCGAGTGCTTCAACCGTCTGGAACTGGAGGAGTGGTTGCGCAATCCACCCGAGAAGAAGCCGATGTACACCACGGATCCCGATGATCAGGGGCGAATCCGTGGCATGCCGAACCTTGGCCTCTCCGAGGACACCATCGACAGCCTCATCGACTACCTGACGACGTTGAAGTGACGGGAGACGACTGATGGCCATCACCGAGCAGACGCCCCCCACCATCGCCCTTCCCGCCGGTCCCGGCGCGCCTGCTGTCGTCAAGCCGTCGCAGGCGATGGGCGTGTTCGCCCGTCCGGTAGCTGCCAAAGGCTGGCGGGACTGGGTGTTCACCGTCGATCACAAGAAGATCGGCATCATGTATGGCGTTGTCGCCTTCTTCTTCTTCCTCGTCGGAGGGGTGGAGGCGGGACTCATCCGCCTGCAGTTGGCGGCGCCCAACGGCAAGATCCTTTCCGCCGACCAGTACAACCAGATGTTCACGATGCATGCCACCACCATGGTGTTCCTCTTCGTGATGCCGATGGCGGCGGCGTTCGCCAACTACTTCGTGCCACTCCAAATCGGTGCGCGGGACGTGGCGTTCCCCCGTATGAACGCGTTCGGGTTCTGGACCTTCCTGATGGGGGCCATCTTCGTGAACCTGTCATGGTTCCTCGGGGGCGGTGCTGACGGTGGCTGGTTCATGTACCAGCCCAATGCCAGCAAGATCTTCTCGCCAAGCCACGGCATCGACTTCTGGACCCTCGGCCTACAGATCACCGGCATCGCTTCGCTCACCGGTGCGATCAACCTCATCGTCACCATCATCAACATGCGGGCGCCAGGAATGACGCTCTTCAAGATGCCGATCTTCACGTGGATGGCGCTGGTCGTGCAGTTCCTGCTCGTGTTCGCCATCCCGGTCATCACCGTGGCGCTCTTCCTGCTCAGCTTCTCCCGAACGTTCGGCGCGGCGTTCTTCGACGTGCAAAAAGGGGCCGATCCGCTGCTCTGGCAGCACTTGTTCTGGATCTTCGGCCACCCGGAGGTGTACATCCTCGTCTTGCCCAGTTTCGGAATTGTGTCCGAAGTGCTGCCGGTCTTCAGCCGCAAGCCGCTGTTCGGATACAAGTTCGTGGCGATGTCCGGCGCGGCGATCGGGTTCGTCGGCTGGGGAGTGTGGGCGCACCACATGTTCGCCAGCGGTCTCGGGCCGATCTCGGTGCTCGTCTTTGCCATGTCCACTATGCTCATCGCCGTTCCGACGGGCGTGAAGATCATCAACTGGACCATGACGATGTGGGGCGGCAAGCTCAAGTTCACGACGGCGATGCTCTTCGCCATCGGCCTCATCGTGGAGTTCACGATCGGCGGACTCTCCGGCGTGACCCATGCGGTGGCGCCGTCCGACACCCAGCAGACGGACACGTACTACATCGTCGCCCACTTCCACTACGTGTTGTTCGGTGGGGCGATCTTGGGGTTGTTCTCCGGCTTCTACTACTGGTGGCCGAAGATGTACGGCCGACTGCTCGACGAGCGACTCGGCAAGATCAACTTCTGGATGTTCATCATCGGTATGAACCTCACGTTCGGCCCGATGCACATCGTCGGCTTGCAGGGTCAGCCACGGCGTATGTACCAGTACGACGAGGCGAACGTCCACGCAGCGTTCTGGAACGCCATTTCCACACTCGGGGTGTTGTTCCTCACGATCGGCATTCTCGCCTTCATGGCCAACATCGTGAAGACCCACCGGAGCAAGAACCCCGCCGTCATGTCGGGCCTCGACCCGTGGGATGCCCGCAGCCTGGAGTGGCTCACCACGAGCCCGCCCAAGGCGCACAACTTCGATGCCATCCCGACGGTGCATGAACTCGACGAGTTCTTCCACCGCAAGTATGCGGAGGATCACGAGACCGGCGAGATCCGCCAGGTGGCGACGGCCGAGGAACTGATGGCCGAACAGGAGGCTCACGCCGACAAGAACATCCACCTGCCGTCGCCTTCATATTGGCCGCTGATCGTGGCGTTCTCGTTGCCGGTCATGGGTATCGGTGTGATCTACAACCACCTCCTCATCGCCGTGGGTGCCATCATCGCGATGCTCGGGATCTTCGGGTGGTCCATGGAACCGTCGGTGGCGCCCCCGTCCGACTACGACCCACCGACGCCGACCCCTCCCTCCGGTGACTCGGGCACGTCGATGAAGGAGTTGACGTCATGACGGCCACGGTCACTGACCACGAGCATCCGGAGCCTGGCCACGACGGTCACGCTCACGCCGACCAGGATCATGGTGGCGGCCATGGCCACTCCTCGACCGGGTTGTCCAACAACAAGCTGGCGATGTGGCTGTTCCTCGGGTCCGAGTGCCTGCTGTTCGGTGGACTGATCTCCACGTACATGCTCTATCGCGGCCGCAACGCCGACGGTCCCAGTCCGGACCAGGTGTTCTCCATCCCGTTCACGTCGGTGAGTTCGTTCGTGCTACTGATGAGTTCGCTCACCATGGTGCTCGCGGTGTCGTCTGCTCAGAACAGGGACATCCCCAAAGCGCGTCTGTGGCTCACGGTTACGGCGTTGCTCGGTGCCACGTTCGTCGGCGGTCAGGTCTTCGAGTTCACCGAGTTCTACCGTCATGGCCTCGGGTTCACGACCAGTCTGTTCGGATCGAGCTTCTACACGCTCACCGGGTTCCACGGCGTTCACGTCACAGTCGGCATCATCATGTTGATGTCGTTGAATGGAATGCTGCGCCACAACCGCGTGCCGGGCGACAAGGCGGAGGTCGTCGAACTCGTCGGGCTCTACTGGCACTTCGTGGACATCATCTGGATCCTGATCTTCACGCTCGTCTACCTGATTCCGGCCTGAGGCACCCGCCATGAGCACCATCGCCGAACACCTCGACCCCGCCGGCCCGCCACCCCACACCGAAGCCTCGGTGCCTGGTGAACACTCAGGGCCCTCGGTTCGTCACTACGTGGTGGTCGCCCTCGTGCTGGCGGCGATCACCGGGCTCGAGGTCCTCCTCACGTACATCGACATCGGGGCGGCGTTCCTGCCGTTGCTGCTCATCCTCATGGGAATCAAGTTCGTGATGGTGGTGCTGGAATTCATGCACCTGCGCCACGACTCCAAGATCTTCGGTTATCTGTTCTGGACCGGGTTCTTCCTCGCCATCTTCGTGTACGTCCTCTTTCTGGCCACCTTCAAGTTCTTCTCGAAGACCTGATCGCCCGCATTGGCTGGCAGACTGGCGCCGATGCTGCAGTCAGTCCCGCCGGACGCCGCGGCGGCCGTCGCCGAGGTGTGGAAGTTCCGTCCTCACCCAGAGGTCTGGGTGCTCGTCGTGTGCCTGATCGCGGCCTACGTGTACATGGTCCGGGTCATCGGCCCGGAGGCCGTACCGCACGGACCGGCCGTCAGCCGTCGACAGGTCGGGTGCTTCGCGCTGGCGATGGCACTGTTCTGGGTGGCGTCAGATTGGCCGATGCACGACATCGCCGAGAACTACCTGTACTCGGCCCACATGCTCCAGCACATGATGATGTCGTACTTCCTCGCCCCGCTCGCGCTGTTGTCCATCCCGACGTGGATGGCGCGGGCAATCATCGGCGACGGCCGGGTCTACCGGGCGGTGCGATTCCTCACCAAGCCGATCGTGGCCGGCGTCATCTTCAACGTCTACGTCATGGTCGTGCACATCCCCGGCGTCGTGAACAACTCGGTGCAGAGCGCGCCCCTGCACTACGCACTACACACCGGACTCGTGGCGACATCGCTCCTCATGTTCATGCCAGTGTGCGGACCGCTGCCCGAACTGCGCATGGCCCCCGCGCCGAAGATGATCTATTTGTTCCTCATGTCCGTCGTGCCGACGATTCCGGCAGCGTGGCTGACGTTCGCCGAGGGCGTGGTGTACAAGCGCTATGACGTGCCCGTGCGGGTCTTCGGACTGAGCGTCGAGCAGGATCAGCAGATTGCCGGGGCCATCATGAAGCTCGGCGGTTCGGTGTACCTGTGGAGCATCATCCTGGTGATCTTCATCCGGCACTTCGTGAAGGGCCAGAGCAGGGTCATGCGGCTGCGCGGGGTCGACGAGCAGGCTCCGGCGGGCTTCGCCGAGCCCGCAACGGAGACGGACTTGACGTATGAGGAGGTCCTGTCGGCGTTTGACCGTGCTCCCCCGGCGGTCGGGGCTATTCCCAGCGGAAGAAGCGGACAGCAGCAGCCGGGGTGACGACGGACCACGTGCCGAGCACCGCCCAGGCCAGAGTGGGGCGATCCCCCTGACCGGTGAGTGCCTCGCGCAACACATCGGCGAGGGCGCTCGACGGCAGACATCGAGCGACGGACCTCAGCCATCCCGGCAGCTCGGCGAGGGGGATCACCATGCCGCCGAGCAGGAGTAGCACGAGGTACAACCCGTTCTGTGCGGCAAGGTTGACTTCGCCTCGCAGGACGCCGGCGAGCAGTAACCCCAGGCCAGCGAAGGCTACGGTGCCGACGACCATGCCGGCGACGGCGACGATCCAGACCGTGTCCTGCGGACGCCAGCCGAGGGCGTACGAGACGGGTACCAGGATGGTGAACTGCACCACTTCTACGGCAGCGACGGCGGTGATCTTGGCGGCCAGCAGGCGCCCTCGACCAAGTGGGGTGGCGCCGAGCCGCTTGAGGACCTTGTAGCTGCGCTCGAACCCCGTCCCGATGCCGAGGCTCACCATCGCCGTCGACATCACTGCGAGTGCCAGGATCCCGGGGGCGAGGAAGTCGACCGGGTCCTGCGTTCCGGTAGGGAGGACATCCACGAGGCTGAAGAACACCAGGAGCAACACGGGGATGCCGAGCGTGAGCAGCAGTTGCTCGCCGTTGCGGGCGATGAGCTGGAGTTCCGCCTCGAGCTGGGCCCGAAAGGGCTTCATGCTGGCTCGCCCTCGCCATGATCCGCCGCCGTGAGGCGTCGGAACATGTCCTCGAGCGACACCTGGCCAGCCCGTAGGTCGAGTGGCTCGAGGCCCTGCTCGGCCAGGAATGCGCTCAGAGCCGCAAGATCGGCGGAGCCGGCACCGTCGAGTGTGTACGTATCCCCGTCCCGGCGCACGGGCCGTCCGAGTGGCGTGAAGTCCGGAGTCGCCGACCCTGGCGGCAACCGGAACTGCGTTCGCCGCTCGGCGCCGCGCACCTCGTCGAGCGATCCGTCGGCGAGTACTCGACCGCCGTCGAGCACGATCACGCGGTCGGCCACCCGCTCGGCCTCGTCGAGTTCGTGGGTGGCGAGGACGACGCAGCAGCCACGATCAGCGAGGTCCCGAACGATGGCGCGGATCGTGGTCCGGCCGTTGACGTCGACCCCGGATGTCGGCTCGTCGAGGAAGGCGATGTCGGGTCGGGCGGCGAGGGCGAGCGCCAGCGAGAGCCGCTGGCGTTCGCCGCCGCTCAAGCGTCGCCACGTCGAGTTCGCCCGATCACCGAGTCCCACTCTCTCGACAAGATCGGCGGGAGTTTCACGGTCACCGTGGAGCGAGCAGAACAGGCCGATGACGTCGAGCACGCGGGCCGACGGGTACACGCCGCCGTCCTGCAGCATCACGCCCATCCGCTCCGAGAGCCGGCGCTGGTCTTGGGTGGGGTCGAGCCCGAGGACCCTGACCCGACCACCCGATGGTCTCCGAAACCCCTCGCAGACCTCGATGGCGGACGTCTTGCCTGCCCCATTCGGTCCGAGCACGGCGGTGATCTCGCCGGCAGCCGCCGCGAACGACGCGCGGTTCACCGCGATGAGATCGCCGTAGCGCACGACCAGTTCATCGACTACCAACGCCGGTTCGGGCACGGTCAGCGATCCTACGAGGCCGATGGGGAATGCCGGGTAGCCCGAGCGCGGCGGCCGGTAGGTTCTCTCCCGTGATTGACGTCCGGCTCCTGCGCACCGACATGGAAGGGGTGCGGGACTGCATGGCCCGCCGCCGGCGACCAGAGTTGCTCGTGCAACTCGACGAGGCGGCGGCGCTCGACTTGCACGTTCGCAGTGCCGTGGTGCGGCGTGACGAGCTACGGCGACAGGTCAACGATCTCTCCAAGGATGTCGGGCGGCGGCGCCAAGCGGGTGATGTCGCCGGTGCCGACGAGGCGATGGCGGAGAGCCGACGTCTCGGCGAGGAGGAGAGAGCCGTCGCCACCCAGGCCGCGGTGGTTGAGGAGCAGCTGCGCGACGTGCTCCTGCGCGTCCCCAACATCATCAGCGACGAGGCGCCGGACGGCGCGGGCGAGGCCGACAACCCGGTCGTCCGCGTGCACGGGTTCGACCTGGCGTCATACGCCGACCACCAACGGGTCCCCCATTGGGAGACGGCCGTGGCTCTCGGCATCTTGGACCCGGACCGGGCGTCGAAGATCAGCGGGGCGATGTTCCCGATGCTGCGGGGGGCGGGTGCCACGCTCAGCCGGGCGTTGTGCCAGTTGGCGCTGGACCGCAATGCGGACGCCTTCGAGGAGATCCGCCCACCAACGCTTGTGACCACGGCCACGCTCACGTCCACCGGCCAGCTACCGAAGTTCGCTGACGACGCCTACGCCATCGAGCGTGACGACCTGTGGTGCATCCCCACCGCCGAGGTTCCCCTCACGTCCATCTCGGCCGGGGAGATTCTCGACGAGGCCGACCTGCCGAAGCGGTTCATGGCCTACACGCCGTGCTTCCGGCGGGAGTCGGGGTCGGCCGGCCGTGACACGCGGGGCCTCCTGCGCAACCACGAGTTCGACAAGGTGGAGATCCTCGCCTACACCACCCCGGAACAGGCGAGAGCCATGCTCGACGAGTTGGTCGGCCGGGCCGCCGCCACCATCGAGGCACTCGGTTTGGCGTATCGGGTCATCGCTATCTGTGGTGGCGACCTCGGCCAGAGCCACCACTTGAGCTTCGACATCGAGGTCTGGGCGCCCGGCTATGGGGCGTGGCTCGAGGTCAGTTCCATCAGTTGGTTCAGCGATTACCAGGCACGCCGCGCCGACATCCGATTCCGGCGCACCGGCCAGAAGGGCACAGAGCCCATACACACCCTGAACGGCTCGGCCCTTGCCGTGCCGCGGGTGTGGGCGGCGATCCTGGAGCAGTACCGCCAGGCGGACGGGAGCGTCGTGATCCCAGAGGTGCTGCGTCCGTATATGCGTGGCATCACGGTGATCGAGCCGAAGTGACGGCCCGGTGAGTCTCTACGCCCGTATCGAGTACGAGACGGCGGGCCTCGACATCGCCGACCTCGTCGCCGACCCACTCGCCCAGTGGTGGCGGTGGTACCACGAGGCGGAAGCGGCGGCGTGCGTCGAGCCGAACGCCATGGTGGTCGCAACGGTTGACTCCGCCGGGGCTCCGGATGCCCGCAACGTGCTGGCGCGGGGAGCGGACGAGCGCGGAGTCGTGTTCTTTACGAACTACGAGTCCGACAAGAGTCGCCAGATGACGGCGCAGCCCGCGGCGGCCGGGGTGTTCTCGTGGTTGGCCATTCATCGGCAGGTGAAGTTCCGCGGTGCCGTCGAGCGGGTGAGTGTCGCGGAGTCGGATGGCTACTTCGCCAGCCGCCCGCGGGAGTCGCAGCTCGGGGCCTGGGCGTCGCCGCAGTCGCAGGTTTTACGGGATCGGGCCGACCTCGAGGCCCGACTCGCTGGCGTGGTTGCCCGATTCGGCGACGCCGAGATCCCCCGGCCTCCCCATTGGGGTGGCTGGAGGCTCGTCCCCGATGTCGTGGAGTTCTGGCAGGGCCGGCCGAGTCGCCTCCACGACCGCCTCAGGTACCGGCGCGACGAGTCGGGTGCCTGGCTGATCGAGCGCGTGGCGCCGTAACCCAAGCGGAAGTTCGAACGAGCGGTGCGGAAATCTGTCCTGGGTGTTCGAACTTCAGGACCAGGCGACCGCCGCCGCCGCCAGGGCGGTAATCAGGGCTTCGGTGTGGGGTACCAGGCCGGGGCCCTCCCAGTCCCACCACAGCGGACTCGATCCGCGTACGCGGGGCGGCAGCTCCAACTGGACTCCGCCGTGGCGTGGCATGTTGACGGGGTTGTCGGCGTGCTGGCCGCGTAGTTCGCTCGGAATGTCGTCGAGCGAGGTCACGATGTCGTACGCCGGGAGCGCAGCGCGCAGATGCGCGCCGAGATGGTCCGCCAGTTGACGGTGGCGCCCGCCGAGTAGCAGGCTCGTGAAGAAGTTCTGGCGACCGTACCCGTGCACCGTGACGACGATGTCGACGTGCTCGAGAAATGATGCGAGCGCGGGGGACTCCGAGGGGCGGACCTTCGTGGAGGGGATGTGCCACTGGAGGTCGTGGGGTTGATGGACGCCGTAGTAGCTCGAGCCCGACTGTTCAGCGGCCCGCGAAGCAATGACATCCGTGGCGACCTCGAGCGATCCCCCGTGGTACGCCATGAACCCGAAGCGGCCCCTCCGCTCGTACACCTCCTCGACACCCGGGTGAGCCAGAAGTTGCGAGAACAGCGTCATGTGGCTGGTCGCGGCGGCCGGCCGCGGCGGGCAAACACGAAGAGGATGGCCCCGACCGTGATACCGCCGAACACGAAGATCAGCGGCCACACACCGATGTCGTTCAGCCAGTTGGTCACCTTCGTCTGCCATGTCTCCACCTGGCTCACTGCCGCGCCCTTGTCCTCGCCTGGTCGACTCAACTCCGTTCCCCAATACCAGATGAGATAGGCGCCGGTCAGCACCATCGAGATGCCGGCCACGAGGTCCAGGTGTGCCATCACCCGCCGCATCACCCGCAGCATGCCGGTCCTCGCCGAGGCCAGGGCGACCGTCAGCGCGGTGAGAGTCACGGCCATCCCGAGCCCGTACATGGCCGTGGCGACGACGGCGCTGGCGTAACCATTCCTGCTGGCACTCGCCAGCGCTGGGAGAAACAGGCCGATGGTGCAGCCGAGCGACGCCACGGCGTACGACACGCCGTAGAGGTACATCGACATCACACGCCGGTCCTTGCCGCCGGCGGCCATTTTGGGGAAGACCGCCGACAGTGTGAGGCCGAAGAGCAGGGCGATACCGAGCAGGAGGAGTGCAATGCCGACGATGAGACCGAACCAGTCCGATTGGTCTACGAACCAGGAGAAGCCGGCTTGCACGAGTAGCCCGATGGCGAGGAACACCGTGAAGAATCCGGCGGCTACCGCCGAACTGACGACCAGCGCCCGGCGCAGGCTGGCCTTGGTCGTGCCCGGACGGGCACCCTCGGTCCCGAGAAAGTACAGGAGGTAGGTGGGGAGAAGGACGAACCCACACGGGTTGACGGTGGCGAGGACGCCGCGGAGGAAGTTGAGGGCGAACTGGCCGTCGATGGCGATCATGGCAGCAGGTGCTGTTCGATCAGGTCGCGCAGCTCGGGGGCGGTCAGCGCGGCCCGCTGTACGAGTGCGACAGTGCCGTCAGCGGTGATGAGAATGGTCGACGGGAATACGGTGAGTTTGAACCCATCGACGCTGCGACCGGTGTGATCGAGGAACTGTTCGTAGGTGACGCCACGTTTCGCGGCGAACGCCCTCGCGCGTTCGGCGGTGTCCTTAGGGTTGATGCCGACGAAGCGGACGCGGTCGCCATACTCCGCAGCTACCTCGGCGAGAGCCGGCATCTCCAGCATGCACGGCGGGCATGTCGAGTACCAGTAGTTGACCACGAGTGGGCGACCGGCGAGAGAACGAAGGGCCACGGGCTCGCCATCGAGATCCGAGATCACGACATCGGGGAGTTCGGTTCGCGGGGCAGGCTGCGAGGGTGCGGTGACGGCGGGAGCACCGTCGCCTTCGTCGGAGATGAGGAACGGCGCAAGTGCGGAGAGCACGACCGCGGCGGCCAACGCGACCGCGATCAAGGCTGCAATGACCCGCCGAGCCGACACAAGGTGAGGCTAGCGGCGGACGCCTTCACCGGACCCGCGCCGACGCCGCGGATCCGGGAGGCGGATCCGCGGCGTCGTGCGTGGTCGCAGTCGCCGGCTCGCCGAACGTTGCCGGCGACTGAGAGGCCGTATTCGGTCCCGCGCTGGCTAGGCGACGTAGTGCCGAGGAAGCGGCACTTCGTCCACGACCAGTTCGGGACGCGGGTGTTTCGGCGGTCGGCCGCGGGGCCGCTTGTGGGCGATCACACGACCGTTGATGACGAGTTGTCCGCCCCACACACCCCACGGCTCTTCGCGGGCGACGGCCCCCGAGAGGCACATGTCCGTCAGCGAGCACTTGGAGCAGATGGCCTTGGCCCTGGCGATCTGCATCAGGTCGTCGCTGAAGAACAGGTGGGTGAGGGTGCCGTGACCGTCACGGCAGCGGGCCTTGGTCCATGGATCGGTTACCCCCGGATCGGTAACAGCAACCGCGACACCGACCTCGGGCAACTCGTCGAATTCGATGGTCTGGAGAGCGAGCATGGCTTCGTTCCTTCATGTGTGTTGGTGAGTGTGTGGTGTCGGTGGTGTGGTGGGGAACTCGGCCCGGAGATGCAGAAAGGCCGCCGGGATGATGTCCCGGCGGCCTTTGGCATGTCTTCCGACTTGCCCTCGATAGGGCTTAGATCGGATGCCTCCGGGACCACCGGGCGCTGGGCTTCGTATTGACCTCGGTGAATCGCATCTTCGAATCGCAGAGGGAACCGTTGCCCAGCCACACGTACCCATGACGACGTGCGCACGGGCGCGCCGAGCCAGCCACCGGGGCCGGAATCAGAGCGAAGTTCGTGCGTTCCATCGGGATGAGGGTCTCCTGTTGCTGGTTGTTCGTGAATCGAGGTATTCGTGCCGCGGGTCTTCGCCGAGGCGGTTGCAAGGGAACCACGCGGCAAGGGGCTTCGTCAACTGTTTTATTCAGCAGGCAGGATGGGGTCATGGAGTTGCCCCTCGTCAACAAGGATGACATCGAGCGCGCCGCCGCTCGCATCGGCGACCTCGTGCGACGTACACCCGTGGTCGACTACGACGGTCTCACCCTCAAGTTGGAACTACTCCAGCACGCGGGGTCGTTCAAGCCGCGCGGCGCGGCGAACCGGGTGCTGGCCGAACGTGAGCGATCCGGCAGCCTTGCGGCGGCCGGGCTGGTGACGGCGAGCGGCGGGAACCACGGTGCCGCTGTCTCGTACGTCAGTCAGGTCCTCGGCGTTCGGGCCGAGGTCTTCATGCCGTCCACATCGCCGTCCGTGAAGCGTGAGAACATCGCCCGATTCGGCGCCACGCTGCACATCGTCGAGGGCTACTACGACGACGCGCAAATCGCTGCCAACGAGCGTCAGCGGGAGACGGGAGCGCTCATGGTGCACCCGTTCGACCACGCGGACACCGTCGCCGGTCAGGGCACGGTGGCCCTCGAACTCGACGAACAGGTCAGCGGTTACGACACGCTCATCGTGGCGACGGGGGGCGGTGGCTTCACGGCGGGCCAGGCGGCGTGGGTGCAGGACAGGGTGAGGGTCGTGAGCGTGGAGCCGGAGACCTCGCAGTGCCTTCGGGCGGCGCTGGCGGCCGGAGCACCGGTGGACGTACCGGTGAGCGGGCTGGCCGCCGATGCGCTCGGTGCCAAGCGGATCGGCGCGGTTCCGTGGAGTGTCGTCCGTCGGTACGTGGACGAGGCCGTCACGGTCACCGATGACGACATCCGCGCCGCGCAGCGAGAGCTGTGGTCGGCGTTCCGGCTGATCGTCGAACCGGGTGGAGCGGCGGCGCTTGCGGCCATCCGTTCCGGCGCGTACCGGCCCGGGGTCGGGGAGCGTGTCGTGGTCGTCGTCTGCGGGGCCAACTGCGATCCGGCTACGGTGACCGCATGAAGGTGATCGGCGCGTTGCTGGCGTTGGTGTGCGCGGGGCTCGGGGCGTTGCAGGTGTATGTCGCCAGCCAACGTCATGCCGAGGAGTTCGCGGCCGCCCGAGGGGTGAGCAAAGGGATCCTCTCGTACGAGTTTGCGGCAAGCCCGGCCCGGTTGCGGGAACTGATCGCCGCCGCCGGGGAACGCGGTCGCGAGGCGCTGAAGCGTTGTCTGGAGATCGACTACCTCATCATCGCCGGATATGTGTTCGTAGCGCTCGGACTCGGTGGATTCCTTACCGCAGTAAGTCGAGCCGGATTAGGGCGCTTCATGATTGCTGCGGCGTTGCTGGCGGCGATGTTCGACCTGATCGAGAATGCCGCGCTGCGGCAAGCGACCCGGACTCATCCGAGCGGGGGAAGCACGGCTCCGATCGCCACCGTGGCGGCCAGCTTGAAGTTCGCGCTCCTCGTTGCCGCGGTGGCCGCGTTTTTCCTGTGGCCCTTCCGGACCTGGTTCGGCTGACCTCCGCAGGGCGGGCGGGGGTAGCAGCGTCTCAGGCGATGTCGTATTCGAGGAGACCGTCGGGTCGGCGGCGGTTCTCGGCTCGGCCCGCCACACGAAGATGCTCGAGGTGGGCGTACGTCTCGCTGTCGGCCATCGAACCCTGGGCCCTTGGTGAGAACAGGTAGTGCGAGTAATCAGACACCGTGCCGGACCGGCCGAGTTCCTTGGAGGCGGTGTGTAGTCGCTCGAGCCGCTCGGCGTGGTGGCGTTTGATGTCGTCGACCCGACCAGCAAGGTTCGGGAAGGGGTGACCGTGGGCTGGCAGGACGACGCGGACCTGGGGCTGCAGTTCCTTCACCTTGTCCAGGGAGTCGAAGAACAGTTGCAGCGGGTCCGCCGCCGTCATCAAGCCGGAGATGTGCGGTGTGATCGTGGGCAGCACGTGGTCGCCAGAGAGGAACACGCCCTCGGCCGGATCGAGCAGGCACAAGTGGTCGGCGGTGTGGCCGGGGGTGTGAACGGCCACCCATTCGCGCTTGGCGAACGTGATGGTGTCGGCATCGCGCAGCCGGGTGGTGGGCGTCGGCGTCGGCATCATGCCGGGGATCCGCTTCAGCACCTTCCACCTCAGGCGCCGGCCCCTCGACGGCCCGGGCGGGTCGCCACCCCACGGTGTCCTGGCATCCCACGCGTGCTCGCGCACTGCTTCAGCGGCTGACCGAGGGTCGTCGTCATCGCCCACGCCTTCGGCTCGCACACCGGCCGCTTCGGCGGCGGCTTCGGCGTCGATGTCGTCGTTCGGTTCCGATGGGCTCCACCGCACTCGGAAGCTGCGGTGGGCCACGATGTCCGCCCCAACTTCGTAATGCAGCTTTCCGGCCCCACCGAAGTGGTCGGGGTGGCTATGCGTGACAATGGCGGTGTGGATGCGCTTGACCGGGATGCCAGCGCGCGTGATGGCGGCCTGGAACTCCCGCCATGCTCCAGGGCCCGGCATGCCCGGATCGACCACGGCGAAGCCCCGCTCGTCCTCTAGCGCGTAGCAGTTCACGTGTCCGAGACCCGGGATGCGGATCGGGAGTTGGAGTCGCAGGATCCCGGGGGCGACCTCGATGATCTCGGTACCGGCGGGTTCCTGTTCCTGCTTGCGGTACTTCGGCGGCGGGGTGTCGTGGGCCTCAGTGTGGGAGTGCTGATGGTCGCGGTGGCTCACGAGGTTCAAGATACTTGCAGTGACCAACTTCCGGAGGGTCGACGCGCCGAGCGGCGTCAGCCCGAGGGGGTCGGGCCCGGGTCCGGAGTGCGGGGCACGAACACCTCGGCCCGGTAGTAGCGCAGTTCGTCGATGCTGGCCCTGATGTCGTCGAGCGCCCGGTGAACGCCGACCTTGTTGGGTCGGTTGGCGTCGACGGGTGGATACCAGCGGTGCACCAACTCCTTGATGCTGCTGACGTCCACGCTGCGATAGTGGAGCCACTCCTCGATCTCGGGGAGGTAGGCGGCCAGGAAGCGGCGATCAGTGCCGATGGAGTTGCCGCACAACGGCACCTTGCGGGCCTCCGGCACCCAGGTCTTGATGAACTCGAGCGTGCGTCGGCCGGCATCGGCGAGGTCGATGTCGGACGCCCGAATGGCGTCGAGCAGGCCGGACTTCGTGTGCATGTTCACCACGAACGGCTCCATGACCGCCAAGACGGAGTCATCGTGGTGGATGACGAGGTCGGGGCCCTCGGCCACGATCTGAAGTTCATCGTCCGTGACGAGTGTGGCGATTTCGACGATGACGTCACGCGACGGCTCGAGCCCCGTCATCTCCAGGTCTATCCACACCAGCATCAGGCGCAGGCTACGTCCGCGGTGGCGTCGAATAACCTCCGCCCGTGCCCGATGTCCCGATCGTCCGCCTGGACCCCGACCTCGACCTGCCGGCCTACGCCAAGCCAGGAGACGCCGGGATCGACCTGTTCGCCCGCATCGAGACCACGCTCGCGCCGAAGGGCGGTCGGGCGCTGGTACCGACGGGTATCGCGGTGGCCATCCCCGCAGGGCACGGCGGCTTCGTGCTGCCCCGTAGTGGGCTGGCACTTCGCCACGGTGTCACGCTCCTCAACACCCCTGGCCTGATCGATGCCGGCTACCGGGACGAGGTGAAGGTGCTGATGGTCAACACCGACCCGACCGAGGCGTACGTCGTGCATCGCGGCGACCGCGTGGCCCAGTTGGTGATTCTGCCCGTCGAACCCGTGCGATGGATCGAGATGGCAACGCTCGACGGCGAGAATCGGGGTGGCGGCTTCGGCCACACGGGGAGATGACGCGTCAGGGCGCCAGGTTGACGGCGTCGCGCGTCATCTCGCGGCGAGAGAGGGTCTGGCGGGTACCGTCTCGGACGATGGAGCCCCGCTACGACACGGTCTCGTTCCTCTCGGACTATGGCACGGCCGACGAGTTCGTCGGGGTCGTGAAGGCCGTGATCCGGGATCTGGCACCGCACGTGATGGTCATCGACATCACGCACGAGATACCGCCCTTCGACGTGCGGGCCGGCTCACTGGCACTCGCCCGCAGCATGCAATACCTCCCGACGGGAATCGTCCTCGCGGTCGTTGACCCCGGTGTCGGCACCGAGCGTCGTGCCGTCGCCATCGAGGTAGCGGCGGGGGCGGGTGTGGTGATCGGCCCGGACAACGGGTTGCTGGCCGCAGCGGTGGCGATGGCCGGCGGTGCCGAGCGGGCAGTGGTCCTCACGAACGAGGAGTTCCACCTCGCCGCGCCGGGCGCCACGTTCGCTGGTCGTGACGTGTTCGCCCCGGTGGCCGCTCACCTGTGCAACGGCGTGCCGTTCGATGAACTGGGTGACCTCATCGACCCCGACCTGCTGTTCCCGGGCATGGTGCCCGTACCGCGAGACGAAGATGGCGGGCTGGCATGTGAGGTGACCTGGGTCGACCGGTTTGGGAACTGCCAGCTCAACGCCGGCCCGGATGACGTGGCGGAGTGGGGCGACCGGCTCCGTGTCCGGATCGACGGCGTGAACCGGAGTGCACCCGTCGTGTCGACGTTCGCGGCGGCCGGGGGCGGGATCGCACTCGTCGTCGACAGCTACGGCATGTTGGCCTTGTGCATCGACCGACACTCGGCGGCGCAGGAACTCGGTATCGGCTCGGGGTCGGCCGTATACCTCGGCCCACTCGATGACAACGGCGGACCGGTCGATGCCAACGCGTCGCCGAGCGTCTCGTCGCCCGTCGCGTTACGGTCCCGTCCGGACCAACGTCCGTGAGGACCCGCTTGGGTCGCGGCCGCTATCGTGGACGCTGATGCGCCCAGCCACCACGTTGACGATCGCGTTGCTGCTGCTGGCCATCCTGGTCGCTGGCGCCATACAACTCCTGATGCTGTGAGGGTCGTATGAACCTTGCCCACCTCATCGATGACCACCCGGGCGATGCGGTGGCCCTCATCAGCCGAGGACAGCCGACGACGTACGGCGCGCTGCGGGACCAGGTCGCTGCCATGAGGGGCGGCCTGTCCGGTCTCGGGATCGGCCGTGGCGACCGTGTGGCCATGATGTGCGGCAACAGCACCTACTTCGTTGTGACGTACCTCGCAGTCCTCGGCCTCGGCGGCGTGGCCGTCCCCCTCAACCCGTCGAGCCCCGGGCCAGAGCTGGAACACGAGTTGATCACCGTGGCTCCGGTGGCCGCCGTCGTCGAGCCGGCCGCCATGGCCGCATTCGCCTCTATCGACCGTTCGGCGCTGCCGAGCTTGCGCCATGTGATCGCCACCGACGGCTCGGAGCATCCCGATGCCGTCTCCATCGATTCGTTGCTGGCCTCAGCGTCCGCCGCGATGGTCGAGGTGGAGGACGGCGATCTCGCAGTGATGGCCTTCACGTCCGGAACGGCCGGCATGCCCCGCGCCGCCATGTTGAGCCACGGCAATCTCGTGACGAACATCGCCCAGAGCCGATCCTCGCCGATCCACATCGAGTCGACGGACGTCGTGTACGGCGTGCTCCCGCTCTTCCATATCTTCGGGCTCACCGTCGTACTCGGAATCACGCTCACGGTCGGCGCATCGGTGGTGCTCGTGCAACGGTTCGACCCCGCGACGGCACTCGACACGATCCATGAGCGTGGCGTCACCGTGATCCCCGGTGCCCCGCCGATGTGGGTGGCGTGGTCCCACTTCGATGAACTCCCGTCCAACTCGTTCGCCACGATTCGCCTGGCCCTCACCGGCGCGTCGAAGATGCCGGAGGAGGCCTTGATTCGCCTGCGTGACCGGTTCGGCCTGCAGCTTGCCGAGGGTTACGGGCTCACCGAGGCGGCGCCCGTCGTCACGAGCGCGGCAGGGCTGCCATGGCGACCTGGCTCGATCGGCAAGGTCGTTGACGGGGTCCAGGTGCGCCTCGTCGACGAATCGGGTGACGACGCAGTCCACGGCGATGCCGGCGAGATATGGGTGAAGGGTCCGAACGTGTTCAAGGGGTACCTCGACGACCCTGAGGCCACGGCGCGCGCGCTCACGGCTGACGGCTGGTTGCGCACGGGAGATATCGCCATCGCCGATGACGACGGCTATCTGTTCATCGTCGACCGGATGAAGGACCTCATCATCGTGTCCGGATTCAACGTCTACCCCGCCGAGGTAGAGGAGATCCTGCTCGAACACCCGGGGATCGCTGAGGCCGTTGTGGTCGGGGTTCCCCATCCCCACACCGGCGAGGCCGTCAAGGCGTACGTGGTGTGCCGACCCGGTGTTCATCTCGATGAGGATGCGGTCATCGAACATTGCACGGACCACCTCGCCCGCTACAAGGCACCGACCAAAGTGCTGATCGTCGATGAGCTACCGAAGGGTTTTGGCGGCAAGGTCCTGCGTCGCAACCTGAGGTCGTGACCGCCCATTCGAGGTGATGGGCTGACGGGCGGTAGCGGTGTTGGCCACGAGGAACCCGACGAAGAGCACGACGATCCCCGCGAGGAGCGTGACCGCGAATGCCCTGTCCTTGCCGAGTCGCCCGGCGAATGTCCCGCTCGCCGAGAGCACGAGCGTGCCGACGGCGATCACGACATTGCCGATGGCGAGGCGCCCCGGTCGGGCGATCGTGCGGCCCGTGCCGGCGACGGTGAGAGACCGGCCGCGCCAGACGCGCCACGCCGACCACAGCGCGCCGCCGATAATCACCACGGCCGCCACACCGGAACCGGTAGCCGCCAGCACACGGGGCAGTGGCCCGAATACCCGCTTGCCCTCGGGGAGCTCGTCGGTAGGGATTGCCTCGCGCAACGGGGCCACGAGCAGGATCCCGACGGCGAAGCCGCTCAGGCCGACGAGCCAGGCGCGAACACGATCCCCCCAGGCCCGCCCGGCCACGAGGTACACCGTGCCAGCGGCCAGCCACGGCACGTTGAGAATGGCCCCGGCCAAGTAGAAGACCCGAAAGCTGGCGGCGCTCCAGCCCCGTGCCTCGGCCCACCACAGTGCGCCGGCCCCGAGGGCGAACAACAGGAGCGACACTGTCCAGACGAGTTCGTGGGGGCGACGCCGACGCAGCCACCGATCCCAGGTGGCCAGAGCGAACGCCACTGCCACGGCCGTGGCGGCGGCCGCCAGGGCTTGGTCGACTCGGCTCACAGGCGAAGCGTACGACCCGGGTCCGTGACTTCGTGAACGCGTGCACGAGCGCGTAGCGTGACGGCCAATGGTCGAACGTCCCCGCCGGCGCATCCCTGAAGCGACGGTGGCCCGCCTCCCCGAGTATCTGCGCATCCTCGGCGAACGTGGTGACGACGTCGAGCACATCTCCTCCGATCAACTCGCCGAGTTCGCCGGAGTCAACGCCGCGAAGGTGCGCAAGGACCTGAGCTATCTCGGCTCGTACGGCACGAGAGGGGTGGGATACGAGGTGGCCTACCTCGTGTACCAGATCAAGCGAGAACTCGGGCTCACCCACGACTGGCCGGTGGTCATCGTCGGTGCCGGCAACCTCGGCCAAGCCCTCGCGAAGTATGGAGGCTTCTTCGAACGGGGCTTTCCCGTCGCCGGGGTGGTCGACATCGATGCCGCCAAGATTGGGACCATGATTGGGGGTGTTCGAGTGCGCCACCTCGACGACCTCACGGCGATCGTTCAGGAGCGCAAAGTGTCCATCGGTGTGGTGGCTACTCCGCCGGGCGCCGCCCAGGACGCCGCCGAGCGGCTCGTGGAGGCCGGAGTCACCTCGATCCTCAACTTCGCCCCGACGGTCTTGAACGTGCCCAGCAACGTCTCGATGCGCAAAGTTGACCTCGCGGTCGAGTTGCAGATCCTGAGCTACCACGAGCAGCGCCGAACCGGCGCCGGGTTGACTATCGTGGCGGGTAGCGACTCCGGTCGTCCGGCGAGCGCCTGAACCGAACGCCTGAACCGAACGCCTGCGCCAACGAATCACTGCCATGCCCACCTTGATCCCGCCCCGCAACCGAGCCGACTGACCGAAGGCCGCAATGTCTGTCGTCGTCATCGGTGTCAACCACCGCACCAGCCCCCTGGCGCTGCTTGAGCGCGTCACCCTCAGCGGTGAACACATGGTGAAGGCCCTGCATGACATCTGCGGTCGGCCCAACGTCAGCGAGGCCGTCGTGCTGTCCACGTGCAACCGCATCGAGGTGTACGCCGTCGCCGAGCGTTTCCACGGCGCCTACGCCGACATTCGCGACGTGCTGTGCGCCGTGAGCGGGCTGGCCCCGGAGGAGCTGCACCCGCATCTCTACAGCCAGCACGACGATGCCGCCATCGCCCACCTGTTCGAGGTGGCAGCGGGGCTCGACTCCGCCGTCCTCGGCGAGAGCGAGATTCTCGGCCAGGTGCGAGGCGCCTGGGAAGTCGCTCGGG
Source organism: Ilumatobacteraceae bacterium (assembly GCA_046597895.1). GTDB lineage: Bacteria > Actinomycetota > Acidimicrobiia > Acidimicrobiales > Ilumatobacteraceae > WLJO01. Next base: position 27,097 of record JBKJJS010000227.1, read on the forward strand.
CGGAGCACGCGGCGAAGGCCACGCTCAACCTCCTGTTCCGTCACGCCGTCGAAGTGGGCAAGCGGGCCCGGACGGAGACCGCCATCGGGCGGGGCACGGCGAGTGTTTCCCATGCTGCCGTGGAGATGGCCACTGGCCGCCTCGGCAGCCTGGCCGGTCGACGTGTGCTCGTCGTCGGCGCCGGGGAGATGGCCGAGGGTACGGCCGTGGCGTTGCGGGGTGCCGGTGTTGGCGAAATCGCTGTCACGAATCGCACTCCCGAGCGTGCCGTGGCGCTCGCGGCCCGCGTCGGTGGGCGGGTAGCGCCATTCGCCGACCTCACCGCCGCCATCGCCGAAGCCGACCTCGTCGTGACGTGCACGGGCGCCGGCTCCATCCTCATCGACTGCGACACCGTGGAGCACGGCTTGGCGGCCCGTCACGGGCGCGCACTGCTGGTGGTCGACAT
>JBKJJS010000042.1:0-5834 GCA_046597895.1 Ilumatobacteraceae bacterium
CGCCGGGCGCGCCTGTCCGAGATGGTGCCCGTGCGCTTCTCGCCCGACGTCATGGACGAAGTGCGCCGCCGCGCCGACCAAGACGATCGGTCGGTATCGGCGTGGATCCGTCGCGCCGTCCAACACGAGATCGACCGCAATGCCAGCTGAGACCTTCCGCAACCTTGCCGAGCACAATGGTGACGCCCTCCGCGCCGCGCTCGTCGATGCGTACGCCTGGATGGAGTTCCTCCCCACCACCGATCGGCGTCTGTTCGTGGATGAGTTCGCCAGGGTGGTGACGGCCGTCGCAAAGTCCGACAACTACGCCCCCTGAGCCAGCTCGTACGCGAGTGGCGAGCGACCGCCGAAGCGCATGCGGATCCGCAGCTCGCTGGTCGGCTGCGCGCCCAGATCGCGGCTCACGGCGACTCGGTGGGTCGTCCCGCCGGCTGAACCCCGGTGCCCAAACGAGTGAGGCGTGAAGAGCTCACGGTGAATCTCTGCGAGCATGAGCCATCGGCAGCGGGCGGTTCTCACTTCAGCGCGGCCGCCTGCTGATATCGTGATATCACATGGCGACTCACCAGCTCCCGCTTCGACTGCCCGAGGACGTCTACGTCGCGCTCAAGACTCAGGCGACGTACGCCGATCGTTCGATGAACGAGATCGCCGTGGAGGCACTGCGCATCCACCTCGCTGACGCACAGCGCCAGGCGGAGATCGACAAGGCAGCAACTAGCGTTCGAAAGCGGTACCGGCAGGCCCTCGACCGACTCGCCGAGTAGTGGGCGCGATCTACCTCGACGCTGACGACGTTCTTCGACTGCACGAGCTCGAGGTGGGTCCGGGCGTCGGGCTGCGCGACGGGCACCTGTTGGAGGCAGCAGTGGAGCGCCCCCGTCAGAGCGCCTTCGGCGAGGATGCGTACCCGACGTTCGCGGCGAAGGCTGCGGCGCTGTGCGAGTCCCTTGCGCAGAACCATCCGTTCATCGATGGCAACAAGCGGGTCGCCGTGCTCGCCTCGTTCGTGTTCCTGGAGATCAACGGGTTTGAGGTCGACACCTCGAACGACGATGTCGTCGAGACCGTTCTCGCGCTGGTCACGCATGACCTCGACTTCGGCGGACTCGTCGCCAAGTTCGACTCGTGGATGCGTCAGATCGAGTGACAGCGCGGACATCAACCTTCGCGACTTCCCCGGAGCCTGATCGAGGAGGCGTTTGTTGGCGGCCTGACTTGGTGGAGCTGTCGTCGGACGTTGTCGTCGTTTGCGGCACCACTGACGCGGGTGAGTTCGCCCGGATGGTGGCTGCCGGCGCCGAAATCGACCGCTCCGCCGCGCTGAACAGACTCTTCTGAGGGCGGCGACCCGCACCGATGGCGGCCGGCGACCCGACGACGGGGCGAACCGAACCCAAGGGCGACGAAGTCCTCACCCGCTCAGTGGCTGCGAGGCCCCGCCCGCGGGCCTAGCTCCCCGAAGCGGCGCCTATCGATCGGTTGCGCGGATACTGACCCGTCGCGATCGTTCTGGCGCGCAATCCACAACGAGGAGCTTGTGGATTGCCGCCCAGATCGGCGGTGCAAAGACTCACCGCTCCAGTGGTCGAGACCGGCGTCGATCCGGTGACCTTCCGCTTTTCAGTTTCGTCCATGGGCATTTCGGCGGACCTCAGTAAGCACCTACAAACGCCTGACCAGGGGACACGCGATTCGACGAATGACGGCGAACCCTGACGAACCGCCGCCGAAGCCGGTGTTCGGACCCGCGGTGAGATAACCGTTGAGCGCGGTGAGATGCCGCGCTGAACTCCTCATCGAGGGCAACCCGGGGATCTCGCCGTCGACCCGCGCGTGCGGCGGTGCCGCCCGGTTGCGCGGACCTCACCGCGCCCCGGAGACTCCAGCGAAGCTGGTATCTCCATATGTGCCTTCATCCGATCCGCGGCGCGGACACCTCACCCGAGCCTGTCGCTCACGCCTGTGCGGACGTTGTTCGAGCACCCTGAGGTACTGGGGGCGGGCGGGCATGGCGTGGATGACCTGCGGCGACAGCGAGAACTGCGGCCTCGGCTCCGTCCACACCGGGTTTGGGATCCCAGCGCCAGTCGTTGAGGTCGACGAACACGCGTAGTGCCACCTATGCAGCCCGTTTGTTGCCGTCGGGCAGCGGATGGTTTCGGGCCAGGCGTACCAGGAGCACGGCGGCCTTGTCGACGAAGTGAGGGTAGAAGTCGGTGTCACCGAAGCCCGCGGCGGGCGCGTGGAGGGCGGAATCGGCCAGATCCAGGTACTCGATGGTCACTTGGCGAGGCGCTCGAGCAGTTCGCGGTCTTCGTGGATGATCTGGCGCAGGCGGCGCTTGAAGGCAGGGTCTTTCTGGCGGCGTTCGACGGCTTCGCGCAGGGCGAGTTCGACGGTCTCGTTGAGGCTCTGTCCTTCGGCTCGCGCGAGCGCCTCAGTGCGGAGCGCGAAGCGCCCGATATGTGCGCTCCGCGCCAGCCACGATCCGGCGAAGTCAGGTGCCGCGGAGCAACGCTGTCACTTCAGCAATGGTGAGCTGTCGGTGTTCGGCCGCACAGCGGACGAACACGACCACGGCATCCAGGGAGTGCAGCCAAAGGTCGTCGAGCACCGTCTCGCTGTGGTCGACCGCGGCTGCGGTGTGGGACCCCTTGTGAGGGTCGATGCCGATCATGAACATGGCGTGCGCCAATGCTGTGGAAGTGAGGTTCGCCGCGGCGGGCACACCTGATATGTGGTTGATGCCGTTCCTCTTACGAGCCACACCGCGCCAGGATTTGACCGGCTGGACGCTTCGCTCAGAAGTCAACCATCACGGCGACAGGGCATTCGAGAGACACACCCGGCCAGACCCCGAACGCTACGAAAACCGCTGGCCCTTGACATTGCATCACATCCTCTATCAGGGCAATCTGCTCGTTACGGCTTCGTGGGGCTCCCGCACCCCGGCGGAGGGCTGTAGGCCCGGTCAGCGGGATACGGCGCAGCCGTTCACGCACTCGACGTGTGGTTCAAAAGCGGACGTTCGATAGGTCGCGTCCGAGTCGTAGCTTCCCGCCGGTGATATAGGCAGCCGGACTCATCGCAACGTGCTTCGCAGCAGCACGTGCGTCTCTCTCACGCCTTTCGAGCGGCGACGACCGCAGGATGGCAACCGCTCCGGCCATTTCGGTGACCAAGTTGATTGCCCAGAGGGCTGATTGGCTCGCGAATGTGCACGCGAGTCGGAAGTCGACCCGGCTCGCTTCTAGGCCGATGCCGGCCTCGATCCCCTCCAGCAGAGTGCTCATCGTGTGGCGAAGGTACGCCCGGCTCGCAGCGGTGCGCGCCTGGATCTGGCCAAGCTGCGACTGAATCAGTTCGCGCTCTGCGAGCGGGACACTGTCGCCGCTCCGCTTTGCGGAGCCCGCCGTTGTTGCGAAGTCATTGATCGCGCCAGCTGCGATGCCGAGCGGCACGGTGGCGACCGTCCACGGATAGATCGAGCGGGTGGGAAGCCGATAGAGCGTGCCGGGCTGCGTGGGGTCTGGCTGGAACGCGTGCGCAAAGCGGTCGGGTACGAACACCTCCACGAACTCGAAGTCGACGCTCCCGGTGGCACAGAGACCCGAAACCTGCCAGTTGTCGTGGAGCAGAACATCCTTTCGCGGTGCAAACACGAAAATCACTTCACCGGTCGCTTGCTCGCTTTCTTCGACCACACACACTGGGGTGAACCATGTGCCGTGCGGCGAACCGCTCCCGAACGGCCACCGACCGGTCACGGAGTAACCGCCCGGAACGCGAACCGCACGTCCCACGGCACCAGTGGACGAGACCACGAACGCCAGGGGATCGTCAAAAATCTCCCTAGCGCTCTCCGCCGGCAGGTATGCCCCCACCCGGGCCATGCCGCCCCCATTGCCGACTAGCCAACCAACCGTGCCGTCAAGAGCCGCCGCTGCCTCGACGACATCCATGAACTCAAGCGCAGACAGCCCGGGCCCACCGAGCGATGACGGCAGAAGGAGTCGGAACAAACCCAGCGTGGCGAGTTGCTCAAAGAGGTCATCAGGCAATCGACCGTTCGAGTCGAACTCGCTCCGATGCTCCGCCACGGCAGCCGCGAGCCCATCGACTCCCGCAGCCAACTCAATTGCTGCACCCGAACTCCGACTCTCTGCGAGCGATGTCATGGCTGCCCTCCCTATCTCCGTGCGGGCCACCCTAGACACCCTGCACCCCCCATACCTGCCGATCAGGCGCCGAGGCCATTCACTTTCTCGCGGGAAAACGAGCGAACTGCGAGGCGGTATCAATCTGCGGTTCGGCTCACCGATCAACCGCGACCGTGCGACCTCGATGTCTGCACACGAGCCAGATGCACAGCGCGAGGAGGCCGAGCGCCACGCCCGTGCGCAGTACGGCACCCCAATGGATGACGAACGAGTGCGAATCGGTCTGACTAGACGAGGCGCCGGCGAGCACAAGCGGGAGCGTCACGGGGGACTGACGCGCTGGCTTGCTGGCAAGGCCAGATCTGTAGATATTCCGGTAATCGGTGGAGGCTGCGGGCGGCCCTGCGTCGAGACCGCTGGCGGCCAGATCACCGGAATAACCCGACTCCTCCGCCCGGACTACCGGAACAACCACGCCGGGCGCCCAGATGGGAGCGACTTGCTCCGGTGGTGGGTCAGCGCAGCCGATCGGATGAAGGCACATAGCGAGGTTCCACCTTCGGTGGCACCTCCAGGCCGCCGACGAGGCGTCTGGCCGACGCGAGCGAGATCGCTTGGGGACGTCGGCAACCTCCCCGCGATCACGACACGAATTGGCACCACGCTGCCGGCACCGAGCCAGGTTCCGGCCCCGAGGAGTCCAGTACCCTCAGGCCATGGCCCGATGCGCCGACGACCTCAGTCACGACTCGTAGATCGACGTCGTCAACCCCGACGACGACACCTCCGTCGAGGCCCTCGACACGTGGATCGCTGAACTCAAGCGCAGCGCCGACTGGATCGAACTGCCGACCAGCGCCGCCGGCCTCATCGCCGAGGACCGCGCCGCCCTCGGCTCGTGAGCGCCGTCGATCTCCACGCGTCAGCCGGCGCGGAGATCCAGGCCCGCACGTCGCTCGGCAAGAGGCCTGGAACTACTGCGCCAGCACATCGTTCCCGACGCCGTCTACGTCGTACTGGCTACGTGGGCTCATCGCCCACTCCCCGCTCGTCGGCATCAAGGCCCCGAAGATCGAGCACGAGCCGATGCGGTTCCTGCTGCCTGATGACGTCCACGACCTCGCCGACACGATCGATCCGAGATACCGGGCGCTGGTCTTCATCGCGGCCTACTGCGGACCGCGCATCGGCGAGGTGGCCGCGCTGCGCTGGGATCGTGTCGATCTGCTCCGCCGCACGGTGTCCGTCGTCGAATAGCTCGACCGTGGCGTCTTGCGACCACCCAAGAGCAGCGCTGGCGTCCGCAGCGTCGTCATGCCCCGACTGGTCGCCGAGGCGCTCACCGACCACCGCACGGCCGGCTACGGGCAACCCGGTACGAACGGCTTCGTCTTCGCCATGCCTGGTGGCACTGCGCTCGAGGTCAACAACTGGCGGCGTCGCTACTGGCAACCCGCGGTGAACGCGGCCGGGCTCGACGGGCTTCGGATCCACGACCTTCGGCACACGGCCGCCTCGCTCGCCATCAGTTTCGCCGCCGGCGCCGAAATCGACCGCTCCGCCGCGCTGAACCAACTCTTCTGAGGGCGGCGACCCGCACCGATGGCGGCCGGCGACCCGACGACGGGGCGAACCGAACCCAAGGGCGACGAAGTCCTCACCCGCTCAGTG
>JBKJJS010000214.1:0-2815 GCA_046597895.1 Ilumatobacteraceae bacterium
CGACGAGCAACCGGCCGAGAAGCTGGTGCGCCGACGCGAGATCGTCGACGTCGCGCCCGCTCGCTGACTGACGAGAGTCCATCAACGGCGTGTTGTCGAGGTAGCCGTGTCTGTCAGCACGGCTCGCGCAAGATCCGCTTCATCGCCGGCAGTGGCGACTGATGGCTTCGATGTGGCGGTGGTCCGTGCCGCAGCAGCCGCCGAGGACGTTGAGGTGGGGGTGGCGGCGATGGAGTTCCGCCATCTCGTGGCCCAACGCGTCCGGATCTCCGGCGTCGAGTTCGGTGGAGTCGTCGAGCTCGGCGTGGGACTTGGTAGAGGCGTTCGCCCGTATGCCGTGGATTCGAGTGGTCCAGTCCGCTCCTGTCTCCAACACCGTCGCGAAGTGCGTCGGGTGGGCGCAGTTGATCATGTAATACGCCGGGTACCCGTCGGTGCGGGCATCAGTCCGCGCGATGGCCTCGGACAGCGACTCTCCACTCGGAAGCTGGCCGTCGGTCTCCACCGTGAACGACACGCAGACGGGAATTTCGTGGTCGGCCGCGGCCACAGCCACCCCGATCGCCTCGTCCGAGTAGTTCATCGTGAGCACGCACACCATGTCCGCCGCCGTCGAGGCGAACGTCTCGATCTGGACGGAGTGGTACGCCCGCGCCTCGTCCGGCGTCATCATCGCCCCAGGCACGTACCCGTCGCCGCGCGGACCGATGACACCGCTGACCACGATGGGCGGGGCGTCGGGCCCGGCGCGTCGCCGTCCTTCGATGAGCAGATCGACGGCATCCCGGTTGACGGCGGCCAGTGCTTCGGGCGACCAACCAAGTCGTTCACCCCAGTGGGAACTGGCGCGCCAGGTAGGCGTCTCGACGATGATGCCGACCTGGTCCCTCACAGCGATGTCGAGATAGGCGTCGACATAGCGGTCGAGGGCCGCCCGACCGTCACTCGTCGCCACCAGTGGAAAGGCGGCGAAGTCGGGGAGGTCGAACCCTTCGTGGAACAGAAGTGTCGTCTCGAGGCCCCCGTCCGTGAGGAAGAGGTCACGCTTCATCTGTGGAAGCTGGTGTCGGAACGTCATGGCGAACCTTCCCACGTGAAGCGCTGCGGCGGAGAGTCGGCGCGTTGAGGCTCGAATTTGACGGTGACACCGGCGCGGCGATCGAGGCGTTGCGCCGCGATCACGATCTCGGGCTCTCGGAGGCTGTCAATCAGCTCATTCGCCGGGCGCTGGTGAACACGCCGGCGCCAGTCGCCTTCCGTCAGCGCACTCACCGGATGGGGATCCGAATTGACGTGTCGAACGTGGCGGACGCCCTGGAGATCCTCGACGGCCTGAAGGCCCGCTGAGCGTGCTGGTCGACGCCAACATCCTGCTCTACGCGGTCGACACGGCCAGCCCGTTCCACGACAAGGCGCGGATGTGGTTGGAGGCGGCGCTCAACGGGCCGCGTCGCGTCGGGATTCCCTGGCAGTCGCTCACCGCATTCGTCCGGATCGCCACGAATCCGCGGGCGCTCGCCGAACCTCTCTCACCCGATGAGGCGTGGGAGGAGGTGGAGGCATGGCTGGACGCGGCCGTGGCGTGGATCCCACAACCAGGGCACGGACATCGCCAGATCCTCGGACGACTCCTGCGTGATCTCGACTTGAGAGCGAACTTGGTGTCCGATGCGGTGCTGGCGGCGCTCTGTATCGAGCACGGTCTCACGATGGTGTCTGCCGACTCGGACTTCGCTCGCTTCACCGAGATCGGCTGGCATAACCCCGTGGCATCGTGAGCACGTCCTGTCACCCGCGGCGCATCGCCGTTCGTCGGTCCTGTTGTGAGCACAATGAGAAGCATGACTGCGGCGATACCGAACAAGATCTGGGTGGCGGACGACGAGCCGAACCCGCGGTTCAACCTGTACACCCGCGGCAACGTGGGCGAGGTGTTCCCGAACGTCGTGTCGGCGCTCACGGGCACGTTGATCGGTGCAGAGGTACAGCGGGCGCAGCTCGAGATCTTCCAGGAGATCGGGTTCATCACGCCGCGTGATATCCAGGGGCCGAGCATCGGCACTGGTGTGTTCGGTGGGTACCTCTACGGCAACGGTGCGCTCGCCCGGCTGATGGGTGTGCGCACGCCAGGGATGTCGGCAACGGCGGGGGACGAGCAGGTCTTCGGCACGGCCGATGGTCTGCCGCCGTACCGCCGGTCCAAGGGGGATCGGAACCCGCTGGCGTCACTTCGGCTTACGGGGTTTCTGGCCAAGATCCTGCGCCATCCCGACCTGTCGGAGCTCGACGTGGCGCGCGCCTCGGCGACCGCATGGGTGGCTTCGATGCCACCGCTGGCGACCGCGTCCGACGAAGATCTGCTGGCGTTCGTACACACCTACCCGCCCCTGCTGCGGGCGAGCATGAAGCGGCTGCTCCACTTCAGCATGATCGCGGGGGGCCCGCGCGCTTTGGTCGACAAGGCATTGGCGGCACCGCGCTACCCGGCCGGGTTGGCGAACCGGCTCGTCGGGGGCATCGACGGGGTCGACTCGGCCCAACTCGCGGTGAAGCTGTGGGCGTTGGGTCGCATCGTGGCGGCCGATCCCGCGCTCATGGCGGCGTTCGACGCGGGGCTTGACGGGGTCGAACCGCGCATCGCCGGCACGTCCCTGGAGGAGTCGGTCCGCATGTTCCTGTCCGAGCATGGCCACCGCGGCAGCGACGAATACGAGTTGGGTACTCCGTCGTGGTCGATGGATTCCGGCCCCGTGTTCGCCGCCATTGACCGCCTGCGTCATGCCCCGCCCGAACGGGACCCGGCCGTGGCAATGAC
>JBKJJS010000072.1:0-2840 GCA_046597895.1 Ilumatobacteraceae bacterium
GCGGTGGGCGGTGAACTGGTTGGCAGCATCGAACAAACCTCTGCCCACCTGGGCAGCCTCGTCGTCGAGCCCGTAGCGACGAAACCCGGCAGCGGCGATGACGTTGTCGTGGGGCCATATGGAGCCGCGCTGGTAGGAGAAGGGGTTGTAGCGCGGGTGGTCTGCCGACAGGGTTCGAATCCCCCAGCCCGACCACATGTCCGGGGCCAGCAGACGGCGGGCGACCGACACCGCCCGCTCGGGGGAAACGGCTCTATGCCACAGCAGCTGACCCGGGTTGGAGGCCACCGAGGCGATCGGCTGCTTGTCACCATCGAGACCCAGGTAATAGGTGCCCTGCTCCTCCCACCAGAAGCGGGTCTCCAAGGCCTCCACCAGCCGGTCGGCCTCACCACGCAGGCGAGTCGCTCCTGCCGCGTCTAGATACACCGTTTCCAGCACCGACGCCCATGATCGTTTGGCGGCCACCACCAGCGACTGATGCTCGCATAGGGCGATGGGTAGCGAGGCCAAGGCGCCATCGGCGCCTACGATCGCGTCGCCGGCGTCCTTCCACCCCTGGTTGTAGTAGCCCTGCGGCGATCGGGACTGGTACTCCTGCAGACCGTCGCCGTCGAGGTCGCCGTCGGTGTCGATCCATGACAATGCCCGCTCGACGTTCGGGCGCACGGAGTCGAGCGCCTCGCGGTCGCCGTGCCACGCCCAGGCTTGTGCGGCCACGAGCACGTACATGCTGGTGGCTTCATGACTCCCGTAGTAGGGGGTATGAGGTATGAGGTGAAGGGCGGCCAGCTCACCTTGGCGCACCTCGTGCTCGATCTTGCCTGGTTGCATGTCCCTGCCGTCGTCGTAGCCGTCAGCCTGCAACGAGGCCAGGGCGCGCAGGCTGCCGAGGGCAAATCGCGGCGACAGCGACATCGTCTGCAACGAGACCGTGAGCGCATCGCGGCCGAACAAACTGAGGAACCATGGGATGCCGGCCGCCGGCACCCAGGAGTCCTCGCCGTTCTGTCGGCGCGAACGACCGCCCGAAGCTGCTGCGTCGTGACGGGTCATCCGTAGCGAGGCCAGATCGTCGGTCGCTTGACGGACGATCTCGGTGATGGCCGGGTCACTCGTCACACACGTCGTCACCTGCGTCATCCAGCTCTTGCGAGCAACATCCTGCGGGCTGGTCCCGGTCAGGTCGTGGCACACACGCGGGCCACGCTCGGGCCGTCCACGACCGAGGGCCGGACGCCACAACAGGCACGTGCGCCACGAGGAGCCGGGCGCCAGCGTGATCTCGAAGCGGATCCCACCGTTCGCGAACTGCGGTCTTGAATCGGCGTTGTCGATCGCGACGGTCAGCGACCGTTCGAAATCGCCATTGCGGTAGCGGGTCACCAGCCGGCCCCGATGGGCATCCCACTCGCTCTGCAGCGACCCTCGCCGGATCGTCCGACGGTCCTTCACGTCGAACAGGTCGGCGAAGTCCGACTCCAAACTCATCTCCAACTCGAGCACCGCTACTTGGCCGCAGTAGTTCGTCAGCACGTAGTCCTCGTGCAACCCATGGCCGATCGTGCGATCCAGGCGCAGGTGCAGGCTCTGCTCAGGGATCACCAGCTCGTTGCCGCCGAGCGACTCGGCATTGATGAACTCGAACCGCGCCGAGTGGTGCTCCACCGCCGACGCATTGCAGAGCACGGGGCGCACCCCGCCGAGTTTGAGCCGGTAGCCCGACACGAACCGGGTGTCGGAGGCGAAGTAGCCCTGTTCCTTGGTAGACGACATCTCGCCGTTGAGCTCGCACACCAAGAACTCGTCGTCGTCGTGGATGGTCACGCTCGGAGGACCAACTCGAACCTCCATGGGTCAGCGGTCCCCCGGCCGGCAGGCCCCGGCGGAAAGCGTCAGCTTGGTCATGCCGGCGACTCGGGGTCGTTGTGGCCGCCGGGGAACACGTCGATCTCGGACTTGTGCCAAACGGGAGAATCGCCGGCCGTTTCGACGTTGAAGCCGTAGTCGTAGACCAGAGTGCCACCGAACGTCGCGCCGAATGACACCAGCAACGCGATCACTACGGACAGCACCAGGATTCCGATCGGTGTGACCGGTTCCGTGTGGTACTCATTGAGCCGCCAGGCGACGTCGGCCAGGGCCAGCACGGTGACTGTGAGCATGATCGTGGCGTGGGTGTTGATCGTGCGTCGGGCCTGGGTTCCGGCCTCCGACGACTTCCACGCATCCCACAGGCCAGTCAGCGCGGCGAACACCGACACCGCTGCGCCGGCGATGAACGTGAAGGTTCCTGCGTGCCACAACTCGCGCGCCCAGGCGCGGTCTTGCCCACCGATCGCCGAGACGACATCGAAGGCGGCGGCGAGGACGTAAGCGACGATCGGGAAGTCGGTGAGCGGCGGGTGCAACGGCTTGCCCGACCAGCCTCGCAAGCCCTTGAACTTTCGGCCCTTCAGCGTGAGCGTGGGGCGGATTGAAAACTTTCTCATCATTCCTCCTTGTCGATCCCGGGTTGGTGGATCGTTGGTTGTGGCGAACGGTGGTCGGAGTCGCGGAGGCGGACGCAACAAAGGCCTGGCGTGGGTTCCAGGATGGCTTCCAGGTTGGGATGTCCCAGGGCGTCGACGAGCCCCGACAGCAGCTGCAGGTTCATTCCGCAGACCAGATCGATGTAGTCCTGGGCGAGCCCGTGAAACGGGCAGTTGACCAGGGTCAGTCCCGTGCCGTCCGAGCGCGGTTCGTAACCGCGGTCAGCGAGCACGCTCATCGCGGCAGTGAGCAGCTTCGCCGGGCTGGGTCGCACCCCAGCTTGGTGACGGGCTTGGTCGCCGAGGGCG
>JBKJJS010000129.1:0-4727 GCA_046597895.1 Ilumatobacteraceae bacterium
CCGGCCGCACGGCGCATCCGAGATTCTCCCTGCGGGAGTCGGGACGGGTCTCGTGAGGCTTCGAGCTCCTCGTCGTGGTCGCCGCCGCGAAGCTCGGCGAAGTGCTCGAGCAGCATCTCTGCTTGGTGGGTATGGATGTTGACCATGCCGACGAGCACGCCGGTGTCCCCCTCGATCAGACCGGTGATCGTGTGAAGGATCTCGTCCAGGGTTGGTTGGCGGGTCTCACCGAGGTTGTGGATGCGGTCGCCGGAGTAGCCGAGCTCGATCATCCGCTTGGTCACGGTGTCCTCGTAGGCCCCGAAGGTGACGACGTGGTCCAGGAAGGACGACAGGTCGTTGGGGACCATCTCGGAGAACAGTTCGGCTCGTCGGCCCCGATCGAGGCGGTTGTTGAGGATGCCGATGACGGTGGCACCTGCGGGGAAGTACGACTGCAGCAGCTCGAACGTGATGATCACGCTCTCGCGATCGTTCGCTGCGAAGAGCGGCACCCAGAGCACCTTCTTGTCGTTCACCTCGTAGGTGACGAGGCGCACGACGCCGACGTCGGGCACGGCCTTCCACATGCCGCGCAGCGCGGTCTCCCGATCGATGTCAAGGAGCTTGGCCACTGTGAGGCCGGTGGCCACGTTCTCCTTGAACTGGAGGTAATCGAAGCCGCGCAGGTCTTCATCGAGCACCTGGGCCGGGTCGGCGTAGATCAGTCGGCTGCCACGTTGCTCGGCGTTTCGGCGCAGCCGGTCCTGCAGGTGGGGGCGGTCTTCGCCGGTGATGAGGACCCCGTTGTTGGGGATCGTGACGGACATGGAGTCGGCGATCTCCTCGAGCGTCTCACCCATCTCCTCCTGGTGGTCCTCTCGGACGTTGGTGATGATCGTGATGTCGGAGCGGACCATGAAGTCCTGTGAGTACTGCTGGTAGAGCGGCCGCACCGCCATGCACTCGATGACCAGCGCTTCCACGTCTGCGGTGACGTAGCGTTCGACGATGTCGACCTGCTCGTTGATCGTGGCAGCGCCCCGTCGCTTGATGGCCGTCTCCTCCCCGCGCGCCTCGATGACGCGCGCGGCGGAGCCGGTGGTCTTGGCCACGGTGACGTACCCGCCCTCGCGCAGGACGCCGGCGCCGAGACGGGTGACGCTGGACTTACCGCGGATGCCGTTCACGTGCACCCGCACAGCCAGCTGCTCGAGACGGCGGTGGTGACCGCTGATGACGATCCGCCAGTAGAGCAGGAGCGCAACCGCGATGAGGACGAGGACGACGACCGAGACGAGTGCTGCTGGGTTCACGCCAGGTCACCTCTGTCGCGGTGCATGTGTGACGGCAGCGCCGCCGTTGCCGCATCCAGGAGGGCGTCGGCCCCCACGATGCCTGGCCCAGTCTCGGCCAACCCGACCGCGAGTTCGACAGTGTCAGCCAGGGCACGGTCGTGTTGCTCGCTGCGGATGCTGAAGCGGCCACCAGCAATCGCGTCCAACACCGATCCGATGCGGTCCCATGCCTCTGCGGGCGATGTCTCGGGCAGGATGGCCGCGAGCCGGTCCTCGGAGAGGGCGAACGGCACATTCCGGTCGCCGATGCGGCTCTCGAAGATCCGCGACACAGCACGGTGCGCGCTCCGGCGGGCCTCGCTGGCGATGGCCGGGTCGAACAAACGGACGTCGATCACCACGAGAGACAGCGGCCGCCCATGCGCGTGGGCCCGGTCGACCTCTTCCTTCAGTCGCTCGAAGGCGATGTCCGCGTCGAGGAGACCCAACGATCCAAACGCTGGCTCGGGCAGCGTCGCACTGCCCGCCGGGGTGGTCGCAGTCCGTCGCAGCACCACGCCGGCCCGGCCCGCAGCGATGCCGGTGGCCACGAGGGCGAAGGTCTGCAGCAGGGCGAGCCAGAACGCGTCGGCGCCCCACGACCCCGACATGCGACGCCCGAGGATGACAACGGCCGCGGCAGCCAGTCCCACCACCGCTCCGGCGAACTGGTCGAGGAAGAGGGCAACCACGGCGGTGACGGCCACGGCCGCGGCGACCCCGACGGCGATCCCCGTCGACGCGGCAACACCCGTCGTCGAGGCAACGGCGGCGACAAGGAAGGCGGACGCGACCGCCATGACGTCGGAACGGTGATTCATCCTCAGTCGAGGCCCATATCTGGCGGGCCGTCGTCACTTCTACGGCCGAAGTGGCGGTCCGCAGCGAGGAGAAGCAGCGCAGCAGCAGCCAAGCCAAGCACACCCCATCCCAGTTGCCACACGTTCTCTTCTTACCACGATCTTTCCAACTTCCCCCGGCTCTGCGAGAAGGGCTGGCGAGGCCCGACGAGTAGGCCATCGCCTTCACCACTGAAACAACAAGGCCGCTGGTCACACCGGGCGGCCTCGCCGCGCCTCAACACCGACCGTGGCCGCTCAATCGGCCTGAGACAGCCAGCCGATCACGCCCAAGTCGCCCAGTCCACACGAAAACCGGACCGGGCATCGTGAAAGACCGAAACCTGTCACCGAATCTGCGCAAACCTGCGACATTCACTACATCAGCTGTAAACGGTCACCCAATGTCCATCCAACGGCGACCGCCACTGGCATTGACCAGCTCAGAAGCAACCGAGTCGGTCCGAGCCCTCATGGTCAGAGTCCGGCCTCGTCAGCGAGATCGGAGTGACAGCCTCTGAGGACGCTAACAAACAGGTCACGGACGGGACCGTGCGGCAGAGGCAGATTCTGACCCGCATCCGTATGTGCGCCGACTTCGTTGCCGGAAGGCCAACGACACCGAGCCCAGAACGCAACGACGAACTCAGAACGACCAGAACCGCGCTACGCCGCGACGGATCCGGGAGCGAAGGCGTCAGCTGACCGATAACGGTCCGCAGGGCGCGACGACAGGAGTCAGAATCCGCTGCGGAGTCCCAGATTCGCTGGGCGACAGATCAGTCGAGGAGGATGAGCAATCCGAGTGCGCCGTACCAGCGGCGTGGGCGACCAACGACCGGTTCGGTCACATCGAGCTCGGTGAGCACACCGCGTTCGGTGAGCTGACCGAGTGCAACGCGAGCGGCCTGCTCCGAGACCCCGCAGAGCCCGGCGGCCATTTCGGCGGACACGACGGGGTGGGCCCCGAGCTCGGCGACCAGACGGCGGGCCGCTGAATCTGCGCGTAGATCGCCCACGGATGCCTCCCACGTGTCCAGGACGGCACGAGCGTCGTCGAGGACGATCTGGGCGATGGCTGCAGCCGTGATGAGTGTGTCTGCGAACCAGCGCACCCATGCATCGATGTGCCCGGACCGATACAAGGACAGGCCGGCCTGGTATCCACCGACGTCTCGGCGGATCTGCAGCGACAGTGGCGGCGCGACGGTCACGTTGCAACGGCGGGCGAGTAGGTTCGACACGAGCACGCGACCGATTCGCCCGTTGCCGTCAGCGAACGGGTGGATCGTTTCGAACTGGGCGTGTGCGACGGCGGCGAGCGTGACAGGGTCGATGTCGTCGCGCGCGCAGAACAGGTACAGGTCGTCCATGTGGGCGGCGATGCGGTCGGCGGGGACAGCGACGTGAGCTGCGACGCGTGGGCTGTGGCCGCCGACCCAACCGAGCCGGTCCCGCCACGCACCGATATGGGAGGGATCGATCCGGCCGTGGCGCATCAGCTGCCGGTGCCAGTCGAAGAGGACACCGGTGTCGATGCGGCGGCGGTCACCGGTTGCGGCGGACACGACGGAGAGGTTGTCAGCGATCCACGCGGCATCACCGCCTGGGTCGACGCCGGCGGCCTGCGCGAACGCGACGGCCTGTCCGGGCGCGGCGAGCGCTTCGATTTCCGACGACGCAACGCCTTCGGCGCGCTGGAGCAGTTGGGCGGTGAGCACGAACGGGCTCGAGCGCACAGCGTCGTCGAGGCGGGCGACAGCTGCAACTGCCTGTTCAGAGCGGCGCACCGCCATTTCGGACAGCTCCGGTTCCCAGTCGGCGAGTGCGTCGGGGTTCGCGGCTTCCAGCGAGCGCCCTTCCCACTCGATGATCACCGTGCTCGCCACAACCTCATCCCCTCGTTCCTTGTTCAAACACCTCGATTACGAAAGGATAGTGTAGAACTCTTGCGTAATGCCGGTCGCTGATTTCAACTTCGATGGCGGCGCAGTCCCGCTCAATCGCCGAACCGCTCCGGAATGCATGACGGCGCACACCGTACGCTCACCCCCCGCCACACCGGCTTACGGCCCACCCGGCGGAAGCGTCCACCGATCGCTGAACACCGGGATGGCTGACGTATCAGGCCCGTAGCCGCCGGCAGGTCGTTGACCAACCAGCGGGCAGCGGTCTCGTCAGCCGGATAGGACCACTCGGGCGCATCCCACGCATCCCTCCCACCGTCCGTGCTCTCTAACGGTGGCCGGTAGTTGACCCCCAACCCGGCGTTGGTCAGGCGACGAAGCGCTTCGGCTCCTGCCGGCCTCCCCCTCGTCGAGTTGCTTGGAACTTGCTCGCCGACCCCGATCGGAGCCGGACATTGCTGACCGGAAACCGGACATTACTGACCGGCGGAATGTCAATGGGGCGCAAAACCCCAATGACATTCCTTGACCGTTTACATCAGCTGCAGCCGCTGGTGCTGCCGCAGCTGGGGCAGGCGTGGCAGCTGCCGGCACGGATCATCTGCACACCGCACTGCCCCAGCTGCGGCAGCACCAGCGGCTGCAGCTGATGTAAACGGTCAAGG
>JBKJJS010000135.1:0-3268 GCA_046597895.1 Ilumatobacteraceae bacterium
CAAGATCACCGCCACCCGGTGACGCTGCCCGACCTCGGCGTCCTCCGCGCTCGGCTGAGCTCCGCCATCCGTGACCATGGCGCCAGGGGTCGCGACGTCGAGGGTCTCGACGAGGCACTCGCTGCCCTGCCCGCCAGCTACGACGCTCTCGCCGCCTTCGCCGATCGGCTGGCGGCCACGCCGATTCGTCCCGACTGGCCCTACGTCGAGCCCGACGACCTGGCCGGCATCGCCGGGGAGGCCGACCCCCGACGATCTCTCGAACGGCTCGCCACCCTCGATCCGTCGAATGCCGCCAGCCGGGCCGAAGCGGCCTTCCTCGCCTCGGTGTGCGGCTGCATGCTGGGCAAGCCGTTGGAGATCGACCCGACGCTCGCCGAGATCCGCGCCGCCCTCGAGCCGGCGGGGCAGTGGCCGCTGCGCGACTACCTGCCCGAAGCCGTGATCCTCGGGCTACGCGAGGTGCAGGGCCAGTGGCGCGAGCTGGCGCGTGAGCGCATCACCCACGTCGCCGCCGACGATGACATCAACTACACCGTTTTGGGGATGCGGGTTCTCGAACAACGCGGCGCCGACTTCGGAGCCGACGACCTCGTCCGGCTCTGGCTCTACAACCTGCCCGTCCTCGCCACTTTCGGACCCGAGCGCACGATGTTGGCCACCGCTACCCTCGACGCCCTCGAGCCCGGCGCCCGTCCGGGGGCGCTCGCCGGGTGGGTCGGCGGCGGATGGAACCCCGGACAGGAACTCTGCGGCGCGCTCATCCGGGCCGACGCCTACGGCTACGCCTGCCTCGGACACCCGGCCCTGGCGGCCGAGCTGGCGTGGCGCGACGCCAGCATGACCCACGGTGGCACCGGGCTCTACGGGGCCATGTTCGTCGCCGCCGCCATCGCCGCCGCGCCTTGCGTCGCCGACCCACTCGACGTGTTCCGCACCGCCCTCGGATACGTCCCCCAGCGAAGCCGCTTCGCCGACGCCGTCCGCTTCGCCATCGACGAGGTCGGACAGGCCGACGACTGGCTGGACGGCTATGAGCGGATCCACGCTCGGTTCGGGGAGTTCGGTCACTGCAAGGTCCTCCAGGAGGTTGGCACCCTCGTCAACACCCTGCGCTTCGCCGACGACGTCGGTCACGGCATCTGTCTGCAGGTGATGCAGGGCAACGACACCGACAGCTTCGGGGCCACCGCCGGTTCGATCCTCGGCGCCTGGTTCGGGCCGGGTCACCTCGACGCCCGGTGGACCGACCCGTTCAACGACACCATCCAGCTCGCCCTGGCCACGACCTGGGAGACGTCGCTCTCCGCCCTCGCCGCCCGCATGGCGGCGCTGCCCGCCCGCTTGGAGAGGCGATGAGCCCCTGCTCCTACTGGTGCGAGGGACCGGGATAAGGCGGGAACGGTTCGAGCGCCGGTTCGGCCACCTCGGTGTGGTAGCGCAGCATCCAGTACGGCAACAGGTAGTCGACGCCCGGCGCCTGATGGGTGGCCGAAGCGCCGCCGTTGAGCTGGGTCGATGGCCGCTGCCACAAGAAGTCGGTCGGCGGGCGATCGGCGACGGGAAGCGGGCGGCGCGCCCGCATCTTCGCCGAGGTACCCGGCACCTTCACGCCGACGTCATCGTCTGGTCCGACCACGACGTCGAGTTGGTCCTGGGGGACGCAGTCGATGGTGACCCCACAGCGCGTCTGGTTGGTGGTGTCCACGCCGGTGGCGATGCGAGCCCGGTAGTCGCGCCATTGGCGCACGTGTTCGACGGCGGCGTCGCGACGGCTGGCCTCTCCGGTCATGGCATAGGTGACCGCTTCGAAATGGGCGTTCACGTCGTCACCGGTGGTGCGATCCATGACGCCGATCGCCTGCTTGTAGAGCGTGCGGACGGCCGGGTCGGATTCGATGCGGGTCAGGTTGTAGCCCGTGAGGTGGTGCAGGTTGAACTTGTAATAGCCCTCGTTGGACTGGACCGAGTCGATCTCCATCGACGCCGCGAGCGACGGCCCCTGGCTCGCCAACTCCTCGGCGTAGACGGCGTTCCACTTCGTCTGATCCGACGCCGATCCGTTGACCGCAGCCACATGGCGAGCCGCCTGGGCCATGTTCAGTCTCGCCATCGGCACGTAGACGAACAGCGGCGACACGAAGTTGTCGAAATCGTGGCCGAACGGGGGAAGCGAGACGTTGCCGTGCGGACGGGGATACGTCCATCCGTACTTCACCAGGAAGCCGGCAAGGGTGAGGATGTCGTCGCGGATCTGCGCAGCCATCGCCGGGTGGTCCTTGGCCACGAGGTCGAACGCCGTCAGCAGCCCGAACGTCGTGCCGGCGTAGGTGTCTCGGCTGGGCGCCGTCTCGCAGATGTAGTCGCGACCGTCTTCCCACCGCCACGGCCCGAACACTCGCCCGTTGCGCGCCATGTCGGCGTTCGGCGGGGCGTCCACCAGCGCGCACGACCGCATCAGCATGCCGGCCTCGCCGGCGACGATGCCCCCACCGAAACTGGCGGGCGCCTTGGTGTTCGTCGGCGTCAGCGATGGGCTCGTCTGCGTTTTCCACTCGCGGGCGATGTTGGTGAGCAAGTGGTACTGATCGACGATCCGCTGGATCCGGGGCAGGGCCTGGTCGCGTTGCGCCGTCCAGAAGGCGCGCTGTTCATCGGAGAGCTTCTTCTTGGCGAGATACTTCTCGGCCGTGGCGTAGCGGAAGGATTCCGCCGCCAGGTACGTTCCGGTCCACAGTCCCGAGTCCCCCCAGGCGCCCACGTCGGCGACGTCGCCCGGAATCCGCTCCGCCGTGGCGTAGTCGATCTCGACGATCTGTCCGGAGACGAAGTGATCATCGATCCGGCGCTCGAGCTCCAGGGCTGCGTCCAGATCCTCTCCGCAGGCCAGGACCGGTCGGCACGGGTCGAGTCCGGGTGGCACCACCGGCCTGCCGGCGGTGCCGGCCGCTCGCGCAGCCG
The DNA here is from genome assembly GCA_046597895.1 of Ilumatobacteraceae bacterium. Lineage (GTDB taxonomy): Bacteria > Actinomycetota > Acidimicrobiia > Acidimicrobiales > Ilumatobacteraceae > WLJO01. The sequence goes on from JBKJJS010000135.1 coordinate 2,962, forward strand.
ATGCCGGCGATGAGGCACTCGACACGTCAGGCACGGAGCGATCGGCGGAGGTTCCATCCCCGGGGGCGGATACCCGTCGGGCAGCAGTCCCCGAGGATGCCGTCGAGACATCGGAAGAGACCGTCGTCGCCGCTCCGAGCCCCGCCGTCGACGTCACCGCCACGACGGCGGCCACGACCGTCCAGGTTCGCCTCGACATCCCGATCATCATCTTTCGTCCCTTCCGATGCGCCGATCCGTCTGACTCATGAACGGGCCGTTCCTTCGAGGAAGACCGATCGGAGGAGGTCCCGCCGAGCCAACAGGT
>JBKJJS010000280.1:0-7138 GCA_046597895.1 Ilumatobacteraceae bacterium
CGGGTTCGAGACGACGACGAACCTCATCGGCAACGGCGTGATCGCGTTGCTCTCGCAGCCCGAGCAGATGGACGTGCTGCGGGCCCAGCCGGAGCTGTCCACCAATGTCTCCGACGAACTGTTGCGCCACGACGGCACGATCCAGCTCGCCCGCCGCTTCGCCACGGCCGATCTCAGCTTCGGCGACGTCACCATCCCTGCCGGCGAGTCCGTGTTCATCATGCTCGGGGCGGCGAACCGCGACCCCGCCCGCTACTCGGAGCCCGACAAGATCGACTTCACACGGACCCAGATCCAGCCGCTCGCCTTTGGTGGCGGCGTCCACTTCTGCCTGGGTGCCCCGCTGGCGCGCATGGAGACCGAGGTCGTCTTCCGCAAGCTGGCCCAGCGATTCGCCACCTTCGAAGTCGACGGTGGTACACCTGCGCACCGCGACCGGCTCACGCTGCGGGGGCCGACCTCGGTGCGGTTGAAACTGCGATCGGCCGCGTCAGATCAGGCACCGTTGTCAGCCCGTCCTGCTGGCGACGACACCCAATGGCGGGCCGACTACCGGCGACGCCTCGATGCGGAAGGTGTCGAGATCGACGATGTCGAGCGGCAGGCCCGGATCGCGCTCTTGAAACGCGTTCCGTTGTTCCGGCCGTGCAGCGCCGCCGATCTGGCGACGCTGGCCGCTACCGCGTACCCGATCTCGTTCGACCCCGGCGAGCATCTGTGCCTCGAGGGCAGCGATGCGCCTGACTGCTATGTGATCGCGGCCGGGGAGGCTGAGGTCGTCATGGCGGGCCAACGCATCGGCCACGTCGGCGCCGACGACGTCGTGGGCGAGCGGGGTTTGCTCCTCGGCGCACCCCGCGCCGCCACGGTGACGGCGACGTCACACATGATCACCTATGCCATTTCGCGTGAGCTGTTGCAGGGCGTGCTCGATGCATCGCCCACCCTCGCAGCGGCCATGCTCGACGAGGTTCGACGCCGATACCAGTAACCGACGCCGCCCGGCCCGCCGGGTTCTCAGGTGTCGATGACCACCACCGTGCCAGCTGATCCGTCGACGCGGACCAGGGCACCGTTCGGGATCCTCCGTGTTCCGTCGACGGTGCCGACTACGGCAGGGAACCCCATCTCGCGACCCATGATCGCCGCATGCGACGCAAAGCTTCCGTGATCCGTCACGATGGCCCCGACAAGGTGAAGGAAGGCATTGAACGACTCACCGGTCGCCGATGTCACCAGCACCTCGCCCTGTTCCAGATTGAGTAGGTCGTCGAAGTTCCGCACGATGCGGGCCGGCCCTTCGTACGAACCGGAACTACCGCCGATGCCGATGATGAGGTCGGCATCGCCCATCGGCGACTCGGCCTCGCCGAGGACGCCCTCGATGTAGAAGCCAAGCGCAGACATGACGCGTGCGAGCGGCGGAGGCAGGGCGTCGACGGGTGGTGGCGGTGGTGGTGGTGGCCCCAGGAAAGCCGGAGCACCGGCCGCGCTCGCCGCCTTGCGTGCTGCCACCCTGGCCGACAGCTCGTCCGCCGTTGGCGCGGGTGCACCGTCCAGGAGGGCGTCGATCTCGTCGGCTGTCACATCGAGCGTGTCGTACATGAATCCGATCCGGCCCTGCTCGAACAAGCGTCGTCCGAGTTCGATCAGCGCCAGCCGCATCAGACCAACTGCCGCGGAGTCGCTGTACAGGCCACGTTCGTCGCGTAGCCGGTAGACGAATCGGGCTTCGGCGAGTAGGTCGTCGAACTCGGCTCGGTGTTCGTCCCCGATCACCTCCCTCAACTCGTTGGCGAGGGACTCGGCCCGTTCGCGGGCGTCGTCGTGGTCGTGCTCCAGCGCGGCTCCCAACCGGCCAAGGACGACGTCGGGTCGCTCACCGATCGTCGGGTTCGTGAGATCGAACCCAGCGGCCAGCCGGAAGCCGGATCCTCGCATGTACTCGTCGAGCGCTAGGACGAGGCGGCGCAACTCGGCCATTCGGTCGGCGGCAGGCGTGTCGCCACTGAGCAGCGCGACTGCGCTCGGGTCCGCCCGCAGTGCGGCGACAACAGGGACGAGTTCGGGCGGAAGCACGCTCGACACTGGCGACCAGCCGTCGAACACGGCAAAGATCGGGATCGGCGGTCGGCCGGTCCACCGTGAGGCGTGCAGGATGAAATCGCCGATCGGGAGCATGGCCATCCCGTTGTAGCGGTGGTGCTGATACCACATCGCCCCGAGATGCTCGACACAACGATGGAGGTGGGCGCGCAAGCCCTCGGTATCGAGCGACGCCAGGTCGACGTCGGCCAGACGGCGGTGGGCCACGATGGAGGCGGGCTTGAGTTCCTCATCCCAGTAGCGAATGACGTCGCGCCAGATTCGTTGCTCGAACGCCGCGGCGGCGACGCCGGCGCGGCGGCCGATCTCTGCCCCGAGGTACTCGGGGGACCGGGGCCCGTCGGGACCAGGCGCATCGAACGGTACCGGTTGTACATACGGGAACCCATTGACGTACTCGCCGCGCATCGTGTCGAGCAGAACTCCCCAGGCCGCGAATGTCTCAGCAAAGCCCTTGGCGAAACCCGCTGGGTAGATTCCTTGCAGCAGTGGCGTGACGGCCATCGGCAGGTGGGCGCGGTCCTGTCGCCATGGGCCGGGCCCCGGTGGTGACCAAGTCTCGTCGAACATGAGCGGATCCTCTTCAGTCGGTGTTCGGGTTTGTGACTATCCAGCGAGTCGTTCTACAACGGCGAGCAGCCGAGCGACATCACTCGGCTCGACGTAGCGCACGACGCCCGCCCGCACAACCCCACCCGATTCTGCCAGCCCGAGTTGCCCGACTGCTTCGACGGCGTAGCTGTGGCCGGCCCACGTCGCGATGCGTTCGGCGGCCAGCACCGCTGCGACCTCGCGCGGGTGGACGCCGTCGATCGTGAATGCCGCCGTCGGCGTCCGGCCAGCGATCGATTGCGGCCCCCACACGCGCACCTTCGGCATCGTCAGCAATCCCTCCAACAAGGGAGCGAAGACCGCCTCCTCGGCGGCCGCCACGCGGTCCATGCCCTCCTCCAAGAGGAAGCGGGCGGCGGCGTCGACGGCGGCGATCCCCTCGAAGTTCGGGGTGCCCGTTTCCCATCGGCGGGCTCCGTCGTCTGGCGCCGGGCGAACCTTGGCGACGGGGAGCGAGTCGAGCACGGTGGGGTCGGCGCAGAGCACGCCGGCGTGTGGGCCGTACCACTTGTAGGGGGAGGTGGCAATGACGTCCGCGCCAAGCGAACGCTGGTCGATCCGGCGGTGCGGGGCCAGGTGAACGGCGTCGACGAAGACCCGGGCACCGACGGCGTGGGTCGCTTCGATGATGGGCACGAGGTTCGGCGTAGTGCCGATCAGGTTCGACGCTCCAGTCACTGCCACCCACCTGGTTCGTTCGTCGATCAGGTCGATCACCGACTGAGGGTCGAGTTCGCCGGTGGACGGGTCGAACGCTGCCAGCACGTGTGTCGCTCCCGCACGCTCGCACGCAATCCGCCACGGGCTGACGTTGGCGTCGTGGTCGAGTCGAGTGCCGACGACACGGTCTCCGGGCTGCAACGTGAGCCCGACGGCCCGGGTAAACGCCATAGTCAGCGTCGTCATGTTGGCGCCGAACACCACTCCGTCCGCCTGGGCTCCGAACAGTTCGGCGACCGTCGAGCGGGCCTCTTCAAGGAGAGCGTCGCACGCGTCGGCGGCCGCGAACTGCCCGCCGCTATTGGCGTTGCGCCCGCCGCTCGCCCACTCCACCATGGCCTGAACAGCAACGTCGACCATCTGCGTGCCGGCGGGTCCATCGAACCGGGCCCAGTCATCTCCCAACCCGGGGAAGCGGTGGCGCAGCGACGTCGGGTTCACGTGGCGTTATGCCGCGGCCTTGGCCTTGGCCTTGGCCTTGGCGACGCGGCGGGCGGCCCGGCCCGTCGGCTCGAGTTGGCGGCCGTCCAGGTCTCCGATCTCCACGCCGTTGTCGAACTGCACCCGGTACCGCTGCCAGTTGAACCCGTTGGCGAGGATGACCTTGCCCGCCGTCGCGACGGGAACCCCCAGAAGGTCGACCGTCGAGCGGACCTTGTCGCCCATGCGCAACTCCAACTGATCGGCATGCGGCTTGGCCAGGGCGTGCGGCTTCCACGTCGTCATATGCCATCCATCATGGCGCATCGCGCGCTCCTGGTCCGATTCTCCGGGCTGGTGCCCCCGCCAGGAAGCGAAGCCCGGCCGTTACACTGCGCCGCCTGTGAAGAGCACGCTGGAACCCCTCGAGGGAAACAAGATCAAGCTGTCCGTCGAGGTGGACGATGCGGAGTTCGACAAGGATGTCGAGGCCGCGTTCCGCAAGCTGGCACGCGAGGTGCGCCTGGACGGGTTCCGGCCGGGCAAGGCCCCCCGGCGGGTGCTCGAGGCCCGGATCGGCCTCGCCCCCGCCCGCGAGCAGGCGCTGCGCGACGGCATTCCCCAGTATCTGGCCAAGGCCGTGCGCGAGCACGAGATCGACCTCATCGCCACGCCGGAGATCGAGATCACTGGCGGCGCGGACACCGGTCAGGTCGCGTTCGATGCCACCTGCGTGGTGCGCCCCACTGTGAGCGTGCCTGGCTATGGCGGTCTGCGCGCCGAACTGCCCCGCCCGGAGGCGACCGACGACGAGGTGGACGAGGCGGTCAATGCCGAGCGGCGTCGGCACGGCACGCTCACGCCGGTCGACCGTCCGGCCGCCCGGGGCGACTATGTCACCATCGACATTGAGGCCGATCGGGACGGCCACCCCGTTCCCGGCCTGAACACCGATGACTTCCTGTACGAAATCGGCCGGGGTTGGGTGGCCGAGGGCTTCGACGACGAACTTGTCGGGGCGAGCGCCGAGGATCAGCTCACGTTCACGCTCACACCATCCGGTACGGCCAATCCGGCGGACTTCACGGTCGAGGTCACCAACGTGCAGGAACTCGTCCTGCCCGACGTCACCGATGAGTGGGTCGCCGACCACATCGCCGAGTTCGACACCGCCGACGCATGGCGCGATGCCATCCGCGCCCGCATCGGCAGCATCAAACTCAACCAGGGCCGTCAAATGCTCGTCGAACGCACGACGGGCTCGCTGGCCGAACTCGTGGACGACGAGCCGCCGGCCGTCATGGTCGACCAGGAGTTGCAAGCCCGCGTGCAGAACTTCGTTCAGGAACTGCAAGGCCGTGGGATCTCGTTCGAGCAGTGGATGTCGGCCACTGGCCAGGACACGGCGGCGCTCATCGAGAACTTCCGCGCACAGTCCCGCAAGGCCGTGGTCGTCGACCTCGCGCTACGGGCCGTCGCCGAGGCAGAGGGGCTCGTGGTGAACGACGCCGACATCGAGGCCGAGTACGCCCGGATCGCCTTCCGCACGAAGATGAAGGCGAAGGACGTTCGCAAGGCCTACGAGCGCAACGACGCCGTGTTCGATCTCGTCTCGCAGATGCGCAAGGGCAAGGCCCTGGATTGGCTGCTCCACCACGTCGAGATCGTCGACGACGCCGGCCAACCCATCGATCGCGATCTGCTCCTCGGCGAAGACGACGATCACGCCCACGACGACCACGACCACGCTCACGACGACCATGACCACCACGATCATGCGCATGCCGAGGAGGCCTGACATGTCCAGCCCGTTGCTCGATCCCGTGCGGAACTACATGGTCCCCAACGTCATCGAACAGACCAGCCGTGGCGAACGCGGCATGGATCTCTACAGCCGCCTGCTGAAGGACAACATCATTTTCCTGCAGACGCCGATCGACGACACGATCGCCAGTCTCATCTGCGCTCAGCTCATCTTCCTGGAGAGCGAGAACCCCGACAAGGACATCAACCTCTACATCAACAGCCCCGGTGGTGACATCACCGCGCTGTTCGCCATCTACGACACGATGCAGTTCATCAAGAACGAAATCGCCACGATCTGCCTCGGCCAGGCGGCCTCGGCCGCGGCGGTCCTCCTGGCTGCCGGCACGAAGGGCAAGCGACTCGCCCTGCCCCACGCACGTGTCCTGCTCCACCAGCCCTACGGCCAGGTGGGCTACAGCCAGGTGACCGACCTCGAGTTGGCGGCGCGGGAGATCCTGCGGATGCGCGAACTCATGGAGGAGGTTCTCTCGTTCCACACGGGCCAGCCCATCGAGCGGGTCCACGTCGACACGGACCGCGACTTCGTGATGGAAGCCGATGCGGCGCTGGAGTATGGCATCATCGATACGGTGATTTCTTCCCGGCAGGCCGTCGACCGTACCGGCGCCATTCGCTGAGGATCGTCGGAAGGGGTCGCGGTGGCGAAGTTCGGGGACACAGGGGAGCTGCTCAAGTGCTCGTTCTGTGGCAAGTCACAGAAGCAGGTGAAAAAGCTCATCGCAGGGCCTGGTGTCTACATCTGCGACGAGTGCATCGACCTGTGCAACGAGATCATCGAGGAGGAACTCTCCGAGACGAGCGAGTTGCGCTTCGAGGACCTGCCGACGCCGCGTGAGATCCGTGAGTTCCTCGACGACTACGTCGTCGGCCAGGAATCCGCCAAGAAGATCCTGTCAGTGGCGGTCTACAACCACTACAAGCGCATCCAGTTCCAGAACACCCCGACCGTCGGGCGTCGGGACGACATCGAGCTCCAGAAGTCCAACATCTTGGTGCTCGGGCCTACCGGCTGCGGCAAAACCCACCTCGCGCAGACGTTGGCTCGCCTCTTGAATGTGCCCTTCGCGGTGGCTGATGCCACCGCCCTCACCGAGGCCGGCTATGTGGGCGAGGATGTCGAGAACATCCTTCTCAAGCTCATCCAGGCTGCCGACTACGACGTGAAGAAGGCTGAGACTGGCATCATCTACATCGACGAGATCGACAAGATCGCCCGCAAGAGCGAGAACCCGTCGATCACGCGAGACGTGTCAGGTGAAGGCGTCCAACAGGCACTGCTGAAGATCCTCGAAGGAACCGTCGCTTCGGTGCCGCCGCAGGGTGGCCGCAAGCATCCGCAGTCGGAGTACATCCAGATCGATACCAGCGGCATCCTCTTCATCTGCGGCGGCGCGTTCGAGGGCCTCGATAAAGTCATCGAAAAGCGTGTCCGCGAGTCGAGCATCGGTTTGCG
>JBKJJS010000326.1:0-7255 GCA_046597895.1 Ilumatobacteraceae bacterium
CCTTGCGCGGCGTGCCATCAGGCTTGGAAGTGTCGAATCGCAACACGGCGGCCGGGTACACCACATCCCGGATCTTCTCGGACAACTCCCGGATCGACAGATCCACCCCCGTCCCCAGGTGGATGTGCATGTCGTCGCTGTAGTGCTCCGTCAGGTACAGGCACGCATCGGCCAGATCGTCGACATGGAGGAACTCCCGCAGAGCGCCGACCCGGTGCCCCACACCTCGACCTCAGCGCCGCTGACTCCTTGGCGTCATGGAACTTACGGATCAACGCCGGCAAGACATGACTCAACGTAGATCGAAGTTGTCGTTCGGGCCGTACAGGTTCGTCGGTATGGCCGAGATGAAATCGCAGCCGTACTCGCGCCGATACGCCTGGCACAGCTTGATCCCGGCGATCTTGGCGATGGCGTACCAACCGTTCGTCGGCTCCAACGGACGACCCGTCAACAACTCCTCTTCGGTGATGGGCTGCGTGGCATGGCGGGGGTAAATGCACGACGAGCCGAGGTACAGCACCTCTCGGGCGCCGTACTGGTGGGCGGCGTGGACGACGGCGCCGTGGATCATCAAGTCGCCGTAGATGAACTCGGCGGGGCGGGTGCTGTTGGCCATGATCCCACCGACCGTGCCGGCTACGAGTAACACGTACTCGGGCCGGTTCACCTGGAACCAGTGGGAGGGAGACCTCCGACTGGTCGCGCAGATCGAGCTGTCGGCGAGTGGTGGTGACGACGTTCGTGAACTCGGCCGCGTCCAGACGCCGCACCACCGCGGAACCCTTCAAACCCGCGTGACCCACCACATAGACACGGGCATCTCTGATGAGATCATCGGACATACGAGTTGTACTCCTCGAGGCAACAACGAACTGGTCTGGCTCTGGACCCGAGACATGGCAGAGCGGCAAATGGCCATCAGCGCCCTCATGCGAGTTGTCACGAGAGTGGCTTGTGGGCTTGTGCGACATAAGACGGCCACGATGCTGGCTGCCTTCCGTCACGTGACCCCAGGCGTTCGGAACGCACAACATCGATCTGGTCCGGTGCCTCGCACCTCGATCAACTTCCACTACGCCCGTGGGCCAGTTCCTCTGACCATATCGGCGACCTCGCCCCGCTGCGATGAGGCGAGCAATTCGGACACGGCGGGCTTACCACATGGTGGACCCCAAGCGCCCACCCGGGGGCTCATGCGACCGCCCGTGGGTGGTTGCCAGCATGGTCGCTGGATCGTTTGATTCACACAGTGAAACCGGCTAACTTACGGGGATGACCATTCGACGCATCCTCTTGTCCACGGCCATCGCTGGTGGTTCCCTCCTCCTCTCCACCGCTCCGGCGTTCGCCCAGGGCTCTGGTGGTTCGTCAGGCGGTGGCGATGACACGCTCCCGAAGACCGGCGCCAGCGGTGACTCGCAGAACGCTCTGCTCGTGATCGGTGCCAGCGGCATCATCGCTGGCGCGAGCGTGGTGCTGGTGCGACGCCGCTCGGGCGCTCGCGCCTGATATTTCCCGCTCTCGAAGCGAAAGTGCACCACCGCGGGTGGTGCACTTTCGCGCGCCAGCACAGCGTCTCTGACCGGTCTCGGCATTGACCGCCGTCGCACACACCGAGGAGGCGAGAACAGCGGAGCCGCCGACGTTCCCATCCTCCCGTCGTCCGACGTGGCTGCTCAGCGTGGTCGGGGTGGCGGCGCTCGTCGCCTCAGGCCCCGCGTTGACCGGTTGGCGGCTCCTCGACCTCATCCAACTGGTCGTCGCTGGCGCGCTCGTTCCGCAGTTGTGCCGCCGAGCGTCATGGTCGGCCGTGGCGTTCGCCGTGCTGGCCGTCGCCATCACGAGATCCGGCACATTGCTCGTTCTTGGGCTGGCGTTGGGCCTTTTGATCACTGTGGCTGCCTGGCGTCGCGCCCAGGAACTGCTGGCGCTCGGGTGCACTGCAGTCCTCGTGATGGTGTCGGTCGGCGGGTTCCACCGTTCGTCCTGGTCTACTGGGTGGTGGGTAGCCGCGGCAGCGGTTGCACTCGTCGTCGACGTGGCGACCGGGCGGCGCAGTCGCGGGTACTGGCAACGGGGCGTCGCCCGGGGCGCCGCCGCCGCTGGAGCCCTCCTCGTCATCGTTGGCAGTGTTTCCGGCATCCAGGCGGCAAAGGCCGCCACCGACCTCCGCCGGTCGCTTGGGTCGGCGATCGATGCGGCGCGCGCCGGCGACATCGAGGTCGCGACGGCCCAACTCGACCGAGCTGGTGACCGATGTGGCTCCATTCGGGCCGGCTTCACGGGGATACAGGGGCTGCCGCTGCGGCTCCTCCCCGGCATCGGGAAACATGTGGGCGACGTCGCGAGCTACAGCTCGACGTGCCGGAGGGAGCTCGACTTCCTCTCGATGTCGATCGACGAAGTGCGGGCCAGCCTGACCCCGACGGATGAGCGGTACGACATGAACGCGCTTGCCACCATGCCGGCTCGGTTGGCGGGAGTGCGTCAAAGCCTGCTCATGCTCAGCCAGGACACGAGGGTGCTCCTCGCTGGTCTGCCCATTCCCCACGCGCCGGCGAGCATCCTCGCCCGGCTCGATGACATCGACCGGGCCCAGTCGCGCCTCAGCACTCTGCAGCCCCTCGCCGCGCAGCTCCCGGCCTTGTTCGGCGCCGACGACGAACGCCGATACTTCGTGATGTTCCTGACCCCTTCTGAGGGACGTCCCCTCGGGGGGTTCATGGGGAACTGGGCGATGGTGCGGGCCGACCACGGACTCGTGGAGATCGAGCAATCCGGCCGCACCTCCGACATCAGCCTCTTCAACTACGGGTCCAAGACGTTGACCGGCCTCGACGATTTGCGGAGACGGTACGCCAGCTACTTGAGCTGGGGACCGAACACGCCGATCGATCCGGACATCTGGTCGCTGTTCACGGTGACGCCGGACCTGCCGTCGGCGGGCGAAGTGGCGCGGCAGCTCGCTCCCCAATCGGGCATTGGGGAGATCGACGGGGTGATCTCGGTCGACATCGACGCGTTGACGAAGCTCATGACCCTCACCGGCCCCGTGAGCGTTCCCGAGTTTGGGGTCACTCTCGAGGCCGACTCGGCCCGCCAGATGCTGCTCGTCGATCAGTACAGCCGCTTCCCCACCCGCCAGGAGCGAGTGCCGTTCTTACAGCGCATTGGTGACGAACTGACGAGCCGATTGGTGGACGGCAACCTCGGCATCACCCGGGTCGTCTCAGCGCTGCGCTCCGACATCGACCGTGGTGGCCTCGGGGTCTGGTTCGTGCGGCCAGAGGAGCAGCTCGCCGCGGAGGCCGCCAAGATCGCGCCCTCGTTCCCCGCCCCTGAGGGCTTCGACGGATTCGTTCTCTCGACCACGAACCGCAGCCCGAACAAGCTGGACGCGTTCCTGCAGCGCACCATCGAGTACGAGGCCACGGTGGATGTCGCCACGGGGACGATCACCGCTCGGGGAAGCGTTGTGCTCACGAACACCTTCGACCCCTCCGTACACCCACTGCACGTAGAAGCCGGTAACAGCAAGGACGACCCGCTCGGTTCACTTCGCGAGGTGGTGTGCCTGCACACTACCGGGGCCTTCACTGACGCCTCGGTGCCCATCTTCGACATGTACTACCTGGATTGGTCGGAGGCGTGCACGGAGTTGCTCGTCGAGGCGGGCGGATCCCAGACCTTCTGGGTTGCGACGCAAGGCGAGGTGGCGGCTGGGTCGCTGTACTGCTTCATCAGCCGCGGCCAGGGGACCGGCCTGCCAGACCAGTTCCATCTCGTCGTAAGGACCACGGACGGGGCGACGTTGATCGACACGCATCTCGACGGCGCGCGGGCGAAGTGGCTCGTCGGCCCTGGCTGCCCCACCGACGCGTAGCATCCACCCCGTGAACGGCACCGGCATCGTGATCCTCGTCCTGGCCGGGCTCATCGTGTTTGCGATTGCAGCGGGGGCTATCGGCCGGGAGGCCCACCGCCTGGATGCGCTGGCACCTCGGGCCACCTACGAAATCGAGCAGGCCATCGAGTTCGTGGCGGATCGTCTTGCGCCGACCGCTCAGGCCCGTCTCACCTACGACGAACTCGAGCAGTTGTTGACCTTCCATCTGCGGTGGCTCCACGCCAAGGGACTCCAGCCGGACAGGGTGGTCGATCGCCGCCAGAGCATCACGCTGCCGGTCATCATCGAAGAGACCACGGAGATCGCCTATCTCCTCGGCGAAGCCGATCGGGCTGGGCTTGCAGTGGAGGACGAGGATGTGGCACATGTGGTGTCGGCCCACACGGCCTACTTCGACGCCATCGGCGCGGTGGGCCCGCGCGCCGACGACACGGAACTCGGCGCGAACTGACCCGGCGATGTGCAAGACTTTCCTCACCAGAGAGAGGAGGTGGTCCAAACAGATGATTGCAAGTTGTTGTGGGATCCTGGAGGTGGCTGGCCCCTAGGCCGGACCGCTGGACCGCTAGCGGAATACCGCCAGCCTCCGCTGATCGCACTGCCGGAACTCGTCCCGCCGGCCTCAAGAGTGAGATCAGTCTCAACCAGTAGTTGACACGGAACGGGGGGCCTTCGGGTCTCCCGTTCCTCGTTTTCCTGCTTGCTCGTTCTCTGGTCGGTGTGCGCCCTCGGTAGGGTCGACGGGATGGAACGACCCACTCGGTTCGAGCACCATCGATTCGTCGGCGACAAGCGGACGCAACTCGTCTACGACCTCGACACGTGGACCGACGAGGCCGTCATCGAGGAGTTGATGACGGCCGAGACGTTCCTGTGCTTCGGGCCTGACACGCTCGCCGAGGCCCGCAACCGGGGCTACCGAGCGGCCCGACCGGGTCACGCGGCACGCGTGTACCGAGCCCCGCGAGCCTGACGGTCGGTGCGCTGTTGAACGGTGAGTTCGTCTCCGGTGGGCTGAAGTTGGCCCGACACCTGGCGCGCCCATCTGGTCGAACCGAGCGAACCACAGGGCTCATCATGTGTCACGGGTTCCCGATCGGGCCGCTCGACGCTCGGCAGAGCGCATCGACGTTCCCGGAACTCATGGACCGCATCGCCAACGAACTCGGATGGGAAGCGATGACCTTCACGTTCCGGGGTTGTGGCCGCAGCGAGGGCGACTTTTCGCTGCAGGGCTGGGTCGACGATCTGCGCCGTGCCATCGACGTGCTCGTGGAGGAGACGGATCCCCTCGGCGTCTGGCTGATCGGCACGAACACCGGGGGCTCGATTGCGCTGTGCGTCGGCGCCGACGACCCCCGCGTGCAGGGCGCTGCCGTACTCGCCGCCCGCTCGGGGTTCGAGGAGTGGGCGGAGCAGCCCCGCCGGTTCCTCGAGCATGCCCGGGAAATTGGGGCCATTCGTACGCCACGGTTTCCGCCGTCGCTCGACGAATGGGGTCGGGAATTCCAACGGTTCCGGCCGTTGGATGCCGCCCGCCGGTTCGCGCCGCGCTCGCTGCTCGTGATGCATGGCGACGATGACGAGTCGGTTCCCACGTCGGACGCCCGCCAGATCGCCCAGGCTCATGGAGGAGCCGACCTACGCGTCATCAATGGTGCCGGCCATCGTCTACGCCACGACCCCCGAGCCCTCGCACTCCTGCTCGGGTGGCTCGACCGTCAGCGCAACAGCTTCTGATCGGCCGGGAGGGGACGGTCCTGCTTGTCGCGGCCCGTGGCCTTCTGCGACCTCTTCCACTCCTTGACCTTGGCGAGGGACTCGGGTGAGTTGATGTCGGCGACGCAACGAGGTGTCGACTCTCCGAACTTGCCGGCGACCTTGCGCCATCCGGACGGCCGCACGCCCATCCGCTTGCCGAGGATGGCCACCATGATGCGAGCCTTCTCGTCGCCGTACCCGGGCAACGAGCGAAGCCGGGTGTACAACGCTTCGCCCGTCCTGACCCCGTGCCAGACGGCTGCGCCGTCGGCCCCGTAGTCGGTGGCAAGGACACGGCACAGGTCGTGAATGCGGCGGCCCATCGACGCCGGGAATCGATGAATGGCTGGTGGTTGGGCACAGATCGCCACGAACGCGTCGGTGTCGAGCGCGGCGATGCGGGCCGGGTCGAGGTGGCCGAGCCGGGCGGTCAGGGTGGCAGGACCGAGAAACGCCCATTCCATCGGCACCTGCTGGTCCAAGAGCATCCCGATCAGCAGATTCGTGCCGGGCTGGTCTTGAAACTGGTCGACGCCGAGAATCACGACCCCAAGTTACGTCCGCCCCACGGTGATCTTTAGGTTGATCTTCAGGATGTCTCGGGCGTCGCACTGCGGAATGGTTGTGGCAGGCTCGTCGGACACACGGCGGTCGCGAATACCGCGGAACGTTCGCGATGATCTTCCGCGTCGAGAACGGCATCCTCACCCGCGGGTCGGACATGATCGAATCGTCGGGCGAGGCGTACTGGAGTTCACTCGGCTTCACGTGAACCCAATGGATCAGCGTGCGTTCCTCTAAGACCGTTGGAAACCTGGGAACCCAGGCTGCGCGTTGCGCAACGCTGGTTGTCAGGTTTTGTGGAGCGAAGGGCGCCCCGGGAGTGGGTGGGGCCGGTCGGAGGCGGAGGTGGGTCTCGTCGGTGTTCAGGAGGTCATCGGCCGCGGGATTGCCGGTGATGTAGAAATTCCCGTCAGGCGTTGAGTGCAAACGGTGCATCCGGATCGATGCCGTAGCGGCGGATGGCATCGGCGACGACCTCGGGCTTGACCTCACCGGCAGTGGACAGACTGGCGAGCACGGCCACCACGAGATGTGCGGCGTCGATCTCGAAATGTCGGCGAAGGGCCTCGCGCGTGTCGGACCGACCCATGCCGTCGGTTCCGAGTGCCATGAAGGAGCGGCTCGGCAGGAAGCCGGCGATCTGCTCGGGTACGGCGCGGATGAAGTCGGTGACCGCCACGATCGGCCCCGGGGCATCGGCCAGGAGTTGGGCCACGAGAGGTGTGCGGGGCGCCTGGCCCGGGTGCAGCCGGTTCCAGCGCTCGGCCTCCATGCCCTCCTCGCGCAGCGACTTGTAGCTCGTGGCACTCCACAGTTCCACCCCGACGTCGTAGTGTTCGGCGAGGTCGGCCGCCGCCTGGCGGACCGCGCCCTGCGCCGATCCAGAAAAGAGCATCGTGGCCTGCGGGCCACCCGTGGCCGGCGCCTCCGCCCAACGGTAAAGGCCCCGGACGATGGCCTCCTCGATTCCCGGCTCGTCCCGCATGGCCGGCATCACGTAGTTCTCGTTGTAGACCGTGA
>JBKJJS010000009.1:0-11860 GCA_046597895.1 Ilumatobacteraceae bacterium
TCTCGCTCGCCCGCATCGTGAGCGCCGAACGTGAACTTGCGGCAGCCCTCGACAGCGGGACCGGCATAGCTCTGGCCAGCGGACGGGTGGGCACGGCCAAGTCCGAACTCCTGGCGACGCTTCGGTGGCAGCGCATCGTCGCGGAGGAACGACCAGTCTGTGCCGATCAGGTCTGCGCGCGCGTCGACCTCGTCACCAAGTCGTTGCGAGGCCGGCTCCGATTCGTCGAGGTGAAGAACGGAACCGGTGCACGCCTGACCACTAACCAACTCGCCGTGTATCCGATGCTTCAATCCACGGGTGCGTACTTCCCGCGGGGGTTGTTGAGCGGCGGCTCGCCAACCGCCATCGGAGCGAGCATCCTCGAGATCCAGCACTGGGGCACGCTCTTGCCAGTCAGCCTCCCTTGACTCCAGGCGCGCAGTCCGCGCATCGATGCCAACGGCTGCTCGGACGCCTCGTCGCCCAGTCGGTCAGCCGACTCCCAGTGCGCCTGACCGGACCGCCTGACGCTGATTGAACGGGGGGTCACCTGGTTCAGCTTGCCGACTGCCTTCGGCGTAGAACGGCCCACTGGAGTCTCCGAGGGCGGGCGTAGGTACATCACTGCGGCTTCGTCGGGTCGCCCGGACGCTCGTCAAGCCGCTTCTTTCGCCATCCAGGCTCGATGACGCCCTTGATGACGAAAAGGACGATGACAGCGATCAGGACGATCGACACAGCCACTCGAGGCGCGGTCCACTTGCCCCCGCCTAGGAACGCTAGGAAAATCGAGATGCTGACGACGACAGCGGTTCGGGACAGGAGCGTGCGAGTCGGCGGCCTCTCCGACGCTCCGCTCACCCCTGCAGATTGCACGCCCACGCGCTGAGTGTCCAGCACGCCGAGCGGCGGTTCGGGGCTGCCGAGGGCATCGCCGCCGCGCTCGAAAAGCGTCCACCCAAGTTCGCATGAGCCCAGCGGACGCTGACGCGGATGCTCGGGTCGTGGTGGCCTCCGCGCGCTACGCCCCGAACCCGAAGAAGTCCGACGGCTGTATGTCGACGTGGCCGACGCGGCCCGAGACGTGGTGAACCGCTCGGAGCAGCTGGTCGTGGTCGGCGCCGGCCAGATAGGCGTCGACGAGGCGTTCGACGTTGCTGATCATGCCCTCGACGCCCTGCGCCAGTCTCATGTACTCGAACCCCGTCGCGTGGAGTCCTCGTTGCTGCTTCGGCAGGTTCTTGAAGTCGTGCGACGGGATCAGCGGCCATCTGGGGTCGTCGGGGGCCATTGGCGTGGGTGTCGGCGGGGTGGGCGGTGCCTCACCGGGTGCGTATGGGGTGAGACTCCAGATGTCGAACAGGGTCTCCTCGGGCCCGATCGGACGGACTCGGTACAGCGGTGCGCTGGCGAAGACCGGCTGCAGGAAGAGGTTCGGGAACGCGTACCAGGTTCCGTTGGGGATCTTGTGCTCGACGATGTGGTCGAAGTCGGGAATCGGCACACCCGTCTCCTTGCCCCAATCCGTGAGTGCGGCATAGATCTTGTGCGTGAGGTCGCGCGCGGCCGTGGCGGGGTCACGTGGTAACCCTCGAGGAACGCACTGAGGGCGAGTCGCGAGCCGGCGCGACCGTTGCCGTCAGGGACCTTCGGCACTACTACGACAACGCGTAGGAGGCCACCATGGTGACATGGCGAAAGAGATCGACATGCAGGAGATTCGAACCACCAGGGGCGCTGAGGAACTACCGTCCGAGCGACGGGTGAACCAGAACCTCTCGACCCACACCGAACACGAGGCGCCGAAAGGCGGGCACGGTGGGCACGGACTGATGATGATCGCCTGCTGCATCCCGATGCTCGTCATCGCCGTGTTGCTCGTAGCGACCGGAGTCGTCAACCCCGGCTTTCTGTTCGCGGCCATCGCCTGCACGGTGATGATGGCTCTCATGATGCGAATGATGATGCCGGGTCCTCGCGGCGGGGTCGACTGACTGAGGCGTGATCAGATGAACGAGGTGCGACCATGAACGCGGCACCAGCGGGAGTCGTCCTCCCCGATGCGCCCCACCAGGTTCGAATGGCGCGCGATCCCGTCTGCGGAATGATGGTCGACACCACGTCGGCCCTGCACAGCGAGATCGGCGGTCGACAGTTCTTCTTCTGTTCCAGCGGGTGCCAACGCACCTTCGAAGAACCCGACGAGGAACTGCACCGCTTGAAGCGACGGGTCACGATCGCGCTGACCGGCGTGGTGGTACTTGCCGTCATGCGAGTGGGGGTGTTCCTTGGGTTGGCGGCCGGCGCCACGGTGCTGACGTGGGCCCCGATCGACGCGTTGCCGTGGTTCACGTGGGGTGTGTGGATGATGATCCTGGTGACCCCGGTGCAGTTCATCGGCGGCGCCGGGTTCTACAAGGGCGCGTACCAGGCGGTCAGGCACCGGGCGATCAACATGGACTTCCTCGTCGCCCTCGGCACCTCGGTCGCCTACCTCTACAGCGTCATCGTGGTGTTCGCTCCCGACATCCTCCCGGTAGAGGTCGGTGAACGCGACGTCTACTTCGAGGTTTCGGCCATCATCATCGCGTTCGTCCTCCTCGGGAAGTACATGGAGGACATCATCAAGCGCAAGAGTTCCGCGGCCGTGCGCAAGCTCCTCGACCTGCGCCCGGCCACTGCGCTCGTCGTACGCGACGGGCAGGAGATGGAGGTGCCCGCCGACACCCTCGAGCTCGACGACATGATCATCGTGCGGCCCGGCGAGAAGATCGCCACGGACGGCGAGGTCATCGACGGGGCCTCGTCGGTGGACGAGAAGATGCTCACCGGCGAGAGCATGCCGGTCGGCAAGCAGCCGGGCGACGCGGTGATCGGTGGGACTGTCAACACGACGGGATCGTTCCGGTTCCGGGCCACGAGGGTCGGACGGGACACCGCGCTCAGCCAAATAATCGCCCTCGTCGAGCAGGCCCAAAGCTCCTCGTCGCAGATCCAGCGGGTCGCTGACCGGGTCACCGCCTACTTCGTCCCGGCCGTGGTGATCGTGGCGTTCGGCAGTTTCGTCGGCTGGTGGATCGGCGGGGATCTCCCCCAGGCAGTGCTCTCGTTCATCGCGGTGCTGATCATCGCCTGCCCGTGCGCGCTGGGCATCGCCACCCCGGCGGCGCTGATGGTCGGGGTCGGCAAGGGTGCCGAGGCGGGCATCCTCATCCGCGGTGCCGAGTACCTCGAACAGGCGTTACGGCTGACCACGGTCGTGTTCGACAAGACCGGCACCCTGACCCGTGGTGAGCCGGCGGTCACCGACATCGTCCCATTGGGTGACGCCGACGGCGAGCGGCTCGAGCCCGAGGCCCTGATCGCGCTGGCCGCCGCGGCTGAGCAGCGCAGTGAACACCCGCTGGGCCAGGCGATCGTCCGGCGGGCGGCCATGGCCGGGAGACCAGCCCCCGAGATCTCGGATTTCTCGTCGACCCCTGGTTGCGGCGTCAGGGTCGTCGCCGGGGGATCGGTCGTGCTGCTCGGCAACCGGCGCCACATGGCCGGTGAACACGTCGACGTCCCCGCCGATGTCGAGGGTTGGCTCCAAACGTTCGAGCGTGACGGCAAGACGGCCATGCTCGTCGCCATCGACGAGCGTCTCGCCGGGATCATCGCTGTGGCTGACACGATCAAGGACGGCGCGGCCGAGGCGGTCGCCGCGCTCCGCAAGGAACGGGTGCAAGTCGTGATGCTCACCGGCGACAACGAGCAGACCGCGCAGGCGATCGCCCGACAGGTCGGCATCGACCGGGTGATCGCCAACGTGCTGCCCGGCGAGAAAGCTCATGAGATCCAGCAGCTTCGTGATGCCGGTCAGATTGTCGCGATGGTTGGTGACGGCGTCAACGACGCACCGGCACTGGCCACCGCGAACATCGGTATCGCCATCGGATCGGGATCGGACGTGGCCAAGGAGACCGGCGGTCTGATCCTGATCCGCGATGACGTGCGCGACGTGGCCGTGGCCATTCGCCTGAGCCGGGTCACGATGCGCAAGATCCGTCAGAACCTGTTCTGGGCGTTCGCCTACAACGCCGCGGCCATCCCGATCGCCGCCGCCGGCCTCCTCAACCCGATGATCGCCGCCGCGGCGATGGCCCTCTCGAGCCTGTCGGTCATCATCAACTCCGCCACCCTCAAGCGCCTGCATCTGGAGCGCCAGCCATGACCTGCACCCAGTACCACAGCCCTGAGCGCATTTGCGTCGGCATCGACGGCTCGATCGCGTCCCACGCCGCCGTGCGCTGGGCGATCGACCACGCACGGTCGGGCGACACCGTCACCCTCGTCCACGCGTGGCAGCCCTCGCCCGCAAGGAGCGGGACCGCAATGGTCGACCCGGACGACGACTCCGGCGCCCGTGCTTTCCTCCGACACGAGCTCGCCCGAATGGCAGCACTCCCACGCGACCCCGGCGTCGAGCTCGTCGGCGAGGTCGCGCACGGGGACCCCAGCGACTGTTTGTGTGCCGCGGCGGCCGATCTCCTCGTCGTCGGCGCCGGCGGTCACGGCCGAATTGTTGGCGCGTTGCTCGGCTCGGTCAGCGCCTCTCTCGCCCATCACGCCCATGTCCCACTCGTCATCGTCCCCACCCCGCAACCGGCGAGACCGTCCGCAGAGTCCTCATGAGACCTGACCATCGAGACACTCCACGACGGCCGACACAGGTTGTCGGATCGTGCCGTCAGCACCCACGGTCCGGATCTCGAAGAGGTGCGGACGCGTCGACGGCTGGCATGATCGCCTGCTGCCAACCAGCGGCGCGTCGAGCTGGCCCGTGGCGGCGGCGGCGCTGGGGCTCCGTCCGGTGGTGTCGCCATTACCGCTGACTGCCAGCCAGCTTGCCGCCGCACCGTCCGGTACGGCGTCGGAACACCACGGCGGTGGCGGTCGTGAACGCCGCCAACCAGGCCAGACCGAGCAGCAGGTAGCCGACCTGATCGAAGCGGCGGGTGAAGGCCCCGTCGATCAACATCCGCGAGGCGCCGCGAGCGGGCAGGAACGCACCCCAGGCTGGGGGGCCGGCAGGGAACATGACGCTCTGGGCGAGACCCACGTCGATGAACGCGAGCACGAGGATCAGGTAGAGGCCGCCGAGGCGGCCGGTGAGTGGTCCGACGAGCACGCCGACCATGGCGTAGGTGAGGGCGATGAGCAGGTTGGCGGCTGCGAAGACCACCCACTGGCCCGGCGCGTACCACAGGCCGGAGGTGATGACGGCAACCGCGGTGGCGAGCACCGTCGCGGCGCCGATCACCCCGAGGCGACCGGCGAGCACCTCGACGGGCCGGAATCCGGCGAGCACGAGTCGGCGGTCACCGCCGGCGGAGCCGGTGATCACGAAGAGTCCGGTGATACCGGCGAGGAAGGCCGAGGCGACCGGTGCCATGGTGACGGCGTGCATGCGCCGTTGGGACACCATCGCGGTGAAATGTCGGGTCCCTTCGACGAGGCCGATCGGCCCGGGTTGGTCGAGCGTCACGCTGATGGCCAGGCCGACGAAGACGGCCGGGACGACGATCAGCAGCGCCCACAACACTCGGTTGCGGCGGTACTCGCGCGCCCCTGCCCGCAACACGGCTCGGACGCGCGTGGCGACGGAGGCATCGCCCAGCGCCACGGCCCGTCGGGGCGCGGTGGCGGGCAGCACGGTGGCCGGCACCGCGACCGGCGAAGGAGAGGCAGCTAGCCGCGGCCCGATCGTCGGGGCGGACGCTCCTTGGGGCATGGCCCTCGCCACGACGGCGAGGTCGCCTGGCGTTGGTGAGGGACGGATCGACGCGGCCAGACGGAACACGGCGAGGGTCGACAGCCCCGCCGCCCACGCGATGGCCCACCCGACATCGCCGAGTGGGCCGGCGTGACCGCTGGCCTGCCCGGTCAGCACCAAGGTCGGGAAGTGCATCGGGAACCATCGGGTCACGGGGGCGGAGCCGGATAACAAGGCAGGTCCGAAGAACACGTCGAACACCCAGACCAACGTGATCATCAGCGCCCCGTTCATCTCGGACCGCACGACCGTCCCGACCAGGACCCCCAGCGCGAGGTAGATGACAGCGATCAATGCGGTCACCACCACCGCCCGCGGTGGGTCGGTGATCCCGGCCCGTGCCGCCAGCGCGACGAGGCCTCCTGTCGCGGCGACGAGAGAGAGCGCGAACGCCGCGCCCAGACGGCCGGCAACGACGGCGGCCGTTCGCTTCCCGGCCGTGGCGAGGCGCCGATCAGCCGATCGCGATCCGGTGACCTGAAAGAACCCGGCCAGACCGGCCAGCGCGGCAGCCGCCCAACCAGCGGTGGCGGCCTCGATCTGGCTGCGGTCACCGGTTCCCCCGAACAGCTTGGCGAAGTCCGCCATCGTGCCGCCCCACACGACCACGACCACGACCGGGACGGCGACGAGCAACACGAGGTTGAGGGGCCGACGGGAGTAGTCGAGGACGGCCCGGCGGCCGACAAGGGTCGCCATCGAACTCATCGCGTCACGGTCCGGCCGTCACGCAGTTCCACAATCCGATCGAACCGCTGCTCGTCGCTGACGAAGTGGCTGATCACCAACACGCTGCTCCCGGAAGCCCGACGCGCCGCGGTGATGTCCCAGAACCGCTGGTAGGTATCCCAGTCGAAACCGGCGTACGGTTCATCGAGGAGCAGCACCTCGGGGTCCGCGAGGAGCGCAAGGGCGAGGTTCAGCTTGGCTCTGGTGCCGCCCGACAGTTCCTCGACGCGAACGTCGCGCCAGCGGTCGAACCCGAGCGTGGTGTACAGGCCGTCGGCGCTGGCCGCCACCGCCTCCACCTCCATGCCGTAGGCGACCCCGAACAACTCGAAGTGCTCATCGCATGTGAGCCGCTCATACAGCACTGGCTCCTGTGGGCAATACCCGACGCGGCCGGACACCTGTACCCGACCGGCGTCCGCCGCCAACGCGCCGACCAGGATCTTCATGAGCGTGCTCTTGCCTGAACCGTTCTCGCCGACCAAGCCAACCACCTCGCCGGCGCCGACCGCCAGATCGGCGCCTCTCAACACCGAAACGGAGCGCCGCCGGGGCCAGACCCCGCGCCGGTATGACTTGGTGATCCCGACGGCCTCCAATCCGGCGACCGCGTTGGCTCGGGCCGGCCCACTGCCGTTCGCCGTCGCCTCCATGGTCATCTTGCTCATCAGGGCCTCCTCGAATCAGTGCACCATGGCAGCATCGCAGTCGAGGGCAGCGGGGCCATCCGTGGCGCACCCGGAACCGGCCTGCGGCCAGTTACTGAGAGCGATCGAAGCGGGCCATGAGCCCGGCGAGTGCGAGGAGGGTCAGGGTGTCGCCGTCCATGGATGCCGCTGACGCCGCTGATCCTGTCACTATGCACAACATGCACCGATCGGATCAGCAGGAAACTCCCCAGACCTTGGTGGGGATCTCGTTCGAAACCCTCTTTCGCGCCCAGGAGTTCCTCATCGCCGCGGGCGGCCTCGCCGCCGCCGGCCAGCTGAAGATCAAGGACGCCGTCACCGTTGTCAAAGACGACGCCGGCAAGACAGTCGTGCACGAGACGATCGACCCGACGTCCGGCCGCTCGGCTCTCTCGGGAGCGATGTGGGCCGGACTCTTCGGGCTCGTCCTCGGCGGACCGGTTGGCTGGATCGCTGGATTGGCCGTCGGTGCCGGCGCGGGCGCGGTCACCGCCAAAGCGGTTGATCTCGGTATCCCGGACGAGTGGGTCACCTGGTTCAAGGAGGCGGTCAAGCCCGGTACAGCGACTCTCGCGTTGCTCGTGGAGGACCTCGATCGGAACGCGCTCGTGGCCGAGGCCGGACGGTTCACTGGCGCCGACCTCGTGTACGCCAACCTCGATGACCTCACCATCGATCGGATCAAAGCGGCGTTCGGAAGCCCTGTCCCCGCAGCGCACGACGCCCATCCAGCTGACCCGGCATAAGCCCCACGTCCCCACAGCCATGTAGCTTTGGACCGGGGCCCCAGTAGTGCACCGCAGCCGGGATCCGTGGCTTCTACCGATGCGCGGACTCGGACGGATGTGGCCCGATGGAGGGGACTCAAGGAGGTCAAGCCATGCACTGGAATTGGAACGACAGTTGGTCGGGGTGGAACTGGGCGCTGATGATGATCGGAATGGTGGCGTTCTGGGGATTTGTCATCTGGGCAGTGATGGCATTCGTCCGCTCCCCGAACCGGTCGCGGCGCGACGGGAGCGGCTCACCCTCAGCCGAGCAGATTCTCGCCGAGCGGCTGGCCGCCGGAGAGATCGACGGCGATGAGTACCGCCATCGTCTCGATGTGCTGCGGCCCAACAAGGTGCCCTCCGACCCATGAGCGCGACATGGACCGCCCTTGCGCTGTACGGCGCGCTCTCCAGAGGCAATCGCCTGATGCGCCACGGCGTGTATGCCCTCGCCGCAGTCGGCGCGCAGAGCCTCTTGACGAGCACGGACGCGGCTGAGGCGGCCGACGCGAGAGAGAGTGAGTGACGTGCAACTGGGACTGATCGGGCTCGGCAGGATGGGCGCCAACATGTCGCGACGATGGTTGAGCGCTGGGCACGCGGTGATCGGTTACGCCCGCACCGCCTCAAAGGTCGATGAGTTGGTCGCGGACGGGGCGATCAGCCTGGGCGCCACGTCACTCGAGGATCTCGTCTCCCGGTTGCCGGCACCCCGGACCGTGTGGCTGATGGTGCCCGCCGCATCGGTGGACGCGACCCTCGATCAACTCGTTCCGTTGCTGTCCGTCGGTGACACAATCGTCGACGGTGGCAATTCCTACTATCACGACGACATCCGCCGTTCGAAGGAACTGGGGCCTCAGGGCATCGACTACGTCGACTGCGGTACGAGCGGAGGGGTCTTCGGGCTCGAACGTGGCTACTGCCTGATGATCGGCGGCCCCGACGACGCCTTCGAACGCCTCGACCCGCTGTTCCTGGCCTTGGCGCCCGGCGTCGAGGCGGCCCCTCGCCCCGCCGGCCGGACGGGCGAACCAACGCGGGCCGAGCAGGGCTACCTCCACTGCGGACCGTCCGGTTCGGGGCACTTCGTCAAGATGGTCCACAACGGCATCGAGTACGGCCTCATGGCCGCCTACGCAGAGGGCCTGAACATTCTCCGTCACGCGAGCGCCGGCTTCGAGCAACGTGAGATCGACGCCGAGACGTCGCCCCTCCGTAACCCTGAGTTCTACCAATACCGGCTCGACCTGCCGGCCATCACCGAGTTGTGGCGTCGCGGCAGCGTGGTCGCGTCGTGGCTGCTCGATCTGACAGCCCAGGCCTTCGATCAGAGCCCGGACCTCGTCGACTTCGAGGGCCGGGTCTCGGATTCGGGGGAGGGTCGATGGACGAGCATCGCCGCCATCGACGTCTCGGTGCCGGCCCCGGTGCTGACCGCCGCGCTCTACACCCGCTTCTCGTCACGGGGTGAGGCGGACTTTGCCGACAAGGTCCTCTCGGCCATGCGTTTCGGCTTCGGCGGGCACCTCGAGAGTGGCAAGTAGCTGTGGGCGCGGAACCCATGAAGTCGGCGACGCCGAACATCCGCTGCACTACTTTGGCGGTTCCGTCGGATCTCTCCGGCCAGGTCATCGCCAACCTCGATTCATCACGCGGCGCCGACGGGGCGCGGGTGATCGTCGAGAAGCTCTTCGGGCGAAACCGCGCCAGCGCCCACGCCCTCAACGCCGCCGCGCGTGCGGTCTTTCCCGATACGGCGATCTTCCGGATTGATTGCCTCTCGGTTGATCATGTCTCATTCATCTGTCCTGCGCACGGGCGCGGTATCCAATACGTCGAAAGTACATTTCTTGAACGCCGGTCTCGATTGCATCGTCGGCCCTGACCGTTGGAACCCACCGTGCCGACGCGAAAGCGGCGACCGTGATAGCACGTGCTTCGTCCTGGATGAGCATCAAGTGCCTTGGGTCCTTCGAGCTTGTTCCTGAAGGCGTTGTTGACCCTTTGATCCGTCATGTTGTCGAGGTTCGTATGAGGGCTCACTGCGGGAGTGTTAGAACGGTCGTGTAGTTCCATTGGCCGTGCGATTTGTGGCTCTCCGAACGCTGGGCATGCGGCAGTGTGTAGGGCCGCTGTTCGTGGGTGAGGGTGAGGGTGAGGGTGGTGGGGTCGATGGCGCAAGCGTTGGGTCATGGTGGCAAGTCGGCGGTGGCGGAAGCCGGGGTTGTCGCGTAACACGGTGACAAGCCGGCCATCGACAAACAGCCCGGTCTGTGTTGCCCCTAGGATACCGTTCGATGCGAGATGACCTCATCATCGCGGGGGTTGTGCTGGCCCGGCTGATCGTGCCGTTGTTTCTTTCCCGTTATCCCCTACCGGCGATCTTGGGCAGCCTCGTGATCGATGCCGCTGACCAGACTATTTTCGAGAAATTCACTTCACATGACTTGGCCGGCTACCAAACATATGACAAGGCATTAGACGTCTATTACCTCACGCTCGCGTACCTGTCAACGATCCGGAACTGGGCAGGGGGCCCCGACTTCATCGTCGGTCGCCTTCTCTGGTACTACCGACTTGTCGGCGTCACGATATTCGAATATACGTCGACGGATTGGGTGTTGTTCATCTTCCCGAACACCTTCGAGTACTACTTCATCGCGATCGAACTGTACAAGGTCAGGCGGGATCCAAATCGGCTCTCGGCCCGCCAGACATACGTCACGGCGGCATTCATCTGGGTGGTGATCAAACTGCCCCAGGAGTGGTGGATCCATGTAGCTCGCCTCGACCTCACGGACGTCGTGAAGGAGAAATTGTTCGGCGGGGAGCCCGGGGGTAGATGGTGGCCGGCAATCACCGGCCGTCCCATCGTCGCCGGGTTGTTGGTGGTTGGCGCGCTCGCACTGGTCGGCTGCCTGGCCATCGCCCCCCGACGACTCTCACCAGCAGCCTGGCCAACAACACTCGACGCCGACCATCAGGCCGAGTTCATGGGGTGGCGGGCGCCGAGGAAGCTGGCCCGTCCCCAAGCGTTCTTCGGTTGGGCGTTCGCCGAGAAGATCATCCTGGTCTCTTTGGTCTCGATCATTTTCGTCCACATCCTGCCCGGCGCGGACACTCCGCTCGTCGCGATAGTGCTTGTCATCGCCTACGTCATTGCCGTGAACACCGTGTTGAGCCAATGGCTCGCCCGCCGTGGGACGAGTTGGCGGAATACCATGGTCCAATTCATGTGGATGGCGATCGCCAACGTGGCCGTTCTGAGCGCGACGGCGGCGATCGCGGGAGCGGGTGAAGGGAAGACGCCAATTCCCACGACACTGTTCCTCGTCGGGCTGCTCACGCTGATCGTGGTCCTCTACGACCGATCTCACGGTGTGTTTGCCGATCAACAGGCTGGGCGACTCGGCAACGGACTCGCGGCCGCTCTCCCCGCCGGAGCATCGACGTGAACAGTGCGCATCCGTTCACTGTCACCTGGATCGGTCACGCAACCGTCCTCGTCGAAATCGACGGTGTTCGTCTTCTCACCGATCCGGCGCTGACGGCCTCGTTGGCCCATCTCCGGCGCCGCCGACCGACACCGACGCTCGAAGCCGTCGACGTCGTGGCGATCTCGCATCTTCACATGGATCACTTTCATCGTCCCTCGCTGCGTCGCATCGCTGATGCCAAACCCCGGATCCTTCTCCCGGCGGGCTCGACATCGCTTCTTCGCGGCCTGGGGTTCGTCGACGTGGTCGAGATGCGTCCCGGCGACAGCGCCGACATCACGCAGCGCGCCGGCCAGGTACATGTCGATGCAGTCCACGCGGAACACAGTGGCGCAAGGGGACCGCACTCACGCCTCGCTGCACAGGCGATGGGAT
>JBKJJS010000162.1:0-12438 GCA_046597895.1 Ilumatobacteraceae bacterium
GTGGGTCGAGCGGAACACCCATGGCCTCGTACTCGCCAGCCAGCCACCCGGCGCCGAGCCCGAACTCCAGGCGGCCGCCGCTGAACCAGTCGATGGTCATGGCGTTCTTCACAAGCACAGCCGGTACGTGGTAGTCCACGCAGAAGACGCGGCAGCCGATCTTGAGCGTGGACGTTGCTTCGGCCGCCACGGTCATGGCGGGGATCGAGGCGAGGCCCTGCATCGGATGATTCGTCTTGACGAGTTGCGGGCCGTTGCCGATGTAGTGGTCAGCGAGGTGCAGCGCGGAGTAGCCAAGGTCCTCCACCTTCTTCGCCCGATCGCGCCAGGCCTGGGGCGAATCGGCGTTGAAGCTCTGAACGGCAAAACGAAACGGTCGGCTCATGGACGATTCGTTAGCACGCCGACGGCCCGGCGCGCACGTCCGGCGCCGTCACGACGTCGTTGTCACAGGGTCGTGGTGTCGGCGTCGAGCCCGAGCATCACGCGTCCGACCGTTTCGTAGACGCGTCGGCCCACCATCAAGTGCTGCGTCGCCGTATGGATATCGCGGAAGCACCGCTGTAGTGGATTGGCGCGGTAGACCGACGATCCACCACCGAGGTGATAGGCGAGATCGACGGCCCGCGCCGACTCCTCGGCCGCGTGTGTGCACGCCGATCGAATCGCCGCCCGGCGGGCGATCGTCGGCTTCTCCGCTCGTTGGACCTCGTCCCACGCCGTCGCCAACTCGGCGTGCAGATATGCCCGAGCCGCACCGACACAGGCCGCCGCTTTGGCGATCTCGATCTGAGCGATCTGCTGGTGGGCCAGCGTCTTGGAGGCGAACGTGGGCATCTTGCCTTGCGCCAAGGCCACGATCTCGTCGACCGCCCGCTGGGCGATCCCGAGGCACACGCTTGCCACGCCCGAGGCAAGCAGGTTGAACATCGGGAATCGGGCGACCGGGTTGTCGACATGGCGGGGCCCATACCCCGGGCGCATCGTGCGGTCGGCCGGCACGGCGACGTCGTCGACGCTGAAGTCGCCGCTCGCCGTACCGCAGAGACCCGACGAGTACCACGTGTCGTGGAGGGTCACGTCGCGGGCAGGGATGAAGAACAGGCGGGTCTCACCGGCGTCGGTGGTGGCACCCCCGGTGATCCAGTCGCAGTGGTCCGTGCCACTCCCCCAACTCCACCGACCGCTCAGCCGATAACCCCCATTGACCGTCGTCGCCCGGCCGCTCGGGGCATACGCGCCGCCGCTAATCGAGGCCGGGTCGCCGAACACTTCGCGAGCGCCATCGGGGGGGAGAAGGCCGGCGATCGACGTCGTGGTGGCGGCGATCATGGCGCACCACCCGGCCGCCCCGTCCGCCGCGGCGAGCCGCTCGAGGGCGACGCTCACCGTGAGCGGATCGAGTTCTGGACCGCCATACACCCCAGGGACGTAACTGCGGAACACGCCCGTCGTCCGCACCGCGTCGACCGTCTCCGGAGAGAGCCGTCGGCTCGACTCCGACTCGTCGGCATTCACCCTGGCGACGACCGCCGCGGCGTCCACCGCGGCGAGGAATGCTGACGTCACGCCCGCGTCCCGAACACCGGCTTGCGCTTCTCGAGGAACGAGGCGATGCCCTCCTGGGCATCCGGGGTGACTGCCGCCGCTGCCATCACCTCGACGGCGTACTTGTACGCCTTTGGTTGGTCCAGGTCGATCTGGGCGTAGAAGCCGTGCTTCCCGAGCGCTTTGGACTCGGAACTGCCGCGCGTGGCGCGCGTGATGAGGTCGAGGACCGCGGCATCGAGATCGTCGGACGGCACCGCCCGGTTGATGAGCCCCCAGTCCGCCGCGGTGCGAGCGTCGATGGGGTCACCGGTCATCGCCATTTCGAGCGCCCGCTTGCGGCCGATGCTGCGACCGACAGCAACGAGCGGGGTGTGGCAGAACAACCCACCCTTGCCACCGGGAATAGCGAACCCCGCGGTGTCCGCGGCGACGGCCAGGTCGCACGTGGCCACGAGCTGGCACCCCGCTGCGGTAGCCAGCGCGTGGACCTTGGCACACACCGGCTGCGGGATGGCTTGGATGGTGTCCATCATCACCGTGCACACCTCGAACAACCGCCGGGCCAATGTCAGCGATGCTCCGGCCATGTCGGCGAAGTTGTGTCCGGCCGAGAACACCGGGCCGTTGGCGGCGAGGACCACCCCGAGCGCATCGGAGTCACCAGCCTCCTGGAATGCCGCCGTCAGCTCCAGCATCATGTCGAGGGCCAGCGCATTGCGCTTCTCCGGCCGATTCAACGTGATGGTGACGATGTCGCCGACTCGGTCGACAAGAACGTACTGGAGGCTCATGGCCGCATTCTCGCGCCGCATGACGATCAGCGCCGTTTCGAGCCCCACTCGTTCCAGTGGGTGACGGCCTCGACCGGTTTGCGGTAGGCGACGCCGAAGTTCCCGGCCGGGCGGCCCATCGGGACGAGCGCCACAATCTCATAGCCCGCCGGAATGCCGAGATCGGTGAAGACCTCAGCGGTGTGGATACGCACGACGGTCGTGAGTGCAGTACCGATACCGAGTGCCCTCGCGGCAACGCAGAAGTTCTGCACGGCCGGGTACGCCGAGGCGTACAACGGCCCGATGTCCATCTCGCCCTGTGCATCCCGAGGGGTCCACTCGATGATGGGGAGCAGGAACAGCACGATGACGGGAGCGTCGCCGAGGTGGTCGGCGAGATGGCGGGAGGAGTGGCGGGAGCGGCGCCAACTGTCCGCATCCTCGGGCCGTTTGAACGCCGACGGCTCCGGCAGCGTGACCTCGTACCGGTCGAACGCAGTGCGGTACCAGTGGGCGAGTCGAGCCCGCCGATCCGGATCGGTCACCACCACGTACTGGACGGGCTGGACGTTGCCCCCGGTCGGCGCCTGCTGGGCGGCCCGAAGACAGGTGAGTACGTCGTCGTCGCTCACGGGCTCGTCCGTGTACCTGCGGATGGCCCGCGTGGTCATGATGGCCTCTATGGCCCCGATCGCGTCCATGTGGCTACTTCCCTTCGAATCGGGGTGGGCGGCGCTCATCGCTCGCGTCGAGCGCCTCGGCGTGGTCTGCCGACAGGAACGTGGTGATCTCGGCCGCGGTCGAGTAGTCGAACGAGGTGAGCAGCGCCAGCTTTACCTGTTGGTTCACGGCCAGTTTGGTGGCCCTGATCGCCAGCGGAGCACCTTCGGCCAACCGACGGGCCCACGCCATCGCGCGGTCCGTCAACTGGTCGGGCGTGGTCACTTCGGCGGCCACGCCCATCGCCAACGCCTCAGTCGCGCAAACCGCGTCGCCCGTGAGCAGGTAGCGCTTGGCGGCCAGCGGTCCGACGAGGAGCGGCCAGATCGCCGCGCCCCCATCGCCGGCGACGATTCCGACGCGTACGTGGGGGTCGGCGATGGTGGCGTTGTCCGCCATGACGACCACGTCGCAGAGGAGGGCGATCGACGCCCCGAGGCCCACGGCGGGCCCGTTCAGCGCCGCCACGATGGGTTGCTCGACATCGAGGAGGTCCCAGATGAGTTGCTTGGCGTCGCGCCGCAACACATCGAGCCGATCGATGGAAGTGAGCTCGCGGAACCAGGCCCTGTCGCCACCGGCCGTGAACGCCTTCTTGGATCCGGTCAGGAGAATGGCGCGAGCCGATCGTTCCCGTTTCAACGATCGCATCAACTCGCCGAGATCGTCGTGCAGTTGCGCGTCGATGGCGTTGAAGTCCGAGCCGGGCCGGTCGATCGTGCACACCAAGACATCGCCACGGCGCTCGAGGCGGACCGTCTCCATCACGAGCCCGCCACGCGTGCCGCACGATTCTCGGCCCACGACCTGCCCGCCTCACCATCGATGTCGTGGGGCAGGCCGAGCACTCGTTCGGCCACGATGTTGCGCTGTACCTCGCCGGTTCCACCGCCGATCGTGAGCGCCATCGAGAACAGGTAGCCGTCGTACCAAGCGGCGTGTCGTAGATCGGCCGGTGGCTTTCCGGGCCCGAGGTTCGACGTATTGGTGCCTGGCACGAACGCCCCCACATGGCTCAACATCCCCTCGGCGCCGAGCAGGTCGCGCGCCACGGCCATCACGTGCTGGCCGTGTTCGTCGGCCAGGATCTTGCGGATGCTGGCCTCGGGGCCGGGTTGCTCCCCCTTCAGCCTCGCCGTCAGCGTGCGCCACCGGATGAGGTCGAGAATCGTGTGTTCGATGAACACCCCGGCGAGGCGCTGGCGCATCGTCGGATCCGTCACGGGGCCGAACTGCCGGGCGGCATCGAGCATGTCGAGAGCAGTCGGGCCGTTGCCCCACAGGACACCGCCGCTCGACAGCGAAATGCGCTCGTTGCCCAACGTCACCTTCGCCAACCGCCATCCGTCGTTCAGGTCGCCGACGAGGTTCTCGACGGGAAGTCGAACGTCGGTGAAGAACACCTCGTTGAACGTGTGCCCGCCCGTCATCTCCGTGATCGGGCGGATCTCGATGCCGGGCGCGTCCATCGGGCAGATGAAGTACGAGACGCCCTTGTGCTTCGCCACGTCAGGGTCCGTCCGGGCGATGAGGATACCGAACTTGGCGTACTGCGCGCCCGACGTCCAGATCTTCTGCCCGTTCACCACGAACTCGTCACCGTCCCGAACGGCCCTGGTGCCGAGGTTGGCGAGGTCCGATCCTGCGCCGGGCTCGGAGAACAGCTGGCACCAGTACTCCTTGGCGGCCAGGAGCGGCATCAGGTAGCGGCGCTGCTGGGCAGGTGTCCCGCCGTACAGGATGGTCGGCCCGGCCCACCCGATACCGATGGGATTCACTGGTCGGACCACGTCGGCCCTCGTCAACTCGTCGTCGACGATGAGTTGGTGGATCGGGTCGGCGTCGATGCCGTACGGGCGAGGCCAGTGCGGCGCCACGTACCCGGCCTCCGCAAGCTCACCGCTCGTCGGGTTGGGATGGGCGCGGATCCAGTCGCGTACGGCCAGCCGGCGCGGGTCGTCCTCGGCCGGCAGCACGAAGTCCATCAACGCCGGAGCGTACGCGAACCACCATCGGCTGGCGAGATGACGCGTTTCGTCGGCCTATCGACGCCCTGACGCGTCATCTCCTCGATCCACCAAGCGCTGGTCCGACCGTCATCGTCACGTCGGAAATTTCATCGATCGTCGCCTCGCGGAATTCACGTTCGGCGGCCACAAGCCCGGCGCCGTTGCGAGGGTTGAGCTCGGCCGGCAAGAACCCCTGGGCGGTCGCCACGCCGTCAATGGTGAAGGCGCCGCGGAACCCCACCTCGGCTCGCAGGAGTTCGTCGACTCGACGAGCGGCCGACTGCATCTCATGGCGGATGGTGACGGACGGATCGAAGAACGTGGCGCATCCGGCGTACCTGACGCCCCGCCACATGCGGCCTGATGATGGCGTCCCAGTCACGTGGCTCCATCGGCGCAAGCTACGCGCCCCGGTCCCCGTGTTCGCCACGGTTTTGCGTCCCACGGTTGCCGGTCCTCGGCGGGCCTGAGCGGGTGGTCG
This sequence comes from Ilumatobacteraceae bacterium, assembly GCA_046597895.1. Classification (GTDB taxonomy): domain Bacteria; phylum Actinomycetota; class Acidimicrobiia; order Acidimicrobiales; family Ilumatobacteraceae; genus WLJO01. The sequence goes on from JBKJJS010000162.1 coordinate 5,535, forward strand.
GGAACGAAGTCGTTGCGCACTCGCTGGCAACGTGCGAAGTTGCAGGGATGACAACGGCGTTCGTGCTCTCGGGAGGGGCCAGCCTCGGCGCGGTACAGGTCGGAATGCTCAAGGCCTTGTTCGAAGCGGGCATCCGCCCGACGTCGGTGATCGGTACCTCGGTCGGTGCGATCAACGCGGCGTTCCTCGCCGGTAAGCCGACCGATGTCGGAGTGCAGGAACTCGAACGCCTCTGGCTGAAGATTTCCCGCTCGGACATTTTCCCGACCCGCCCGTTCGGCGGCCTCATGGGCTTCATGGGACGTCGCAACTACTTGGTGCCGCCCGACGGGCTCCGCAGGCTCGTCAAGGACAACCTTCCGTACGAGCGGCTGGAACTCTCCACGATCCCCATCGCGGTCGTGGTCACCGAGGTGCGCACCGGGGCGGAAGTTGTGCTCGAGCGCGGGCCGACGCTGGAAGCCGTCGTCGCCAGCGCCTCGATTCCCGGCGTCTTCCCGCCAGTCACGATCGAGGGCCGCACGTACATGGACGGTGGTGTGGCGGACAACACGCCCCTGAGTCACCCCGTCCTCGGCGGCGCTCACACCGTGTACGTGTTGCCGTGCGGAACACCCTGCGCGCTGAACAAGCCGCCCACCAGTGCACTCGGCATGGTGCTCCAAGCCCTCGGCGTGCTTGTCCAGCAACGCCTCTGGCACGACGTGCTGCGCTACTCAGGAGCGTGTGCGCTCCACGTCGTGCCGCCCCTGTGTCCGCTTGATGTGGCCCCGATGGACTTCAGTAGTTCCGCTGCGCTCATCGAGCGCGCCTATCTCTCCACGCGGAACTGGATGTCCGAGGGCGCGCCGTCCGTGGCCGACTCACTGAAGCCCCACACACACTGACTCCGGGCAAGTCGCTAGCGTCGCCGCCATGACCGCCGGGTGGACGTTCGCCGACCTCTGGGAGCGCGTCGCGTCGGCCATCCCGGACGCTCCGGCACTCGTGCAAGGCGGCCGGGCCGTGACCTGGGCCGCTCTGGACCGCAGGGCGGATGGCATCGCCGCCGCGCACCTCGCCGCCGGAGCACGCGAACAGGACAAGGTCGCCCAGTACCTCTACAACTCCAACGAGTACATCGAGAGCGTATTCGCCTGCTTCAAAGCGGGCCTCGCCCCGGTCAACACGAACTATCGGTACGGCCCTGACGAGTTGGCGTATCTCTGGGACAACGCCGACGTGGTGTCGGTCGTGTTCCACGGTGCGTTCGCCGATCGCATCGATGCCGTTCGAGCCCGCGTTCCGCGCGTGCGCCAGTACCTCTGGGTGGACGACGGAAGCGGCCCGTGCCCACCATGGGCAACGTCATACGAGAAAGCGGCCGACGGCGGCTTCGGCCGCGCCGTCGCCCCGTGGGGCCGCTCGAGCGAGCATCTCCTCCTGCTGTACACCGGAGGCACCACCGGCATGCCCAAGGGCGTGATGTGGCGTCAGGACGACCTGCTCGGAGCGCTCGACACGGCCAACCGCAAGCGACTTCCACCCGGTCTCGACCTGCACACCGCTTCGGGCCGCCTGACCGGACCCGGCCCCCGCAACCTGCCCGCTGCCCCATTGATGCACGGTACGGGTCTGTTCAACGCCATGAGCAACCTCATGGTCGGTGGCAGCGTTCACACGCTCGAGGGCCGCCACTTCGACGCCGTGGAACTCCTCGACACCGTGCAGTCCCACGCGATCAACTCGATGTCGATCGTCGGCGATGCGTTCGCCAAACCGCTCCTGCGCGCGCTCGATGCCGAACCCGATCGCTGGGACATCTCGTCGCTGCGGGTCATCGTGTCGAGCGGCGTGATGTGGAGCGCCGAATCGAAGGCAGGGCTTCTCGCCCACAACCGGCGCCTCATCATGGTCGACGCCCTCGGTTCGTCCGAGGCCATCGGCATGGCCACCAACACCACCTCCGCCACCTCCGCCACCTCCGCTGGCCGGACGGCCACGTTCCAACTCGGGGAGAACACCCGGGTCATCACGGACGACGGACGCGATGTCGTGCCGGGCTCCGGCGAGCGGGGGCGCGTCGCCTCCCGAGGGCGTACTCCTATCGGCTACTACAAGGACGCGGAGAAGTCGGCCGCCACGTTTGTCGTGATCGACGGGGAGCGTTACTCCATCCCGGGTGATTGGGCCGAGGTTGATGCCGACGGCACGGTGAGACTCCTCGGTCGTGGCAACCAGTGCATCAACACCGGAGGCGAGAAGGTGTACCCGGAGGAGGTCGAGGAGATGCTCAAGCTCCACCCCACCGTGGCCGATGCCGCCGTCGTCGGCCTGCCCGACGAGCACTTCGGCGAGGCCATCACGGCGCTCGTGGAGGCCCGAACTGGTCAGGTCATCGACGAGGCGCAACTCATCGCCCACATGAAGCAACACCTCGCGGCGTACAAGGCGCCCAAGCGGGTATTCGCCATCGAGACCGTCGGGCGGGCCGCCAACGGCAAACTGGATTACAAGGCACTGAAGACCCAGGCGTCGTCGCTCGCCGCCTCGCCCGCTGGCGCGCCGCGCTGACACGCCAACCCCAGCGCGGCGCCGTAGAGTTTCCTACGAAGCGCCGACGGCGCACCAGGAGGTCAACGGCTCCCATGGCCAACCCGATCCTCAACGAAGCGGCGTTCAAGCGGGCAAGCGGCTCCCAGCCGCTCCCCCCGCCGGAACTCTCCACGAGGTCATGGGAAGCGCCCGCTACCACGGCCCCGCCCGCGGGCATCATGACCGTGAACGGCACCATCCAGGCCACGCTCGGCCTACTCGTGCTGCTCCTCGCCGGCGCCTACGTCGGTTGGGGTCTCGTCAAGGTTCGCGAGGGCGAGGTCACGTCGTTCCCGACTTGGACGATCATCCTCGTGCTCGTCGGCTTCGTTGGTGTCATCGTGGCTGGCCGCAAACCACACCTCGCACCCATCATCGCCCCGATGTATGCGGTCGTCGAAGGCATCTTCGTGGGAGCCATCTCCCGCGCCTACGAGACGTGGCATGACGGCATCGTGTTCGCCGCCGTCGGCGCCACGCTCGGGGTGTTCTCCACGATGTTGCTCCTGTACCGGTTCCGCATCATCAAGGTCACCCAGCGGCTTCGGTCAGCCATCGTCGGCGCCACCATGGGTCTGATGGTCTTCTACGCGGTGTCACTCGTCGTCAATCTGTTTGGCGGGGAGATCTCCATCATCAACTCGCCCTCGTGGCTCGGCATCGGATTCAGCGTCTTGGCCTCCGGGTTGGCCGCGTTCAACCTGCTCCTGAACTTCGACACCATCGAGCGCGGTGCGCAGTCGCAAGCCCCTTCGTTCATGAACTGGTTCGCCGCCCTCGGCCTACTCGTCACGATCGTGTGGTTGTACCTGGAGTTGCTGCGGCTGCTGTCGAAGCTGCAACGCAACTAGATCCAGCGCTACGGTTCTACGTCGTTTCATCTCCCCGCGACATCCCCTGACGACAAGGAACCCCTCATGGCTGACGTCGGTTTCGACGGCAAGGTAGCGATCATCACCGGTGCGGGCGGTGGGCTCGGGCGCCAACATGCCCACCTTCTCGCCGCTCGCGGTGCCCTCGTCGTGGTCAATGACCTCGGCGGAGCCGTCGACGGCACGGGGAGTTCGGCGGGAGCGGCTCAACTGGTCGTCGACGAGATCAAAGCCGCCGGGGGCGACGCCGTCGCCGACACGAACTCGGTGGCCACGGCCGAGGGCGGCGCCGCCATCGTGCAGTCGGCCATCGACGCCTACGGGAAGGTCGACATCGTCATCAACAACGCCGGCATCCTGCGCGACAAGGCGTTCCACAACATGGAACCGGGTCTCATGAACCCGGTGTTCGATGTCCACTTGAAGGGGGCGTTCCACGTCACCCAGCCGGCATTTGTCAAGATGCGCGAGCAGGGCTACGGGCGGATCATCTCCACGTCGTCGGCGGCCGGAATCTTCGGAAACTTCGGCCAGACGAACTACGGCGCGGCAAAGATGGGCTTGGTCGGCTTCACCCGAGTGCTCGCGGTGGAGGGTGCCCGGTTCAACATCAAGGCCAACGCCATCGCTCCCCTCGCGCTCACCCGGATGACAGAAAACATCATGGGCAACCTGGGCGACAAGCTCGATCCGGGCCTCGTCTCGCCGATTGTGGCGTTCCTCGCCAGCGAGGATTGCGACGTGTCCGGCGAGATCTTCTCGGTCGGCGGCGGGCGGGTCGCCCAAGTGTTCATCGGCGAGACGCAGGGCTACTACAAGGCCGACCTCACCGTGGAGGACGTGCGAGATCACTGGGAACAGATTCACGACCGCGACGGGTACGGGATGCCGATGAACCTGGCCGAAGAAACGGCCATGTATCTCCCGTTCTTCAAGTGATCGAGCCCTCCGAGTGATCGAAGTCGCGGCGTTCACCGAGCAGGCTCATACCTGGCTTTGCCAACACAAGCGCGAGGCGCCGCGCGACTACGGCGCCATCACCCCGCCCGACCTCATCGCGTCGGCCAAGGTCTGGCAGCGCACGTTGTTCGACGCCGGATACGCCGGTATCCACTGGCCCACCGAGTTCGGCGGTCAGGGTCTCACCCCCGCCCACAACGGGGCATGGATGGAACAGTGCGCGCTCGCCGGCGTTCCGCCCGTGCTCAACATGGTCGGCCTCGTCCTGGCCGGCGGCTCGATCCAGAAGTTCGGCACGCCGGAGCAGCAGCAACAGCATCTGCGCCCGACCGTGATGGGCGAACAGGTCTGGTGCCAGTTGTTCTCGGAGCCGGGAGCGGGCAGCGACCTCGGTTCGTTGACCACCCGCGCCGATCGAGACGGCGACCACTTCGTCGTGAATGGTCAGAAGGTCTGGTGCTCGGGCGGCCGCTACAGCGACTGGGGCATCCTGATGGCCCGGACGAACATCGACGCTCCCAAACACGAAGGGATCTCGTTCTTCCTGTTGGACATGCGATTGCCCGGGATCGAAACCCGCCCGCTCAAGCAGATGACGGGCGACGCCGAATTCGACGAGGTGTTCTTCACCGACGCCGAGGTTCCGGCCACTTGCCTACTCGGCCCACTGCACGGGGGTTGGGGCGTCGGAATGGCCGTGCTCACGAGTGAACGGGGCCACATCGGCACCGCCGTCATCGGCCTCGAACGCCGACTGGACGCCATGGCGAGGCTCGCCGAAGGACGCGATCTCGACCCGATCCGCCGCCAGCAACTCGTGTCGCTCCTCGCTAAGGGCCAGGCCTACAAGGCGATGGTGTCGCGCCAGGGTCCGGTCGCATCAACGGCGGCGTCACTGATGAAGCTCGGTATCACCGAGATGTCGTTCGAAGCGGCGATGCTGCGCGGCGATCTGGCGGGAATCGGAGCATCGCTCACCGGCGCCGATGCGACTGGCATGCTGGCCGCACCCGGGGGAAGGATCGCCGGCGGCACGAGCCAGGTACAACGCAACATCATCGGTGAGCGACTCCTCGGGTTGCCACGCGAACCGAAGGGGTGATCGAACATGATGAACAACGATCCGACGAAGTCAACCGCAGGGCAGGAGGGCAGCAAATGGAAGGGCGGCGGACATAGCGCCGAAAGCGGTGGCCGACGCCTCAGCCCCACGCTGATCGCGTTGGTGGCAGTCGTCGTGGTGGCCGTCATCCTGTTCTTCCGCAACGGGCAGACAACGAAGCTGGACTTCTTGTTCATCACCACGGAGAACAAGACCCGCTGGCTGGTGATCACGTGCATTGCCATCGGCGTCGTGCTCGACCGACTGTTCTCCATGTGGTGGCGGCGCCGCCGTCGGGCCAAGGCGCTCCAAAACTGACGACTAACCGGCTCGCCATACGGGCGACCCGTGGTGGGCCACCATCCGCCACGCGCCGTCGAGTTGGCGGGCGAATACGTTGAGCACGGCGATCGAGCCCTGCGGCCCATCGCCGGCCAGCAGGTTCTCGTACGCGTTGACGTAGGCCACGTCCGACCGCACGACCGCTCGGGCGTCTGTGACGATGAACTGCAGATGCTCCTCATTGGCGAGCAGGGAGGACCACGAAGCCCGCACGGCCCGCCACCCGACGAGCGTGCGCCAGCCGGGGTGGGTGCACACGACATCATCACCGTGCTCCCACGTGTCGTCCATGGCGGCCATGGATCTGGCCTCGAAGGCCGCGTAGAAGGCGTCGTTGGCGGCCAGCACCGCCAGCACCGCCTGCTCGTCGACGTTCATGGCGCCGGACACTACCGATCACACCACGTTGCAACACCCCTTCTCTACGATGCGCTCCATGTACGCCGTGCCGACCAGCCTGTCGCCCTCCAGGGTGGAATCGTTCACCTCCTGTCCGATGGCGTTCCGCTTCTCGTCCATCGAAAAGCTGCCGGAGCCGGCGAGCATCCACACTGCCAAAGGAACGTTCGTCCACCGTGTGCTCGAACTGCTGTTCCAGGCTCCGGCGCCCGAGCGGACGGTGAGCTTGGCGCTCACGCTCGTTGCACAGGCGTGGGCCGAGATCACCGTGTCGGACGAGTACCTCATGCTCGGCCCGTCCACCGAAGAAGCTGAAGCGCTTCTTGCCGACGCCACCCGCCTCGTGGAGCGGTACTTCACCATCGAGGATCCCACGTCCATCGCGCCGGAGGGTTTGGAGCTACGGCTCGAGGCTGACATGGGCGCGCTGCGGCTCCGCGGCATCATCGATCGGCTCGAACGCACGAGCAGCGGCGGACTCGTCGTCACGGACTACAAAACCGGGCGGGCGCCATCCGCCTCGTACGAGCAGCGCCGGCTCGGGGGCGTCCACTTCTACGCCTGGTTGTGTGAACAAGCCCTCGGGGAGCGCCCGGTGGAGATTCGGCTGCTCTACCTCGCAAGTGGCGAGACCATCACGGCCTACCCCTCGGAG
>JBKJJS010000388.1:0-4907 GCA_046597895.1 Ilumatobacteraceae bacterium
GGCCACGTTCTCCCGATATTGGGCGGAGCGACAACGGCTGAACGACGCCGTAGAGCGGCTGATCGCCGAGGGCACGCGCAACGGCGAGCTCGTGGACGTGGACCCGCGGCTGGCGGCCCTCACCCTGCTGGCCAACGACGAGGCCGTCCAGAACTGGTACCGGCCGGTCGAGGGCATCCGCTTGACCGGGCGCAGCCGCGAAGCCGGAGGCGACTATTCGGTCGACGAGATCGCCTCGTTCGTCGCCGACCTCTCGCTGCGGGGTCTGTTGGCGGATCCGTCGAGGTTGGCGGATGTGCGCCGGCAGGCCGAAGCCCTCGACGTCCTGGCGACCGATCTCAAAGTCAGAACTCCTTAAGGAAGCCGCAACGCCGCCTTATTTCGACGGACATTCGATGGGAACAGGGCCTTCGTAGGGTGCCCCCAGCACCCACCCCACGGAGGTTTCAGCGTGTCCCGTCGCCGTTCTCGTCTTGTCGCCGCATCACTGTCGCTTTCGCTGCTGCTGGCGGCTTGTGGCGGAGGTGACGGCGGCGGGTCTTCAACCACCGAGGCCGGCGACGACTCCTCGTCGATCACGTTGGGTTACTCGGCCTGGCCTGGCTGGTTTCCGCTGGCCGTCGCCGAGCAGAAGGGCATCTTCGACAAGGTCGGACTCGACGTCGAACTGAAGTTCTTCGCCGACTACCTCGCATCGATCGAGGCCATGGCGGGCGGACAGCTCGACGGTGTCACCCAGACGCTCAACGACACCATGGCCAGCGTCGCCGGTGGATCTGAACAAGTGATCGTGGTCGTGAACGACAACTCGACCGGCAACGACAAGATCATCTGTGACGAGTCGATCAAGACGGTGGCCGACCTCAAGGGAAAGACCGTGGCGGCCGAAGCAGGCGTCGTCGATCACTTCCTCCTCGTCCAAGGGCTCGAGAAGGCTGGCCTGACCGAGGCCGACATCGACTTCCGTGGACTGGCGACCGACGCGGCCGCTGCCAGCTTCGCTGATGGCGAGTTCGACTGCGTCGGCGTGTTCGCCCCGTTCTGGCTTACCGCACTCAAGCGTCCTGGATCGCACGAGCTGTTCAGCTCGGCCGACTTCCCCGGAACGATTCCCGACCACATCGTCGTGTCCCGCAAGCTCATCCAGGAACAGCCGAAGACCGTGCAGAAGCTGGTGGATGCGTGGTACCTCACGCTCCAATACCTCGAGGATCATCCGGAGGAGTCGACCAAGATCATGGCCGAGGCGGCCGAGACGACCGTCGAGGAATACGAGCAGCTGGCTGAAGGCACGACGCTGTTCACGGCCGAACAGGCGGCCAAGGCGTTTGCTGCCGGCACCGACACCACCTCGCTCGCCTTCGTGGCCAAACAGATCAATCCGTTCCTGGTGAAGTCGGGCTTCACGGAGGCAGAAGCTCCGCTCGACGATCTGTTCGACGACCGTTTCACGCTGGACTGGATCGAGCGGAGCAAGGCGTGATGGCGCCTCTTCGAACGGCATCTGCCGGGGTTGTCACCTCGGACTCGGCGCGGCCGCTTCCGATGCATACGACGTCGCCAACTACACCCCGTCCTCCGGCTGAAGGTGGCCGCAGCAAGGTGCGGGGACAACGGCACTCTGCCCTCCTGCGGCTCCGGGGAGAGATCCCGTCCGGGCTGCGATTCGGGCTGGCGGCCACCGGCATCGTGTCGTTGCTGGTGGTGTGGCAGCTGGCGGCCACGGTGTGGGCGTCCGAAGGATTCGCGGTCCCGAGCATCGGGGCGACCCTTCTCGCCTTGCGCGAGCTGTGGCGCTCGGGCGAACTGGTCAGCGACCTGGCCGCCAGCACACGGCGCATCGCCATCGGCTACACCGCCAGCTTCGTCCTCGGGGCGTTGGTGGGCTTGGCCGTCGGCAGCTTCCGCAGCGTGGAGGCGTTCGTCGAACCGCAGTTCGGATTCCTGCGCTACATCCCGGCGACGGCGCTCACACCCCTCCTTCTCATCTGGCTCGGCATCGACGAGGCCCCGAAGATCGCGCTGATCCTGCTCGGTACCGTCTTCTACAACGCCCTCATGGTCGGCGACGTCGTGCGGGGCGTGCCTGCGCCTCTCATCAACGCTGCGTACACCCTCGGCGCCGGCCGTTGGACGGTGTTGCGCCGCGTGGTCCTGCCTCACTCGTGGCCGGGCATGCTCGACGTCGCCCGTATCAATCTGGCCGCAGCCTGGCTGATGCTCGTCGTCGCCGAACTGCTCGCCGCCAACGACGGCCTGGCCTTCCGCATCGTGCGGGCTCAGCGCTTCCGGCGAATCGACCGGATGTTCGCTCTGTTGTTGGTGTTCGGGCTCATCGGTGCGGCCAGCGACCTGTTCCTGCGGTGGATGCGCAACCGCACGTCGCCCTGGGCGCGTACGTGAGCGCGACCGGTCTGCACATCCGCGGTCTGACCAAGTCCTACGCCACCGGACGGCGAGGGTCGGTGCTGGCTCTCGACGGCGTCGACCTCGACGTCCCCAACGGATCGCTCGTGAGCATCGTCGGCGCCTCGGGGTGTGGGAAGTCCACGCTGCTCTCCATAGCCGGCGGCCTCGATGTGCCGACGTCGGGCACCGTCACCATCGACGGCGAACGCATCATCGGGCCCGGCCCTGACCGTGACATGGTCTTCCAGGCCTACTCGCTGTACCCCTGGAAGACCGTGCGCCAGAACGTCGCCTTCGCCCTCGAGTGCGGGGGGTGGCCGAAGGCGACGCGCGAGGCGCGGATCGATGAACTCCTGGGGGTCACCGGTCTCACCACCTACGGGTCGTTGTTGCCGAAAGAACTCTCGGGAGGAATGCGCCAGCGGGTCGCCATCGCCCGCGCCTTGGCCCCGGCCCCCGACGTCTTGTTGCTCGATGAGCCGTTCGGCGCGCTCGACGCCCAGACCAAGCGGTCGATGCAGGACTTCCTCCTCGAGGTCTGGCACCGGACCGGCGCCACCATCCTGCTCGTCACCCACGACGTCGAGGAGGCGATCTACCTGAGCCAGCGGGTCTACGTCCTCGCCTCACGACCGGGACGCGTGCGGGCCGAGATCGACATTCCTTTCGGGCGCAATCGAGGTGCGTTGGTGCGGCGCGACCGGAGGTTCCTCGACCTGCGCGACGAGATCGAAGATCTGCTGACGTCGCCCCTGGCCGACGCCGAAATGGCCCGATGACGACCACCGAGCCCGACACATCCAATCCCCATGCCGCCCGTTCCCATGCGCGGTCACAGGAGGGTCGGCAGGTCCGTTCGATGCGCCGCGTGCCGGCGTCGTCGGCCACCGATCTACCGGACGTGGTTCCGCTCGATGCGGTGCTCTGGGACGAGACGCTCGACGGCTGGCGTTTCTCCAGTCGGTTCTTGCCGAGAGGGGCGCGATTGCGCTTCACCGACCTCGACGGCGAGGCGTGCGTACAACTCCTGATGTTCAACGCGCTGGCGCTGCCCGAGCGACTCAACGTCGCCGACACGGCCAAGGTGCAGTGGCAGGCGTACCTGTCAACGGGTTCGTTGCTGCTCACCGACATGGGCCGTGTGCTGGCCACCGTCGTTCACGACGGGAGCGGCCATCACGATCTGTTCTGCGGTGCCTCGACCGGAGCTGCGACCGTCGGTGATGCCCACCCGCCGGCCCGCCGGCTTCTCCACCTCGGCGTGGCTCGAGCCGGCCTCGACCGGCGCGACATCCATCCCTGCGTGAATCTGCTGAAGGGAGTGCGGGTGCACGCTGGCGATGAGCTCGTGCCCACCGGCGGCGCCGGCCCCGGCGCATCCGTCGAGCTTCGCTTGGAGTTGCCGGCGCTGGTTGTTTTGGCCAACACGCCGCACGTGCTCGACCATCGCCCCGACCCGTCGTGCACCCCCGTCCGGATCACGGCGTGGCGCGGCGCTCCCGCCGAAGACGACGATGCGTGGCGATCGGCGACGCCGGAAGGCCGTCGTGCCTTCGAGAACACCGAGGACTATCTGCTCGGCCATCCCCTCGTTGCGGCCGAGGCATGACGGTCATCGTCGACGAGGTCGTCGCCGCCCGCGCTCCCTGGTCGCTCGTCGTGCGGGCCGGACAGACGTTGCGGATCGTCGACCTCATGGGAAACCAGGCCGTCGACTTCCTTGCCTACGTCGCCGACGATCCGGCCGAGCGGTACGACGCCCAAGCGACGGTGGCGGCGCAGCGCTCGCTGTTCCTGCGCACCGGCAGCGTGCTTCGCACCAACGAGGGGCGACCCCTGTTGCAGGTCGTCGACTCGACGTGCGAGTACCACGACACGATTGGTGGAGCCTGCAGCCCCGAGTCCAACACGCTGCGCTACGGCCACCACACTCGCCACCAGCACGCGTGCGTCGACAACTTCCTGGCGGCGCTGGCGCCGTGGGGCCTGGGCAAGCGCGACATCGTGTCCAACGTCAACTGGTTCATGAACGTGCCCGTCGTTGATGACGGCACGCTCGGCATCGTCGACGGGATCTCGGCGCCCGGGCTCGCCGTCGAACTCCGAGCCGAGGTCGACGCCCTCATCGCGATCTCCAACTGCCCCCAGATCAACAATCCGTGCAACGGGTTCGATCCCACTCCCGTGCGTGTGGTCGTTTCCGGGTGACATCGGTGCTGCAAGGGTTGGCGGTCCTGCCCCGGCTGGACGCCGCGGCCGGCGTCGAGGTCGTTCGGCCGGGAAACGAGACGACCGTGCAGGACGTGCCCGGTCGCACCGGCTACTGGTCGGTCGGGGTGCCACCTAGTGGCCCGATGGACGCCCTGTCGTTTCGACTCGCGAACCGCGCCGTCGGCAACCACGACACCGCCGCCGGACTCGAGTGCACCGCGTCCGGTCCGACGCTTCGATTCGACGACGACCGCCTCGTCTGCGTGACCGGTGCCGACATGGGGGCG
>JBKJJS010000012.1:0-8092 GCA_046597895.1 Ilumatobacteraceae bacterium
ATCGCTCGAAGAGACCCTGGACATCACCCGAGATCCCGCGCTCATGGCATCGATCGCACGGTCCCGTGCGCAGTCCAAGGCCGGCCAACGGACACCACTCTCCGACGTCCTCGCCAAGTAGGCGTCCGTGGCATACGGGATCGAGCTCACCCCCGAGGCCCGACGACATCTGAACCGGCTCCCCGAGAAAATCCGCAATGTCGCAATCACCTTGATGTCGGGGAGTCTTTCGGACAATCCATACCGGGCAGGTAAGCCGCTCGTCGGTGAGCTGGAAGGTCTGTGGTCGGCTCGCCGGGGCGACTTCCGGGTGGTGTACGAGATCGACGACGACGCCGACATCGTGATCGTGCTCAGGGTTCAACATCGCGGTGACGTATACCGCCCCCGTTGACCAGCAGTGGTGAGTCCCCACTCACGGAAGGTCGTGGCCCATCACTGCGCCGAGGCCCGGACCACAGCCCGCAGCCGGGTCTTGTCGGACTCATCGAGCCAGGACGCATCGACGCCGTTGAGCGCGATGCCCACCAGGTCGTTCCAGTCGTACCCGAACGCCTGAGCCGACAGGAGGTACTCCTGGGTGAGGTCGAGATCGATCAGGCCGGGATCGTCGGTGTTCAGCGTGACCAGGAGTCCCGCATCACGCATGCGCGGAAACGGATGGCGAGTGATCTCCGGCCACGCATCGGGATTGATCCGCACGTTGGCGTTCGGGCACACCGTGAAGGGGATTCGGAGATCGGCGAGCCGGCGCATCAGTTCGGCATCCTCGACGACGGAGATCCCGTGGTCGATCCGTGCGCAACCCAGCACATCGACAACGGTCGCCACCGCGGCAGCGGCCGAGTTCTCCCCCTGATGTGCGGTGAGCCGAAGACCGCTGCGCCCCGCGAGGCGATACGCATCGAGGAACGACGCTGGGTCGATCCCGAGCTCGGTCGAGTCCATCCCGATCCCGATGATGCGGTCCGCCCCGACCGCGTTGGAGCGCCGGAGCCCGACGACTTGTTCGACGTGGTCCAGCGCCACCGCAGGCCCGAAGTCACGGTCGATGTCGAAGATCAGCCGATTCACGATCCCGGTCTCCGATTCCGCCTCGGCCAGCCCACGATCCAAGCCGGCGACGACCTCACCGAGGGCCTGCCCAGCGATCAGGTGTCGGGTCGGAGTGAAGAACGATTCGCGGTAGATCAACCCGTGCGGTTGTGCGTCGATCACGCTCTCGTAGGCAAGGCGAGCCCATGCCTCGCCGTCGCCCAGCACGCTCTGGATCAGCCAGAACACCTTCAGAAATCCGGTGAGATCGGCGTACCGGTACAAGTCAGAGGGATCGGCCACCGGAAACCCGATGCCGTGCTTGACGGCGAGTTCGGCCGCCGTGCCGGCGCGCATCGTGCCCTCGATGTGGCAATGCAGCTCGACCTTCGGGATCGTCGCTACGTCACGTGCCACCAGATCGTTCGCCATCGATCCATTCTGCATCACGTCACGGCGAGTCGACCGGGCGCCGCGTGATCGCCGGCCTCAGCCAGCCCAATCCCTGAAGAGCACCATCAACTCGTCCATGGCAGCTGGCTCGATGTCGTCTTCGCGCAACCGGCCCGTAAGCGCGATGGTGGTGCGCATCTGATCCAGGTAGGCGCGGCAGTCGTCGCACTTCATGAGATGCGCCTCGATCGCCCGCTGGCGACGGGAGGGAAGTACGCCTTCGAGGAAGTCCGTGAGCAACTCGACGAGCTCTTGGCAGCTCAAGGATCGGCGCGACAGCAACTTCATGATGCCGCCTCCGCGAGGTGTGCTTCCACGGCAGCTCGAAGCCGCCCGCGCGCCCGGTGCAGCAGCACTCGCTGGTTGACCTCCGAGATCCCAAGCACGTCGCACACCTCCCCAGCGGTCCACCCCTGCTTGTCCCGCAGGGTGACTACCTCCCGCTGATTCGGAGGCAGCCGTTCAATGGTGTCGTCGACCACCCGGATCGTTTCAGCCGACATCACACGTTCGTCCGGATCGGCCGCCCACGACTCCACTGGCGCGGCCCACATGCCGCGGTTCGCCGGGCCCATGAACCGTTCAAGGGCAACGATCGGGCTCGCATCGTCGTCGGCGAACGCCAGCGACGATGCGGGCAGGGAGCGGGCCTCACGAGCGCCCTTCGTGCGGGCCCGGTTCATGGCGATGCGCACAAGCCACGTCTTGAACGATGACCGCATCTCGAACCGGTCGATGCCCTGCAGCACGCCGAGCCACGTCTCCTGCACGACCTCCTCGGCGACCGCCGTCGAGCCCACGTATGTACGAGCCACGTTGAGCAAGGTCGACTGGTACCGACGAACGAGTTGTCGATAGGCGTCCTCGTCGCGGGCGCGTAGCCGTTCCACCAGTACGCGGTCGTCATCGATGGGCGGCGTCGAGGATGAAGTCATGGGCGCAGCGACATCCGTAACGCTTCGAGCCGTTCCGGGACGACGCTCCACCACACCCAGCGTCCTCGCTTGTCGCCCACCACGAGGCCGGCATCGGCCAACACTTTGGTGTGATGGCTCACCGTCGGCTGACTCTTGCCCACCGGGCCGACGAGGTCGCACGAGCACACCTCGCCGCGCGTGGCGATGAGGTTGAACACCCGCAACCGAACCGGATCGGCGAGCGCGGCGAACACGGCTGCTAGCTCTACGGCTTCGCCCTCGTCGAGGGGCGCAGTGGCGAGCGGCGCGCAGCACAGCGATGTCGAGGGGGCGGAGACGCTTGGAGTTGACATATTGACAGTTGTCGATCTATTCGCTACACTCATCGATAGTGATGAATCTAACACGCCAACCCGCTCCGAAGGAGTCACCGATGTCCCGAGTCCAACTTGCCATCAACGTGTCCGACGTCGACGCCGCCGTCGAGTTCTACTCGAAGTTGTTCAAGACCGCGCCGGCCAAGACCCGCCCCGGTTACGCCAACTTCGCCATCGACAACCCGCCGCTCAAGCTCGTCCTCATCGAGAACGCCGCGGCGGCTGGCACCATGAACCACGTCGGGGTAGAGGTTTTCAGCGTCGACGAGGTCGCCGAGACCCAGCGCCGGCTCGAGGGCGAAGGCATGACCTGCACCGCCGAATCCGGAACGTGCTGCTACGCCGTCCAGGACAAGGTGTGGATCGACGGACCCGACGCCCTGCCGTGGGAGGTCTACGTGGTACTCGCCGACGCCCCGCCTGAGGTGGTCACGGTCGGCCACGTCGCCACAGCGGACGCTGACGCCGGGTGCTGCGGCCCCTCCACCTGCTGCTGAGGCCGCAACACGTGCTCACCACTTGACCGGGAGGCGGTGCTGGCCGTAGAGCAGGAACGGCTCGATCCTCTGTGTGGGGCCGGCTAGTTCCAGCGTCGGAAGGCGCCGGACCAGCGCCGCCAGCGCGGTGCGTGACTCCAGCCGGGCCAGCGGGGCGCCAAGGCAGAAGTGGAGGCCGGTCCCGAACGCGAGATGGCGTCGTCGCAGATGCTCGACGTCCCGGTCCAGCCGGAACGTGTCGGGGTCGTCGAAGACCTCGGCATCGCGGTCCGCCGCCGAGTACAGCATCATCACCTTGGAATCCTCGGGGATCTCGACCCCGCTCACCGTGACCGGGCACGTGTTCGTGCGGAACAGCCCGAGCACGGGGGCGTCGAACCGCAGGCTCTCCTCGATCGCCACATCGACGAGCGAAGGGTCGGCACACACCTGCTCCCACAACTCACGACGCTGCAGCAACCGCCACACGCAGTTCGTGATGAGGGATGTGGTCGTCTCGTTGCCCCCCACCAACAACTGCAACAGCACGCTCAGCATGTCGAAGTCCTCGATCGGGCGTGGCGCGTCCTCGGCCGCCACGATGAGCGCGCTCACGAGATCATCGGGAAGGTCGTTACCGGCCGCCCGCAGATCACGACGGGTGTTCAACTCGACGATGAAGTATTCCTCGAGTTCGCGTCGGTTGCGGTCGTAGATCGTTCGATCCATCTGGCCCATACCGGCGACCTGGATGTCGCTCCAGTGCTTGAACTGCTCCTTCATGTCCTCGGGCACTCCGAGGATGCGAGAAATGGTGATGACCGGCAGCGGGCTGCCAAGGTCGTCGTGGAGCTCGGCCCGGCGTGTGCCCGTCGCCTCCATGGCGTCGATGAGTTCGTCGGCCAGCGTGACCACCCAGGGCTCCATCCGCTCGACAACGCGAGGGGTGAACGCCTGGAGCACCATGCGCCGGAACATCGTGTGCTGCGGCGGGTCGCTGAGCATCCCGTGGGGCGGAGTGCGGTGCGGGCTCTGGCCCCAGTGGCTGCTCCAGGTCTTGATGTCTCGCAACGCCTCGAGCACATCGGCGTGGCGTGCCAACGAATAGAAGTCGAACCCGTTGCCCTCGTAGTGATGAACGGGGCACTCCGTCACGAGACGGCTGTGGGCGGTGCCGGGATCGCGCATCACCTCGGGCGAGAACGGGTCGTAGTCATACGGCTCGTCGGTCGTGATGTCCGTGGTGTCCGTGGTGTCCGTGGTGTCGGCGTCGGCGTCGGTCCCCATGGGCGCATTCTGCCCCACATGCCAGACTCGGACCGTGCCCGGCTGGTTGCTCGTCATCCTCGTCGTCGCCGCCGTCGTCGGCGTGGTCTTCGGCTTCCTCGTGCTCTCGTCGTTCCTCATCGTCCGGCGGTCCAACACGGATCCCTTCGTGGACGGCGCCGAGCATTCCAGCATGGCCAATTGCCTTGGCACCGAGGGGCTCGATCGGGCGATGCTCGGAACCGGAACCCTGGCCCTGTTCCCGGGCGAGGTTCGCTTCGTGATCGCCACGCCCCGCCGCCAGGTCTCCATCCCCCGCCGCCGTCTCGGAGTGGCGCTTGAGCAGTTCCCGAACGCCGGCGACTATCGCAAGGGCGACGACCCGGCGCTCGTCCTGCGCTGGATGGATCACGGCAAGCGCCGGGCCATCGGCTTCAAGGTGATGGACGCCGAAGGCTGGCGCACCCGGATCCTGCGTTAGCGGGGCTCAGCGGCGGGCGCGGTACCAACCGATCAGAGCATTTGTCGACGTGTCGTGACGCAAGTCTGGTTCGGTCGACGACTCCAGCTCGGGGGTGATCCGGTTGGCGAGGGCCTTGCCGAGCTCGACGCCCCACTGGTCGAACGAGTTCACGTCCCAGATGGCACCCTGCGTGAAGACGATGTGTTCGTACAACGCGACGAGTTCACCGAGAATCCTGGGCGTCAGTTGATCAGCGAGGATCACCGTGCTCGGCCGATTACCGGGGAACACACGGTGCTCCAACTGGTGGGCCGGAATCCCCTCGGCGAGGGCTTCGTCACGGGACTTGCCGAACGCCAGCGCTTCGGCCTGCGCGAACAGGTTCGCCATCAGCAGGTCGTGCTGCTCGACGGTGCCGAGGTTGGGTCGGGCGAAGCCGATGAAATCGCAGGGCACGAGCCGAGTGCCCTGGTGCAGCAGCTGGTAGAACGCGTGCTGACCATTGGTGCCCGGCTCGCCCCACACGATCGGACCTGTCGTGCCGGCCACGGGTGAGCCATCCAGCGTCACCGACTTGCCGTTGCTCTCCATGTCCAACTGCTGAAGGTACGCCGGGAAACGACTCATCTCCTGGGCGTACGGCAGGACGGCCTTCGTCTGGGCGCCATGACCGTTGGCGTACCAAATCCCGAGGAGGCCCATGAGCACCGGCACGTTCTCAGCGAGCGGCGCCGTGCGAAAGTGCTCGTCGACGGCGTGGAAGCCGGCGAGGAACTCCCCGAACCGATCCGGGCCAATCGCCAACATCAGCGACAGCCCAATGGCCGAATCGACCGAGTAACGCCCGCCGACCCAGTCCCAGAACCCGAACATGTTGGCGGTATCGATCCCGAACTCGGCAACCTTCTCCGCGTTGGTCGAGACCGCCACGAAGTGCGCGGCGACGGCAGCCTCGTCGCCCCCAAGACCAGCGACGAGCCACGCCCTCGCCGTGCGGGCGTTCGTGAGCGTCTCGATGGTGGTGAACGTCTTGGACGCGACCACAAACAAGGTCGTCGCCGGGTCGAGGTCGGCGGTGTTGGTGGCCATGTCTGCTCCGTCGACGTTCGACACGAACCGACACGTCGGACCGTCGACGTACGATCGCATCGCTTCGAACGCCATCGCCGGCCCGAGGTCGCTCCCCCCGATGCCGATGTTGACGACAGTGCGGATCGGCTGGCCGGTGTGGCCCAGATGACGGCCCGATCTCACGGCGTCGGCGAACTGCGCCATCTGGCCGAGCACGGCATGGACGCCCGGCACGACGTTGCGACCATTGACCTCGATTACCGAGTCAGCCGGCGCGCGCAACGCCGTGTGCAGGACGGCGCGGTCCTCGGTGACGTTGATGCGCTCGCCGCGGAACATCGCATCCCGACGCGCCACCAACTTGCTGGCCGTCGCAACGTCAAGGAGCGCCCCGAGGACGTCGTCGGTCAGCCAATTCTTGGAGCAGTCGACGAGCAGATCGGCGCACTCGAACGTATACCGCTGGGCCCGGCCGTGATCATCGGCGAAGAGGCCACACAGCGGTGGCAAAGGGGCGAGCCCGAGCAACCGCTTCCAGGCCGGACTGTCGCTGAGGTGCACACGGCGACGCTAGATGACGGGCGGTAAGAGTCCAGCGGCGGCCGCGCTCAGGCGGCGATGGCCGCTGCCTCGAACGTCTGCCACTCTCCATTCGCCCGACTCGCCAACTCGGCGAGCGTCGACATGACGTCCGTCCGGCTCATGCTTGCCCCGATCACGAACGCTGGGGGATCTGGGCTTGTCCGTGCTCGAAGTCCCTGGCGGCGACTTCGAGCAGTTGGCCCGGATGCTTCCGGTCGTCGCAGTTCTTTATCGCCTACAGCGAGTCGCCGACTGACCACGGGTTCCGGTTGCGTCCGACACTCGATTCGCCTCATTGGACGGTCGTGCTTGCTTCCGGGTCCCGCTCGACAACCCGGCCCAGCGAGACGACCGCCGATGATGAGGCTCGCAATCGCGACCGTGCCCCTGTACGACCAGCGGCACGACACAACCGGCGTGGACGCTGACCTTGTCGTCCAGACCTTGACCAGCCGCGGCCTCGAGGGTCGGACAAGTCATTCGACCCGCAACCAGGCAAGTGGGGGTTCGTCGGAGACGATGGGACCAGCTCGACCGCCGCCCGGCGATCGCCAACACTCTGCCCCGATATCCAGTGCAGCGAGGACGGCCCCCACGGGTCTCGACATGAACACCAAGCGGACCACGGGACGGTCGTCGATGGCAAGCACGTTCGCCCTTAACAGGCTCTTGGGTTTTGAGGGTGGAGTAGGTCCCGGGCGCGGGGCAGGTCGGGCGAGGCATCCCCACCTCACGAGTTCGACGGCACAAGGCCTCGTCTGCGTTTTGGACGCCGACGTTGGCGTAGCTACCACGCCGGGTGTCCGTTCCCCTACTGATCAGGTGTCAATGTCGTTAACGACCGACGCTGCGCGGCAGCGCTGACAGCAACTCGCGGAGGCGATCCTTTCGCCGGCCGATGCTCGCCATGACCATGAACTGGACGTAGCCGGCGGGCCGCGCTCAGGCGGCGCCGTCTCTTCGGCGTTGCTCGTCGGGGTCGTCGGCTTGGTCGGTTTGCCCGGCTTCGTCGTGGTGGTGGCGCCATTTGAGACGGGCCCGGATCTCGTCAAGCCGGGTCACAGACCGTTCCGGGAGGGGTTGGAGCCCGTAGTCGTGTTTGGCGGGGTCCCGGTTATGTGGTGGGCACTCGATCCGCCCCGTGAACTGGCTGGTGACCGGATGTACCGGGTACGGGATGATGTGATCGACGTCGCACACCTGTGCCGGGGTATCACACCCCGACACATGCTGACACCGCCGGTCACGGGCCTGGATACCGCGTCTGACCGCACCAATGAACGTACGGCGACGCGACACCGACAACATCGTGGTCGCCCCATCGAACAACACCGACTCGATCACCGCCACATCGATGAACGGTGCCAGATCCCCCGGACGAACCACCACCCCCGACGCCAGCTCACACAACGCACCGACCGTGGCGTCACCGACATGGGCCACGAACAACGG
>JBKJJS010000110.1:0-3250 GCA_046597895.1 Ilumatobacteraceae bacterium
CCGCGCCGGCGTGAGCTCGGCGTTGCCCTCGACGAGGAACAGCGGCCGATGGAGGGCGGCCGCCACCGCCCGGAGCAGAGTCGACTTCCCGGTGCCAGGAGGACCTTCGAGCAGCACGTGGCGGCGGGTGCGCAGGGCGGCCAGCACGACGTCGATCTCCCGCGAACGCCCGACGACCGCGCCGCGCCCGTCCACGTTGGAGGGATCGATGCTCACCCCGCAGACTCCTCGTGCGGTCCGGGCACCGCGGCCGGACGTGGGAGCATCGCCATCAAGGCCTTCGAGAGCCCGCCATCCACGTAGAGCACCTGACCGTTGACGTAGCTGGCCTTGTCGGAGGCCAGGAAGGCCACCACCTCGGCGACGTCCTCCGGCGTTCCAAGTCGTCGTAGCGGGACAGCGCCTGCCCGGACCTCACGTACCCGTTCGTCGTCGTACACCGCCCCAGTGCCGGGCGTGGGGATCAGGCCAGGGCCTACGGCGTTGCAGCGCACCCCTCGCGGTCCCCACTCGAGCGCGGTCTGCTCCGTGAGCGCCACCACCGCCGCCTTCGACGGCGAATAGGCGCCGACCATCGGGTTAGCCCGGTAGGCGGCGATGCTCACGATGTTGACGATGGCCCCGCTCCCCTGCCCGAGCATCGAGCGACCGAAGGCCTGCGTGCACAGAAACGTTCCCATCAGGTTCACGTCGAGCACAGCTCGGAAGTCCTCGGGCGTCACGTCCTCCAACGGTCCGAACCGCCAGTGGCCGGCGTTGTTCACGAGGACGTCGACCGGGCCGATGGCATCGGCAGTCGCCGCCACCGCGACGGGATCGGTGATGTCGCAGCCGGTGACTCCGTCGCCCGCCAGCACGTCGAGACGGTGGACCCGGTAGCCGTCGGCCTCCAGCCGCCCCGCGATGGCCGCACCGATCCCCCGGGCCGCTCCCGTGACCACAGCGACGCTCACACGGTGATCGTACGATCGGCGGCTCCCGGAGGACGACTCCGCCAACGGCGCGGCTCGGCACCGCCTTGCGTGGGGCCGGCTTCGCCGACGTCTGCCTCGTCTGAACGCTGGAGGCAGGCTCAGAGGCGAGAGAACGCTTCGGCGATGATCTCGACCGTCGCCGCGCGGTGCGGTGGCGGGAGGTACGCGATGGCGAGGTCGACGCCGACCTCGCGAAACTCGGCGGCCTTGTCGGCCATGGCCGAGGGGCCGGCCTTGGCGTCGTACACGACGTGGACCGACGTGCGGATCTCCGCCGGGTCGCGCCCGATGCGGGCGCAGTGCTCGGCGAGGATCGCCTTCTTCTCGACGTACCCGGCGACGTCCATGCCGGCGTAGTTCCAGTGCTGGGCCCAGCGGGCCACGGCAGCCAGCGTGCGCTTCGGGCCGTTGCCACCGATGCAAATGGGCGGATGGGGCTTCTGCACGCCGGCCGGGTTGTTGCGGGCGTTCGTCAACTGGAAGTACTGGCCGGCGAACGTCGTGGTCTCTTGGGTGAGCAGACCGACGATGCACTCGCAGGCCTCGTCGAATCGGTCGAACCGCTCCTTCAGCGAGCCGAGCTTGATGCCGTAGGCGTTGCACTCCTCCTCGTTCCAGCCCGCTCCGATCCCCAGTTCGAGACGGCCGCCACTCACGATGTCGAGGGCCGACGCCATGTTGGCAAGTAGAGCGGGATGGCGGTACACGATCCCCGTCACCATGCACCCGATACGGATGCGCGATGTCGCCTGGGCAAGGGCCGTCAGCGTGACCCAACCCTCCATGCACGGGCCCGTCGTGTCCGGGACGTTGATGGGATAGAAGTGGTCGAAGTTCCACGCCGACTCGAACAGCTCGATCTGGTCGGCGGCCCGCCAGGTGTCGAGCATGTCCGACCACGTCGTGTACTGGGGCGAGGTTTTGATAGCGAACTGCATGGCCGCACGTTAGATGCCGTGACGGGTGTGATCCCGCTCCCGGCGACCCCGGCAGCGGCGCGGTGATGTGGCACGCTCTGGACTGTGAGGATCCGGAGCGCACACTGGTCTCACTTGGTCGCAGGGGGGACGGCCGTGCTGCTGCTGACATGCGCCGCCTCGGTCGGGACGTCGTCCCGGGTGAACGCCGCCCCGCCACGGAACCCGTACTCGGCGCCCGTGGTCATCGACGTGAATCCGGACCCGGGGATCCTGGAGACCACGATCGTGGCGGACGAGGCCACCATCGACCTCGGTGGCGTGACCGCCCACGCCATGGCGTACAACGGGACGGTCCCGGGCCCCGAGTTCCACCTGACCCCGGGCGAGCGGGTGATCGTCCACTTCGAGAACCACCTCGATTCCGAGGCGACGGCCATCCATTGGCACGGCATCGAGCTGGCTAACGGCAGCGATGGCAGCCCGCTCACGCAGAACCAGGTTCCCCCCGGCGGGACCTACCTGTACGACTTCATCGCGCCCCGCCCCGGCCTCTACTGGTACCACCCCCACGACCACGCCTCGACGAACCAGGTGTTCAAGGGCCTCTACGGGGTCATCGTGGTCGCGGATCCGAATGAGGCGCCGCTGATCGCCGACGGCACCCTGCCGGGGCCGGCCAGCACCGTGACGATGGCGCTGAGTGACACCACAGTGTGCAAAGCCCCTGGTCGCAACGACGAGGCGACGTATCGCCCGAACGCCCCCTGGGTGGGCGAAGGACCGTTGCCCGAGCAGCCAGGGCCCACCCCGGCCATGCTGTGCGACACGCCACTCGACGAGCATGGCATGTCGGGGGATGTCCCCCTCGGCAAAGGGGACATCCCCAACGTCCAAGCGGAGGACTCTCGCACCAACGAGGGCCAACGGGTCCTCACAAACGGGATCGGCGTCGGTGGTCGGTCCGGGACGCCGACCGCGCCCGGTCTGCTGTCGCGCCAAGCCATCACGCGTGCCGTCCACCCCGGCCAGGGCCTACGGCTACGGCTCGTCAACGCTGCGACGACCCGGTACTTCCGGCTGATCCTCACCGACCGCAAGGGCGCGATGATCCCCCTGGTCCGCATCGGGGGCGAGGGTGGCCTGCTGGACGATGCCATCATCGAAGGCACCCAACCTGGGGGCTACGACTTCTCGTACGAGTCCGGGGAGCTCCTGCTCGCCCCGGGCGACCGCGCCGACGTCGTCGTGGCCGTCCCCGTCGGAGCGACCGGCACCCTCACGCTCTGGACCCGGGACTTCCAGCGCACGGGCGGGGGCGACGGCAACGAGGGATGGACGAACACGCCCAGCGTCCCG
>JBKJJS010000126.1:0-6291 GCA_046597895.1 Ilumatobacteraceae bacterium
CGAGCGAGCGGATGATCTCGATCGCCACGATCTCCCTGGTGGCGATGGATCCGATCGTCTGATTCGCCGAGGTGAACAGCAGCAGCAGGGGCAGGGCGGCCCCGGCATAGGCGAGGAACAGGGTGTTGACCGTCGAGGCGATGTGGTCGCGGCCGATGTTGAGTGCCCGGCCATAGAGCTGGCGGCTGGTGGCGTCCGGATCGGCGGCGCGCAGTTCGGCAACGGCGGAGACCTGTGTGACCGTGACGTCGTCGAGTACACCGAGCGATCCGATCACGATCCCGGCGAGCACGATCCCCTTGAGGTTGATGTCGAGGCCGAGCGCGGGCAGGATCGTGGCGTACTCGTCGGTCAGCCCGGTCAGCTTCGATGCGGCGGAGAACACCGACGCCAACAAGCCGATGAGGGCCAGGCTGGCGAACGTACCGAGCAAGGCGATAGAGGTGGAGACGTTGACGCCGTGCGCGAGGTACAGCGCCAGGAATGCGATGACGGAGGAACCGACAAGCGCCACGGTGACCGCGTCGTTGCCCCTCAGGAGTGACGGAAGCAGGAAAACTGTGAGGACGACGAGGCTGGCGGCGAGCCCACCGAGGGCACCGAGCCCTCGCCATCGCCCGAGCAGAAGGACCGCAGCGACGAAGAGAATGGTCAAGGCCAGAAGAGGGGCGGATCGTTGGAAGTCGTTGAACGCGAAGCGGAGATCACCCGACACGTCGGCGAACGAATCCACGAGGATCTTGTCGCCGTTCGAGAACTTCGGGTTCCCGGGGCCCGTCGAGAACTGGATCGTGCCGGTCTGCCCGTCGAGCGACCCGCTCGTGACCTCGAGCGTCAACGTCTGGCAGCCGGTCGGGTTGGGGTCGTCGGAGCCGCATGGGCCGATCTCGACCGATCTGATGACGGCCTTGTCGGGTGATCCCTCGAGCCCGATGGGGTCCCCTGAGACCGGAGCGTCACCACGCGGCCAATAGGCGAACAGGCCGATCACCGTGAGCACGGCACACGCGATGACGGCAATCCACACGGCCCGCTCGAGCGCGCCCTTCGGCTCGCCGGACGGGCGTGGTTCGTGATGATGATGTGAGTGGCCGCCTCGCACGTCCCGAGGGTATGCGAGTACTCACTGTCGTCGGTGGTATGGGCTTGCGGCGCTCCAACGGGCGACTACCGTCCTCTCGTGCTCTCTGTGACGCGCATCCTGGCAATCACATTGGCGTTGACCACCGTGACCGGATGCGGCGACAGCTCCACGAGCAAGAGCGAGGAGACGACGTCGGTACCCGTCGCGGTGGAGACGACCGCCGCCGCCGAGACCGTCGTTGTTCGGGTCGAGCCGGCGGCGTCCGTTGACGAGTCCGTGCTGCGGCAAGCCGTCAAGGCGTACGAAGTACGGCTGGCTGCGCTCGGCATCGTTGGTTCGGTGGCCATCAGCGACGGGGGCCTGGTCCTGACGCTGCACGACGTGTCGGCCCCGGATCGCCTCGGGGAGGACCTGGCTATCGAGGTCGCACCGGAGTCATCCGTGACGATCAGGCCGGTGTTGAGTCGGAGCCCCGTCAGCGTCGGCGCGTCGGTCCTGACGCCACTCGACGAGGTCTCGGAGGACGCCGAGGCGGTGCTGGACGCATACAGCAGCGCCGATGACGTCGTCTACCAGGTCGGCCCTGCCGCGCTGTCCGGTTCGTCCGTGAAGTCCGCCACGGCCGAGATCGAGGCGTCGACCGGTGGGTGGCAGATCAGCATCGAATTCGTCGACGGCCCGGACGGTCTCGACGGGTGGAACGAGTTGGTGTCGCGGTGCTACGCCCGCGATGCGACCTGTCCCGATGGGGGCATGGCGATCGTCGTTGACAGCAAGGTCGTGTCAGCGCCGGTGCCGCAGATGGCCGAGTTCGACTCGCCGACGATCGTCATCAGCGGGGTCTTCTCCGAAGCTGAGGCGACCGAGCTTGCCCAGCTTCTCGGGCCCGGTCCAGCAATCCCGTTCCGTGTGGTGCCCCAGTAACGTCGGCGGTCATGCGGATCGCCAACATCGATGGTCGCCTCACCACGTTCGTCGACGGGGTAGCGGTCGACGTCGCCGACGCGAGCGAGGGGCGCTTCGCCGCCGACGCCCAGGCGGTGTACGAGTGCTGGAACGAGTTCGTGGCGTGGGGGCTGTCCGTGGGCGCGTCCGGCGGAGGACCGCTCGACGCCGCGATGCTCGACTCGCCGGCACCCCGCCCCAGGCAGGTGTTCGGCATCGGGTTGAACTACCGGGCCCACGCCCTCGAAGGTCCGTATGGCGTGCCGGACGTGCCGGCGGTGTTCACGAAGTACCCGTCGTGCATCGTCGGTGCTCGTCAGGTGGTGGAGATCCCGGCCCCGACGACCGATTGGGAGGTGGAACTCGTCGTGGTGATGGGCCGGCGGGCTCACCGCGTCTCAGCGACTGACGGATGGGCGCATGTGGCCGGCCTCACGATCGGTCAGGACCTTTCCGAGCGCACGCTCCAGCGGGCGGGCACCGCCCCGCAGTTCGGTCTCGGCAAGTCGTTTCCCGGCTTCGGTCCAATGGGGCCGTGGCTCGTCACACCGGACGAGTTCGTCGACGCCGACGACCTCGCGCTTTCCTGCCGGCTCGACGGCGAGGTGATGCAGGACTCCCGCACGTCGGACCTCGTGTTCAGCGTCCCGCAGCTGATCGAGTACGTGTCAGCGGCCGTGCCGATGCTGCCCGGTGACGTCATGTTCACCGGGACGCCGGCCGGGGTCGGCTTCGCCCGCAAGCCTCCCCGGTTCCTGCGGTCCGGAGCGACCCTGGTGAGTGAGATCGAAGGCATCGGGTCACTGACGACCCGCTTCGTCGCCCAGCCCTGAACGCGGGTCTCGTGGTCAGGCCTTGACGAGCTGGACGTCCAGTGTGATCTTGACCTTCTCGCCGACGACCACGCCACCGGCTTCGAGGGCGACGTTCCACCCGAGGCCGAAGTGCTTCCGGTTGATCTCGGTCTCGGCGCTGAAGCCCGCCTTGACGTTGCTCCAAACCACCTCACCCGGTCGCAGATCCGCCAGCTCGGTGGCGTACTCCGATCGCTCCAGGATTCGGTCGAGGAGGCGTTACGGGATGGCGCGAGCGCGTAGATTGCGCGTATGGCTCTGCACCCGAACGGCGTACACCACCTGGCCCTCAGCACCACGAACATCAAGGCGCAGATCGAGTTCTTCACCGATGTGCTGGGCGGGGAGCTCAAAGCGCTCTATTGGATGCATGGCGTCGACAACACGTTTCACGGGTTCGTGGAGCTGAGCCCGGACTGCTACATCGCGTTCGTGCAGCACCCGGGCAACACCGAGCGCAACGAACTGGGTGTCACCCATGCCGGCAACGCGGGCGGGCCGCTTCCAGGGGGCACGATGCAACACGTGGCCTTCAACGTCGATTCGCTCGATGACCTGCTGGCCCTGCGCGACCGGATTCGCGATCGCGGCGTCGTGGCGCTCGGGCCGATCGATCACGGGATGTGCCAGTCGCTCTACTTCGCCGGACCGGAAGGGTTGTGCCTGGAGATCGCCACCGGTGGCGGTATCGACGAACGGTCGTGGATCGACCCGGAGGTCGTGGTGCTCGCCGGTATCGCCGCTGACGACCTGGCCCGCTTCATCCAGCCGGCGTCATACGCCCGCCCGACCGCAGCGGTACCCCAGCCAGTGCCCGACCCTGCCAAGCCGAACCTCGTCTACCCGCCTGCCGCGTACGCGCGCATCGTGGCGACGCCGGACGACGCGTTCTGGCACTCCGTCGAGTCCGAGCCTCCCGTCAAGCTCGTCGGCTGACCCGGATGGACCCGAACCCGGAACTCCTCGGCGTCCTTCGACGACTCCAGGCCAACGTGGCGTCTGGGCTGCCTGACCAGACCGACCAGCCGATGAAGGTTCCGGCGTCGTCCTACCGGGACGTGCTGCAGTGGCAGCGGGAGATGGACGAGATCTTCCTGAAGGCGCCGCTACTCGTGGCGCTGTCGTGTGACGTGCCAGAGCCGGGGGATTTCCACTCGCTCACGATTGCCGAGCGGCCGATCCTCGTCGTTCGAGGCGACGACGGCGTCGTGCGCACGTTCCTCAACGTGTGTCGCCATCGTGGTGCCCGGGTCACCGACGCGGCCTGCGGGCAGACTCGCCGGTTCACGTGTCCCTACCACTCGTGGAGCTATGACCGTTCCGGCGTGCTCGTCGGCGTGCCCGGCAAGGAGACGTTCGGCGAGGTGGGTGCTTCCGGCCTCGTCGAGCTTCCGACTCAGGAGTGCGTCGGCGCCGTGTTCGCCGTCCTCGATCCGGAGGCCGAACTGGACGTGAACGGCTGGCTCGGCGGGATGGTCGACTCGCTCGCCGCGCTGCGCCTCGACACCCTGTTCCCCTACCGCACCATCACTCATCTGGACAGTCCGAACTGGAAGTTGGCCGCCGATGGATATCTGGACGGCTATCACATCGGGTACCTCCACCGGAACACGATCGGTCTCAAGGCGATCACGAACCGCAACACCTACGACCTGATCGGGCCGCACGTGCGCATTGGCTTCGCCACCAAGCTCACGGCGAGCGCCGACGCGACCCCGGTCGATCAGTGGTACCTGCCGGATTACATGAGCCTCGTCCACTACATCTTCCCGAACGTGTCGATCTCGGGCGGGCATGGCGACACCATTCAGCTCAGTCGGCTGTTCCCGGGACCGGCGGTCGACCGGTCGACGACGGCACAACACCAATACTTCCGCCAGCCCGTCGAGGGCGACATGGTCGAGGTGGCCGAGGCGAAGCGACTCGTGTACGAGCAGGTGGTGCGCGACGAGGATTGCGCCACCATCTTTGGGATCAGCGCGGCGCTGGCCGCCATTGGCGACGGCCACGTGCTGTTCGGCCGGAACGAACCGGCGAACCAGCACCTCCACCGGTCCATCGCGGGGATGACCGCTCCACGCCCTTCCTGACAGAGCGCGACGTTCAGGCGAGGGTCACGAGGCGTTCGCCGGCCACGACCTCGCCGATCACCCATGTCGGTTCTGGGATGAGGCGTTGCAGTTCGG
This sequence comes from Ilumatobacteraceae bacterium, assembly GCA_046597895.1. GTDB lineage: Bacteria > Actinomycetota > Acidimicrobiia > Acidimicrobiales > Ilumatobacteraceae > WLJO01. Next base: position 5,070 of record JBKJJS010000126.1, read on the forward strand.
TGGAGTCGCTGGCAGCGCAGATGGCCACCATCCCGATCCCCATGTTGAGCGTGCGGTGCAACTCCTCGGTGCTCGCCGCCGTGGCTACGTCCTGTACGAGCCGGAACAGCGGCGGTACCGGCCACGAGCCCAGCACGATCCGTGCACCGCAACCATCGGGGAGCGCACGTGGCACGTTCTCCATGAGCCCGCCGCCGGTGATGTGGGCGAGCGCCTTGACATGGCCGGACGCCAACGCGCTTTCCAACGCCGTGAGGTACGAGCGGTGGGGGGCGAGCAGCGCGTCGACGAGCGGCCGATCAAGGGGCTCGGGCTGGGCATCGAGCGGCAGCCACTCGAACAGCTTGCGCAGGAACGAGTATCCGTTCGTGTGGGGGCCGGACGAGGCGAGCCCGATCAGCACATCGCCGGACCGTACGACCCCCGCGCCGGAGCGAGGCAACATCTGCGACTTCTCGACGACACCCACGAGCGTGCCGGCCACATCGAACGACCCAGGGGTGTAGACGCCTGGCATCTCCGCCGTCTCACCGCCGAGCAACACGCATCCACTTTCGCGGCATGCCTTGGCCATTCCCTCGACGACCCGGGCGACGACGTCGGCCCGCAACGTAGCGGCGGCGATGTAGTCCAGGAAGAACAGGGGTCGCGCGCCTTGCACGAGGACATCGTCGATGCAGTGGTTCACGATGTCCTGGCCCGACACCTCCGGTCTTCCGGCCCTCGCCGCCAGTTCGACCTTGGTGCCGACGCCGTCCGTCGATGCGACGAGGACGGGGTGGTCGAATGACTTCAGCGCCGACACGTCGAGCGCTCCGCCGAAGCTGCCGACGCCGGCAAGTACGGCCGGCGTGTGCGTGCCTTGAACTGCGGCCTTCATCAAGGACACGGCGCGATTACCCTCGTCGATGTCCACCCCGGCCGCCGCGTACGACACGAGCGCCGCGCCAGCGGCGCGCCAGGCGATGTCGCGTCGCACCTGCATGCCATCGAACTGCACGCCAGCCATCACGGCGTAGGCGTTGTGGCGGGCCTCGGCGAGATTCGACCCGAGGCCGCCGGCCGTGAGCACCCGCCCGCCAGACACCCGAAGCACGCCCGCCGGGTCTCGGGTGGCCCCGGAGAGGAACACCAACCCATCGGCTGGCAACGTCATTGCGGCGCCCATCACGGGTTCGGTGGGATAGCCGGCAGCGGCGGCCACTACGGCACAAACCGCGCG
>JBKJJS010000181.1:0-2636 GCA_046597895.1 Ilumatobacteraceae bacterium
CAAGGTGAGGCGGGGCAGAGTGAACGGGAGGGCCGCCAATCCCAACACCTGCTGCAATGCGCTCCCAGCCGGGACGCAGTACCGCACGGTGTCATTGACGATCTCAGGCTCCGGGCCCGATCCAAACGGCGAGTACGTGTTCCCCTCGGCCAGCATCGCGGTGAGTGGACCGCTGACGGTCGAGCACTCGCCGGACTTCACGAGCGTGAACGCCAGCGGCGCGGAGGGGCCAGCGGTCGCGGCCTCGGACCACCCCGGCGTGATCGTTCCGTCGGGTCCGACGTTGGCATAGTTGGCGGCCCCGGGTGGCACGGCGCCGTAGGACACCCGAGGCATGGCATCGTCGATGACGTCAGGGATCGGTTGGCCGGCCGCAATCACCAGCAGGGACGGCTCGTCGAACAACGTGATCACGGTCGGCAACGTGGGGTCGAACGGTGGCCTCTCGTACTGCGAGGAGAACCACTGCGCGGGCAACGTACCTTCGAGGGTGTAGCCCGTGGCCCGGGCCTGGGCGCGGTCGCCGGTCACAGCCGTGTCCCACGTGACGTCGTGGATCGCTAGCGCCAATCCCTCGGCTCGGGAACCATCGACGGATCGGGCGAAGGCGGGGAACAAGAGCGGTGCGTAGCGGGCGAGGGCGTCGCCCTCGCCCGGTGCCGCCGTGGCCACGACGCCCGGCAGGTCCAAGGCCACGAGCCGCGCCAACATGGCGTCGGCCGCCGCGGTCGGCGTGGCGAAGCCCTCCGGACGAACGGCCGCGCCCGGTTCGGTGATCTCGACGCCCGCCGCGCGCCGGGCGAGCTCGGCGACGGTGTAGGACACGCTCACGTACCAACGTCCGTCTCGGGCCACGGTCGCCACGAACACCTCGGCGTCGGCGTCGGCGAACTCGAGCTGGGCACCGACCTTGCCCTTCCCGATGTCGCCGATGGCCGTGCCGATCGGGAAGGCCATCGGATCGATGGCGGCCTGGACCGAGCCACCTCGCAGGTGCACGGCCGCCAGGTTCGACTCGAGCTCCTCGGTCTCCAGGACCAGATCCTTGACGTCGACGTCGACCCCTGCGACGCCGGAGAGCGAGAAGGTCCCGTCCACGAGCTCGAGTCGCTTGGCTTGCGAATCGAGGCTCTCGAGGGCGGCCCGCAGCGCATCGCGCTCCGAGGGATCGAGCACATCCAGAACGCCGAGCACGTCATCGGCCTCCACCGCGGAGACGAGGTCCAACACTGCCGCCTCCGGGCTACGGGCGCCACCGTCACCGGTGCCGCCACCAGCCAGCGTGACCGTCGTGATCCCGGCTGCGCCCAGGATGGCGGTAAGTGCCACGGCCATGCCCGCCCGGCGGCGCACGCGGCGACGACTCCGGTCCACTCGAGCCATGGGCAAGGCGTCCAACGCAGGGACCGCCGATGGTGCGTGGGCGGCCAGGGCCTGCAACCGCTCACGAAGCACGAGCTCTGTGGATGTGATCTCTTGGTCGTTCACTTCAGCACCTCTCTCAGTTGGCTGAGGCCTCGTTGGACATGACTGCGCACCGTCGCTCGGCGACAGCCCAGGGTCGAGGCGATCTCCTCGTCGGGCAGGTCGCACAGGTAGCGCAGGACGATGGCGCTGCGCTGCTTGATCGGTAGCGCGCCCAAGGCGTCGCGCAGGTCGGTCAGACCAGGATCGATCATCGATGAGCCGGGAGTCGTCGACTGCCGGGCGGCGTACGCCGCCGCCCGCGAGGTTCGCCGGTGCCACGAACGGCACTCGTTGACCACGGCCACGCGTAGGTACGGCACTGGATCCTCCAAGGTGGCCATCCGCCGACCGACCCTGGCGAAGACATCCTGAACGACGTCCTCGGCGACGGCCCCTGATCCCGTGATGGCAAACGCCACCCGCAACAGATCGCGATAGACGGCGTCGTAGACGGCGGCCGTCCCTGCCCATTCGACCGAGCCAGCCGATCCAACCGATCCAACCTGGCCGCCCGAGCGGCCCTGACGGTGCGTGCCGAACCCCTTCATCGTGAGTTCCATACCTCTCTCACGCTCAACCGGGCCGAACTGTTGCAGCCGACGCTGCCGATGCTGGCCAGACGGCGCGATGCTCAACCCGTGGTCTCGGTCGGCGCAGTCGCCGTCGTGGCAGTCGCAGGCGGGGCCGGCGCAGTCGTGGCCGGCGCGTTCACGGGCGGCAGCGTGCGCCACGGGGTGGTCACCGGAGCTGCCGCCGTCGTCATCGAGGTGCCGGAGTCATCGTCGCCCGCGGGGTAGCTGAACCAGTCGCCGCCGTCAAGGTCGTTGAGGCACGCCCGCACCAGTGACGGTCCCGGTGCGTCGATGACCCGGACGAACGAGCTCTCGGCGTCGAACGCCGAGATAGCGATGCAGGACTCCCCCATGTCGTCTCGCGACCGAGTCGACAGCTGGTCCTCGAGTTGTCCGCGATCGGTGCCGTAGATCCACCACGACAGAGGACCGTCGAGGCCGGTATCGCTCGTGGCGATGCCGCGCAATCGCCCGACGGCCCACGCGGCGACGGAACCGAGCGGTGACACGTACCACTGGCCCTCGACGCGCACCAGCGCCATCGGTGGCGGGGAGGTGGCCGAGGCCGACAAGGGCGCCAGGAACCAGAAGAACTGC
>JBKJJS010000211.1:0-2979 GCA_046597895.1 Ilumatobacteraceae bacterium
CCCCGGGCCCACCGATTCGTGGCGCTCCTACCAACCCGTCCTCGAACATCTTCCGCGAGCGATCCGGGCGATCTCGGTGTCTCCGCGCGGGCATGGAGACTCCGACAAGCCGGACGAGGGTTACACGATCGAACTCTTCGCAGCCGACGTCGTTGCGCTGCTCGATGCCCTTCGGGTCGAACGAGCCGTGCTGGCCGGCCATTCGGGCTCATGCCTCGTCGTCCGGCGGGTGGCACTCGACCACCCGACCCGGGTCGCCGGGCTGTTCCTCGAAGCGTCGCCCATCGTGCTCGGCCACGATGCAAAGGCACACGACTTCGTCGAGTCGGTTGTGGCTCACCTGCATGACCCGATCAGTCCCGACCTTGTGCGGTCGTTCGTGGCCGACACGTCGTCGGCGAAGCTCGCGCCTGAGCTGACCGACCTGCTCGTCGGCGAAGCTCTCAAGGTGCCTGCTCGGATCTGGAAGGCGATGTTCGCCGGACTCCTCGCCTACGACGACATGGCTGAACTCCCGGCCATCGAGGCGCCGACCATGCTCGTGTGGGGCGACGCCGATCCATTGGTCTCCCGAGACGTTCAAGCGGGCCTCGTACGGTCGATTCCCCACGCTGAGCTCGTCGTCTATCGCGGTGCCGGCCACACCCCGCGCTGGGAGGACCCAGCGCGCTTTGCGAGCGACCTGGCTGCCTTCGTCCAACGGGTGTAGCCGCCCACGAGCGCGCAGGGAACGATCGCCCGGAAGGAGACCTCTGTCGCCACCACCTATGTAACCTCCGTGTGCATGACGATGCGTTCGTTGGTGACCGACTACCTCGTCGTGGGGGCCGGGGCGATGGGAATGGCCTTCACCGATGCCCTGATCGACCACGCCGATGTGCACGTCACGCTCGTCGACCGTCGCCATGCGGCCGGCGGGCATTGGCACGACGCATATCCGTTCGTCCAGCTCCATCAGGCGTCGCTGTTCTACGGGGTGGCGTCGAAGGAACTTGGTGCGGGGGCGGTTCAGGAGCAGGGTCCGGAATCGGGTCTTCAGGAGCGGGCCCGACGGCCGGAGCTCCAGAACTACTACGACGACATCCTGCATCGCCACTTTGTCGGTTCGGGTCGCGTGAACTTCCTCGGCGGGAGCGAGTACCACACCGACGGCGCCTCTCATCTCGTCACGTCCCGGGTGTCGGGTGAGACCGTGCGCGTCGACGTGCGACGGCGCGTCGTCGACGCCACGTACTTGGCACCCACGATCCCGGCGACGACGCCCCCGCCGTTCGGAGTCGCCGACGGCGTTCGAGCCGTCGCCATCAATGAACTCGCCAAACTGGCTGAGGCCCCGAGCAGCTACGTGATCGTCGGATCCGGCAAGACGGCCACCGATGGGATCGTGTGGTTGTTGACGAACGGCGTTCAGCCAGACCGGATCGTGTGGGTACGGCCGCGCGATCCGTGGATGCTCGATCGCTCCGTCGTCCAACCCGACCCGGTGGTGGCGCTCACGCTTGCCGCCGACACCATGGCGGCGGCCGCCGATGCCGAGTCGCTCGATGAGCTGTTCCTGCGTCTCGAAGCGGCCGGCGTGATGCTTCGGATCGACACCGGCGTCGTTCCCACGATGGCCAAGACGCCCACCCTCGGCCGGTGGGAGCTGGATCTGCTGCGCACCATCGACAACGTCGTGCGCCTCGGGCACATCAAGTACGTAGCGGCGGGCGAGATCGTCCTCGACGATGGTGTGGTTCCGCTGGCCCCGGGCGCACTCGTGGTGCACTGCGCGGCGTCCGGGCTGCAGTACCCCCCTCTGGTCCCGCTCTGGGGTCCGGACAAGATCCGGCTGCAGATGATCAGAGTCGGCTTCCCCTGCTTCAACGCGGCCCTCGCCGGCTACGTGGAAGCAACCCGTGACGACGACCGGGAGCGCAACCGCTTGTGCCCGCCCAACACGCTCCCCGACAGTCCCGCCACCTGGGCGCAGATGGTGGTTCGTGGGAGCCTGGCGACGGGCACGTACGGCGCCGAGCCGGACATCGCGGCCTGGGGCAACGCCTGCGCCCTCAACCCCTCGCGTATCACGCCGGCACAACGCGATGAACCGATGGTGCAGGCCGCCGCTGCCCGTCTGGCGAGCGTCGCCGGTCGAGGGCTCGCTCGGATGGCCGAGCTTGCCCACGAGCCACTGCCGAGTGTCGACTTGACGTGATGACTCCGCACGTTCTTGCTTCCCGGATGATCGTCACCCAACCAGAACAGCGAACTCCGATCGGTCCACCATAGGAGGCGTCGGCGCGGCAAGGGTGGTCTCCGTCGGAGGACTCTCAACGCAGAGCAGCGGATGGCTCGAAGGGTGCTTGGACGAACGCCGCACTCAGGGCCCAGAGCGTGTCGGCGATCTCCTCCCAACTCCGTGCTCGATGGCGGTTCAACGACTCGAAGGTCTCGACGTTCGTGAGAATGACCAGGGCGTCAACGATCTGTTCTCTCGTCCAGCCGGACCGGACCCTGCCAGCGTCGACGAGACGTCCGGCCAGGTGCACGAGCGACTCGATCCGCCGACCGAAGTAGGTGACCTCGAGAACCTGGGCGATCCCGGGTTCGGAGCGGGAGGCTTCGAGTGCCGTGCTCAGCGCCGCGCCCACCTGGGCGAACATGCGGCAGTTGGCGCTCAGAAACCCCCGGAGCGCTATGAGCGGATCCGAGGGTTGGCGGGCCTCGTCGAGCCTTCCGATACCTGCCGTGACGAGCACGTTCCCGGCCACCGATTCGAACAGGCCGACCTTCGATCCGAACTGTCGATACACCGTGGGTCGACTGGTGCCCGCCCGTGAAGCGATCTCATCGATGGCGACGGGATGGAAGCCCGAGGCGGTCATGAGTTCCGTCGCCGCCTCGAGGATGCGTTGGCGGGTTGCAGCCGCCGCTTTCTCACGGAGGCCGAGGCGATAGCCGCGGGTCATCGTCCGAGCGGTTGACCAGTGGGATTTT
>JBKJJS010000390.1:0-3215 GCA_046597895.1 Ilumatobacteraceae bacterium
ATCGAGAGTGCGCGTCCTTCCGCAGCAGCGGTCTGGAGGCGCTCCAGCGCGTCGTCGAGGTCCGCGGCGCGCTCGTCGAGGTAGCCCGTCTCCAGCCGGCGCTCGATGTGGTGGAGATCGATCTCGATGCAGAGCGCGGTGCCGCCGCACATCGTCACGGCGAGGGGCTGGGCACCGCCCATCCCGCCGAGCCCGGCGGTGAGCGTGATCGTCCCGGCCAAGGTGCCGCCGAAGTGCCGCCGGCCGATCTCCGCGAAGCACTCGTACGTACCCTGCAGGATTCCTTGGGTGCCGATGTAGATCCACGAACCGGCGGTCATCTGCCCGTACATTGTGAGCCCAAGCGCCTCCAAGCGGCGGAACTCCTCCCACGTGCCCCATTCGGGTACGAGGTTGGAGTTGGCGATGAGTACGCGCGGCGCCCACTCGTGTGTGCGGAACACCCCGACGGGCTTGCCGGACTGCACGAGCATGGTCTCGTCGTCGGCCAGTGTCGTGAGTGTGCGGCACATCGCATCGAACGCTCCCCAGGACCTGGCTGCCCGTCCGGTGCCGCCGTAGACGACGAGGTCGTCCGGCCGCTCGGCCACCTCCGGGTCGAGGTTGTTTTGCAGCATCCGGAATGCCGCCTCCTGGGGCCAACCGCGGCACGACAACTCGGTGCCCCGCGGAGCCCTGACGGGGCGGGCGCCTTCAGTCATGGTCGTTCCTCCTCGGTCACAATTCCTCGGTCATGCCGCGTCGAGCGGGCCAATGGCGGCCGTGACGGCATCGAGCACGGCCCCCGAGCGTAGGAGGTCTTCGGCGGCGAGCAGATCGGGCGACAACCAGCGGTCAGGGCCGGTCGGCCCGACCGCTGACCGCAAGACGGCGAGCGCGGCGCCTGTGCCAGCAGCGGGTTCGAGGGGGCCCCGCAGATCGAGGGCCGCTCCGGCACACAGCAACTCGACGGCGAGCACTCGGCGCACCGTGTCGACCGAGCGGCGCAGCTTGCGGGCAGCACTCCACGCCATCGACACGTGGTCCTCCTGCATCGCACTCGTCGGGAGTGAATCGACGCTGGCGGGTACCGCGAGCCGCCTGGCTTCCAGCGCCATCGCCACCTGCGTGTAGTGGGCGATCATGAGCCCGGAGTTCACGCCCGGGTCAGGGGACAGGAACGCTGGGAGGCCGTGTGAGCGAGCGACGTCGAGCAGTCGGTCGGTGCGGCGCTCCGCGATGGCGCACAGCTCGGAGGCGGCGATGGCGAGGAAGTCGCAGGCGAACCCGAGTGGGGCGCCGTGGAAGTTGCCGCACGACTCCACCCGCCCGTCGGGGAGGATCATCGGGTTGTCGATGGCGGCCTCGAGTTCGCGTTCCGAGATCGAGCGGGCGTGGGCGATGGTGTCGAGGACTGCGCCATGAAGCTGGGGGGTGCAGCGCAGCGAGTAGGCGTCCTGCACCCGCGAGTCGTTGGTGCGGTGACTGGCCACGATGGCCGAGCCGGCGAGCAGGCGCCGCAGGTTGGCGGCGCTCATCGCCTGACCGATCTGCGGGCGCAGTGCCTGCAGATCGGCGGCAAACGCCCGATCCGTGCCGAGCAGACCCTCCACCGTCATCGCCGCGGTCACGTCAGCGAGGCGGGTGAGGTCCGAGAGGTCGGCCACCGCCATCACGAGCATGCCGAGGATGCCATCGGTGCCGTTGATGAGCGCCAGTCCCTCCTTGGCCCGCAGCACCACCGGAGCGAGCCCGGCCCGCCGCAGCGCGGTCGCTGAAGGTTCGGGTGTGTCGCGATCAGGGCCCATCACCTCGCCCTCGCCGATGAGCGCGAGCGCGCAGTGGGCCAGGGGAGCGAGGTCGCCGCTGGCCCCCAAGGAGCCGTGCTCGCGCACGACAGGTGTGATGCCGTTGTTCAGCAGCGCGAGCTGCAAGTCGACGAGTTCGGGCCGAACTCCGGAGTGCGCCATGGCCAAGCTGCGCGCTCGCAGCAACTGCATCGCTCGAACGACTTCGGTCTCGACGGGAGCGCCCATGCCGGCGGCGTGCGACCGCACGAGTGCCACCTGAAGCTCGGCGGTCCGCTCGGCGGGGATGGCCGTGCCGGCCAGAGAACCAAATCCCGTCGTCACGCCGTACACGGGTTGGTCACTCGCCACGAACCCATCGACGAGCGCGGCGGAGAGGGCCATCTCGCGGCGGGTGCGGTCGGCGAGTCGGACAGTTGCGTTGTGGCGGGCGACGGCGATGACGTCGGCGCCGGTCAGGCCTCGGCCCGCAAGTTCGATGGTGATCATGACCGCCCCAGCTTGCCCCACCAGGCACCTCGGTGTGGCAGAAGTGCCCGAGTCGGTGGCGACCGTGGGGAACCGACCCCTCCGGCAGGCTCGCTCACGGGGCGCGGACGGCGATGAAGTTGGGGGTTCGTCCAGGCCGAGTCACGCTCGTCGGCCCCGAACGGTTCGAACTCGACGTCGACACACTCGACGACGACACACTTCTCCAACAGCTACGCGACACCGAAGCCGTTCGACGCTCACTCACCGCTGTCCAATCCGCCACTGTCGAAGCGTTGGAACGACGCCGTTTGTAACGCGCCGATGGTCACGCCTCGATCGCTGGTCTGGTACGGGTGGTCACGAACCGCTCCACCCACGAAATCACCGAACTCCGCCAGACCGGACGGTTGATGCGCGAACAACCCGTGTTCGCTCACGCACTCTCCACCGGTTCACTCGGCGTCGCTCAAGCCCACCTGTTGGGCAAGGCCCGCGCCCAAGCCCGCGTCGGCACGTGTCATGAACGACGCGACGCCATGTTCCACGTCCTCGGTAGCGAGTTCTTCGGGACCGTCCAAGGCGGGGTGTTGGACGGGGTCGCTATGACGGAGATCTTCGAGCGGTTCATCCAAGCCGAATGGGACAAAGACTGGGCCTGGACCCTGGAACACCACGGTCCCGACGCCACGGCGTTCTCACATACGACCGACGGTGCCCCCGTCACCCCGAACGAAATGTTGGCCGCAGCGTTGACCGGTCACATCCGAAGGGTGATCCTCGATTCGGCGTCGGTCGTGATCGACATGGGCCGCAAACAACGGTTCTTCACCGGTAACGCCCGGGTCGCCGCGCACATGACCAACCCCCGATGTGTATGGGTCGGTTGTGAACTACCGGCGTCCAGATGCCACACCGATCCCCTCACCGACTGGCAACACGGCGGCCACACCCGACCAC
>JBKJJS010000023.1:0-5489 GCA_046597895.1 Ilumatobacteraceae bacterium
GTCACGAACACGTCGGCTGAGCCGGTGACCTTGACGGATCTCACCGACCGGGTCGGACCCACGACGTCGGACGTCTTCACGTTCGCCTCCACCACCTGTCTGGACAACCGCGTTCTGGCGGCCGCCGACTTGGACGCGACCGGTGGTGATGACACGTACCGTTGCTCGTTCAACCGGACCATCGCCGGCAACGCCGGTACGACCCATACCAACGTGGTGACGGCCACGGTGATCGACGCCGAGGGCGACACGGCGGTCGATGACGACGACGCCGTCGTCACCATCGCCAACGTGCTGCCGAGCATCTCGGTGTCGAAGACCGCATCGTCGACGTCGCTGCTCGAGCCGGGTGGCGTCGTGACCTTCACCGTTGTGGTGACGAACCTCTCGAACGAGGGCGTCACGCTCACCGACCTCACCGATACGGTGGCCACGGCGACCAACGTCTTCACCATGGTGGGCACGACCTGCGTCGACAACACCACCTTGGCGGCGGCCGATGCCACGGCCAACGGCGGGGCCGACACCTACCGATGCACGTTCACCCGCCTCGTCACCGGCAACGCCGGTACCACCCACACCAACACGGTGCGGGCGACCGCCGTCGACGACGACGGCAGCCAGGCCACCGCCAGTGACCTCGAGGAAGTGGTCATCACCGACGTCGCCCCGACCCTGTCGGTGCTCAAGACGGCCCGGACGACCACCATCGCCGAGCCGGGTGGGCCCATCACCTACGACCTCTCCATTCAGAACCTCTCGAAGGAGAGCGTCACCCTCACGGAGTTGACCGACACCATCGGGAACACCGTCACCCATGTCTTCGGAATCGCCGGCACGACCTGTGCCGACAACACTCCGCTGGCCGCCAACGGCACGAGAGGAGGCGGTGACACCTATACGTGTTCGTTCACGCTTCCCGTCACCGGGAACGCCGGGTCGGCCCACGACGACCGGGTGACGGCGACCGTGGTTGACGACGAAGACAACGACGCCAGCGCCTCAGACGTCGAGCGGGTCACCATCTTCGATGTCGCGCCGACGATCTCGGTCATCAAGACGGCCGCTCCGGCCAGCATGCCCGAGCCGGGGGGAACGGTGACCTACACCGTCGTCGTGCGCAACCTCTCGGCCGAAGCGGTGACCCTCACCGACCTCACGGACACGGTGGCTTCGGCGACCAAGGACGTCTTCGCCATCGCGGGCACGACCTGCACGGACGGCACCGTCTTGGCCGCCAGTGACGGAGTAGCCGGCGGAGCCGACACGATCACCTGCACATTCACCGGCACGGTCACCGGTAATGCGACGGCGTCGCACACCAACGTGGTCGAGGCGAAGGTCGTCGATGATGACGGCACCGGCGCCGCCGCTTCGGACGACGCCGTGGTCACGGTGACCGACATCTTGCCGGGTATCTCCGTCGTCAAGTCGGCCTCGGCTCCGACGGTGAGGGTTGGCGATGCGGTCACCTACACCTACGCCGTCACCACCACGACGACCGAGTCGCTGGTGAATCTCGAGGTCAAGGACGACAAGTGCTCGCCGGTCACCTTCGTGAGTGGCGACACCGACGGGGACAAGGAACTCGATCCCTCGGAGACCTGGACCTTCCGTTGCACGACCTCGCTCACCGTCGACACGACGAACGTGGCGACGGCTTCGGCCACCGACGATGAGGGCAATCGGGCCACCGACACGGACACCGTGACCGTCGATGTGATCAATCCGGCCATCGCCGTTGACAAGACGGCCGACCGGACCTCCGCCGTCACGGGCGAGGAAATCACGTACTCGTACCTGGTCACCAACCCGGGTGACAGTTCGCTCACGGGCGTCAAGGTGAGCGATGACAAGTGCTCGCCGGTGTCGTTCGTCAGCGGCGACACCGACGGCGACGGCGCACTGGACGTGGGCGAGTCGTGGCGTTACACCTGCCGCGTGAATGCGGGCGCCGCCGGATCGCTCGTCAACGTCGCCGTGGCCACGGGCACGCCGCCGGTCGGCCCTGGCGTCACCGGCCAGGACACCGTCACCGTCGAAGTGAAAGACGCGATCGTCCTCGGTGTTGTGGTCGATCGGCCCGCGCCGGTGGCCGCCGTCGACCCCGCGCCCGTCGTCGCCCCGTCGGTCGCGCCGGCGGTCGTCGCAGCCCCAGCGACGCTGCCCCGCACCGGATCAAACGTCGACGGCCCGTTCCGATCGGCGCTGCTGCTGTTGATCGTCGGTGGCATGGCGCTCGTTCCCGAGCATCTCCGCCGTCGCCGCAACCGCATCGTTCCCATCGTGTCGTAAGGCTTCCGACGCCGTCTTCGGCGCCGCCCGGTTCAACCCCGGGCGACGCCGAGGATTCGCCAGCCTCGATCGGGGAACCCGGCCGCATCGGCCACCTTGGCCGAGCGGACGTTGGCGTCGGCGTGGAGATAGGTCGGAATCCCACCCTCGTCGAGCACCCTCTTGGCCGCCTGGGCCACGAGCCGTCGGGCCAGACCTTGGCCTCGTGCTGCCTCCTCGGTGACCACGGCGAGTTCTCGGCCGAGGTGGTCGTGGCGCTTGATGCCGACGCCGGCGATGCAGACCCCATTGTCGTCGAAGGCCATGAGGACATCCCCGCCGAACGGGAGCAACCACGGAGGGACGCGGGAATCGCTGACCGGCACCCACTCGCCGGCGTCCTCCAGGGCGGCGGGCTCGATCGACCAGCGGAAGACTCCGTCGAACAGGCGCGCCCCGGGCATCTCGAGGGCGTCGCCGAGTCCGGACGAGGAGCGAAGTCCAACGAGATCATGGGCCAGCGCGGCCACGGCCTCCACCCGGTCCGCCGGCACCGAGAACACGGCGCCGTCGGGGGTGGCCACGCCGACGACGGGGTGAAGGGCGCCGTCCCACCCCATTTCCGACCGGCTCGGGGCCGTCGTCACGACCAGGCTCCGCCGGGGGGGCCAAACACCCAGCCAGTGCCTCAGGTGTCCCGCAAGGCGGTCTTTCGGATCCATATGGGCAGTTTGGCCGACCGTTTTCCCTGCAGGCCTCGCCACCAAACACGGAACGTGGTTTACTCACGCAACGTGGTGCGGGACGGAAGCCTCCGCAGAAGTTCTCGGCACGATGTTGCGAGAACTTGAGAACTTGTTTTGCAGCATCGAATCCGAAAGGCGGGGACCGATGACAATCCGAAGTCGGCCAGTGAAGAGCGGCACCATGCAAGAGCCGCAGACGCTCGACATCGATGGCCGCCTCGCCGGCCACATCCCCCAGGACGGCGCTCGGGCTGCACGGGGTCGTTTCGCAGCGTCGCGCGCAGACGGTGGCTTGCCCCTCGGCTTCGGAGGCCGCGCCAGCCTGTCCGCCGCCGTCGACCTTCGGATGGCCATGGCCAGCGCCGCCGCACGGGCTACTGCGGAAGTCCGACGCCGCACCCGCCGGACCGTGGCCGTCGTGCTGGCCACGATCCTGTCGTTGGGTGGGGTCGTGCTCCCCGCCGCTGCACTCATCGTCCAGCCCTCCCCGAGCTTCGGCGGCTTCGAGGTCGACGGGAACCTTACGGAAGACGCATCGGTCGCCGGCACCATCGACTGGGCCAACTCCGGGGCCATTTCGGTGCCCGACGACTTGATCGACAGCGCCTTCCAGGGCTCGTCCAAGGAGCTCGATCCTGCCGACTGGGTTTGCCAGAGCAAGCTCGGCGGGGTCACGCCAGGCAAGGACAACCTGCTGCGGGCGTACGTCAACCCCCGCATCTCCGGGACGTCGGCCTATCTCGACCTGGCCTTCGTCCGCCAAGAGGGGGAAGGCGACACTCACATCAACTTCGAGTTCGACAAGAGCGGCGTCGTTGCGCCGTATGCCGAGGGCCCGTGTCCGATTCCGAGGGCCGTCGGCGACCTCCTGTTCACCTATGACTTCGGCGGCACCAGCGACCCGGCCTCCACCGTCCGGGTGTGGCGCTGGAACGGTTCGGACTGGATCGACCTGCCCCTTCCAGTGGGAGCGGCCGCGGCCACGAACAACGCCGGCCCCATCACCGATCCGCTGAACGGCAACGCCGTCATCCCCGCTCGCGCCTTCGGTGAATTGAGCATCGACCTCAGCCTCATCCCCGGCTTCGCACCATCGTGCCCTGGCCTCGGATTCGTCAACGTCCGCAGCCGCTCGTCTGGCTCGTCGTTCGATTCAGCCCTGCAGGACAAGGTGCCGACCAAAGAAGTGAATCTGTCGACCTGCGGCTCGATCAAGCTGAAGAAGGTCGACGACAAGGGCCAGCCGCTGGCTGGCGCAACCTTCGGCCTCTACTCCGGCGCGAACACGTTGGTGGCCCCCGTGCAAACGTGCACGACCGGTACAGACGGCATCTGCTCGTTCCCGACGGTCGCTCCGGGTAGCTACACGATCAAGGAGATCTCGGCGCCGGCGGGCTACACCCCGAGCCCCACGCTCATCCCCGTGACGGTGACCTTCCGTCAAGCGGTCGACCTGACCGGCACGCCGATCGCCAACCCGCTCATCCTCGGTTCGGTCAAGATCGTGAAGATCAACGACGCCGACCGCAAGGCGGTTGCCGGCGTCCGCTTCCAACTCCTCCAAGGCACGCCGCTCGCACCGGCGGCGAACCGTGACGGCGACCCGGCCGAGTGCACGACCGGCGCCGACGGCATCTGCACCATCGTCAAGGTCATCCCCGGCTCGTACACCCTCCGCGAGGATGCGGACACGGTTCCGTCCACGATGACGGCGGTCGCCGATCAAACGGTGACCGTCACCGGCAGCACGACGCCGCTCACGATCAACATCACCGACCCGGTCAAGCCTCGCGCCATCTCCCTGACCAAGCTGGTGAACGGGCTGAAGTCGGTTGTCGTCCACAACGGCGATGAGGTCACCTACACGCTGTCGGCCACCAACACCGGTTCGGTCCCGATCGACGTGACGTCATTGACCGACAACAACGGCAGCGTCGTCGACCTGCCGACGGCCTGCGACGCCCTCGTAGCCGCCACCACCTACATCGTCGTCGGCGCAACCCAGGCCCTGTGCACCTACACGGCCAACCCCACAGAGGACGTCACCAACGTCGCCAACGTCGTGGGCACGGACGCCTTCGGCCGCACCGCCCAGGCGACAGACAGCGCCAAGGTCGACGTCATCAACCCGGCCATCACCCTGGTCAAGACGGTGAATGAGGCCGAAAGCATCACGGTCTCCCCGGGCACGGAGCTGCGCTACAAGATCGTGGTCACCAACACGGGCGACACTGCCCTCACGGTCACGAGCTTCACCGACGTGGAGACGCCGGGTGGCGCGGTTGCTCCCCTCTCGCTCGCGAACTGCCCAAAAGTCGGTAACACGCTGGCACCCGGCCAGGTGGTCACGTGCACCTATCTCGACACGGCGCCGATCGGTGGTGTCACCGACACCGCCGGGGTCAAGGCGACCGACCCCCTCAATCTCGAGGTCAAGGCTTCGGACACGGCCATCGTCAAGGTACTCAG
>JBKJJS010000106.1:0-12394 GCA_046597895.1 Ilumatobacteraceae bacterium
GTCGAGGCGTCCATTTCGGGCGCGGCCTCGGGGTCAGGCCGGCAACCGTGGTCGAACATCGTCTGCACCGCAACGGGCACCAACCCGAACAGGTGGTGCTCCGTGGCATCGCCGTCGACGAAGCGCACACCGGCGGCCAGGTCCTGACCAATGCAGGCATGCATGCCCTGCCCAAAACTGAGGCCCCATGGGGTCATCTCCGGCGGGAGTGGACGGTCGGGGTTGAACGACTCCGCGTCGGCGCCGAACAGCGCAGGGTCGCGGTTGATCGTGATGAGGTCCAGCACGACCCGGTCTCCCTTCGCAATAGCGGTTCCCGTGGACAATGTGATGTCGTCGAGCGCCCAGCGCATCCCCGTCGGGCTCGACGGTTGGAGTCTGATGGTCTCGTGGGTGCAGCGCTGGACGAAGAGCCGGTCCTCGGTGACGCGCGCGTCGTCGCCGGGGTGGGCGGCCAGCCACTCGAACACGTGATGCATCACGCGGGTGAACGCAGTCGCGCTCGTGTGGGCGCCGGCCAAGAGGTAGAACGCGATCTCACGACGCACACTGTCGTGCTCCAACGAGATCTTGTCCTGGTTGCGCAGCAGTACGGTGAGCACGTCGCGGGGGAGTTGGTCCTCGGTCGTTTCGCCCCGCTCGACCGCCTCGATCAGTGCGACGCGACGAGCGATGCCCGGGGTCAGGAACTCCTCGTCGAACGCAATGAGCTTCGCCTGGACCTCGGCGGCTTTGGCCGCCTTGTCGCCTGTGTAGTGGGCGAGGGTGGCACCCTCGATGAACGTCTTCAGGTAGTCGTAGAGGTGAAACGTCTCTTCGGGCGTGCCCAATGAACGGTCGACGCCCGCGGTCAACGCCGCCAGGTTCATCATCAACTGGTGCCCGAAGCTCACGAGCTCCGCTCGGCCGGCCGCCAGGTAGGGCGCGACCGTCGCTTCGATGATGGCGGGGAACAGTTCCGATTCGTAGAACTGGAACGTGTCCCTGCGGAAGAGGCGGTTCTCCAGCCGGCGGCGAGCGCGGTGTTCGTCACCGTGGAGGTTCACGATGACATCGGACATGATGACCTCGCCGGCGTCGTAGAGCGCCTGGCGTAGGTCCTTGTGCCGGTAGCACTCCTGCGCTTCGGTGAACGATGTGATCCTGACGTCGACCATGAGGGGGAATGTAGGTCCCGGCCGCCGGTTCGAACCCACTCACCGTCAGTGACACGATGCATGGGTGCTGCTCGTCCACTCGGGGATTGTCGTGTCGGAAGGCCGCGAAGTGAGCGCCGACGTGCTCATCGACGGGTCCACGATCATCTCGGTTGCACCACGGATACCCGTGGCGGCCAACGTCGAGACCGTGGATGCCACGGGCTGCTCTGTCAGCCCTGGTTTCATCGACCTCCAGCTGAACGGGGCGTTCGGGGTCGACTTCACCACCTCGCCCGAGGAGATGACGCGCGTGAGCGGCGGTCTGCCGACGTACGGCGTCACCTCGTTCTGCCCGACGGTGATCAGCTGCTCGGACCGTCGCCGTGCCGCGGCGATCGCGGGACTCCGGTCGGCCCAGTCGGCTGGCGCCCAGTCGGTCGGTATCCACTTGGAAGGGCCGGTGCTGAACCCGCTACGGCGGGGTGCCCATCCAGCCTCGGCCCTCGTGGCTCCCTCCCGTGAGATGACGGAGGCCTGGAGCCGCGATGCGGGGGTCTCGCTCGTGACGTTGGCACCCGAACTTCCGGGTGCCCTCGACCTCATCGCCGGGCTCGTGGCCGGCGGGGTCGTCGCCTCGGCCGGTCACTCGGACGCCACGGCGGAGGAGTTCCTGGCCGGCGTCGACGCTGGTATCCGCTACGTGACGCACCTGTTCAACGCCATGCGCCCCTTCGGCCATCGCGACCCCGGCATCATCGGTGCCGCGCTTACGGACGACCGGGTGACGTGCGGATTGATTGCCGATGGCATCCACGTCCATCCGATGGCCGTCCGCCTGGCGTGGCGGGCGCTCGGACCTGAACGGTTGAACCTCGTGACCGACGCCGTGGCCGTGTTGGGTGCGCCCGGTGGCCGTGCCCGCGTCGGCGACGTCGAACTGATCGCCACGGAGCACGGAGTACGGGAGCCGGGCGGGGCGCTCGCCGGGACGAGCCTGGCTCTCGACCAGGCGGTGCGCAACCTCGTGGAGTGGACCGGATGCTCGGTGGCCGATGGGATTTCCACCGTGACGACCGTGCCGGCCCGGGTGCTCGGTCTGACTACCAAGGGCGCGGTGCGTGTCGGGCTCGATGCCGACCTCGTCGTGCTCGACCGCGACCTGCGGGTTCGTGCAACGATCGTGGGCGGGCGTCTGGTGGATGCCAACATGGTCGGGTGAGCGTCGTCAAGATCAATGCCATCCGTGTCCCCGAAGGAATGGGCCCCGAACTCGAGCGTCGGTTCGCCGCCCGGGCTGGCCATGTCGAGCAAATGCCGGGCTTCGAGGAGTTCGAACTCCTGCGGCCGACGGCCGGCGAGGAGCGGTACTTCGTCTACACGCGGTGGGATACCGAGGAGTCGTTCCAGAACTGGGTGAAGAGCCAGGCGTTCCAGCAAGGTCATGCCAAGGCCGACAGCGACGATGGCCGACCGGTCGCCCACGGTGCCGATCTCTTGGCGTTCGAGGTCGTGCTGCGGATCACGGCGTGACAACACGATGAGCACTGCCTCGGCCCGAGCCGACGCAGCCGCCCTGCTCGATCGGCTCACGAAACCTCGAGGTGCGCTCGGTGCACTGGAGCAACTGGCCGTTCGCCTCGCCGGGATCGAGCGGCGCTGTCCCCCGTCGCCGTGGCCCGGGGCGATTGCCGTGTTCGCCGCCGACCACGGCGTGGTGGCGTCCGGGGTGACGCCATGGCCCCAGGAGGTGACCGCACAGATGGTGGCGAACATTGCCACCGGGGGAGCGGCCATCAGTGTGCTGGCGCGCCAACACGGGCTGCGGCTCGTGGTCGTGGATGTCGGGGTCGTGGCCGACGTCGATGCGACGCAGAACGTCTGGGTCCACAAGGTGCGCCGGGGCTCGGCTGACCTGGCCGTCGGCCCGGCGTTGACCTCGACCGAAGTGGATGCCGCCATCGTGGTGGGTTCGGACGTGGCCGTTCGCCTTGTGTCAGGTGGTGCTCGCTGTCTGCTGACCGGCGAGATGGGGATCGGCAATACGACACCGGCGGCCGCCGTCATCGCCGCGTTCACCGGCGCGTCGCCCGCCGATTGTGTCGGGCGAGGCACCGGCATCGACGACGCGATGCTCGACCAAAAGCGTTCGATCGTGGCCGCGGCGGTTGCTCGCCTCCGCCCATCGGCCGAACCGAGGGCCCGGGCGGTGCTCGCCGAAGTCGGAGGTCTCGAAATCGCGGCGTTGGCCGGGTACATCGCAACGGCGGCGAAAGCGGGGATACCAGTGCTGCTCGACGGTGTCATCACGCTGGCCGCCGCCTGCGCCGCGGAGTCGATGTGGCCGGGCACGATGGACTCCTGCATCGCCAGCCACCGCTCCGTGGAGCCGGGTGCCACCGTGGCGCTCGCCCACCTCGGCCTGGAGCCGCTGATCGACCTCGGCCTGCGACTCGGCGAGGGTTCTGGCGCGGCAGTGGCCTATCCCCTGATCGTGTCGGCCGCCCGACTGCTCGGCGAGATGGCGACGTTCGATGGCGCTGGTGTCACCGAAAAGACTCAGGCGGGACCTCAGCGGGCGTAGAGGGCCAGTGCCTCTTCGACGGAGCACTCGACGACGCCGGGCTGCTCGACCACGGCGGCCAACCATGGGGGGCGAACCCGGGCGGCGATGGCGAGTGGCTCTTCGAGGCGCGACCCCTGCACTGCCAGGCGGGCGAAGTTGGCGGCATAGTCCGGTGGGCGGACGTCGCGGGACAGTTCGAGGAGGGCGAACGGGTCAGGTGGGCCAGCCCCTCTGCCGGCGTCGGCCGGGACGACGAGGTTCAGCGTGGCTGGAGTGGCCCCGCCGCCGGCGAGTCCTGGCCCGTCCGTAATCACCGCCCCCTCGACGAGTGCCGGCCGGGCGCCGGAGATGAGCAGCGCGACGTAGCCGCCAAGTCCGCGCCCGAGTACCGTGCACGGCCCGAGATGAGCGAGGGCGGCGTCGGCGTCGGCGAGGAGCACCTCGGCGGTGTAACCCCCGCCACGTGGCAAGGTCGACGCCCCGTGGCCCATGAAGTCCAGCCCGTACACCGGGCCAGGCCACGTTCCAGCCCAGGATGGCACGGTCGCCCGAGTGGCTTCGCCGAGCCCGTGGAGCAACAGGAGTGGTCGGCCGACCCCCGCGCGCAGTTCGTGGCCCCGGAGTTCGTGCAGCGCGAGACGGGCCTGGTTGTGGATGAGCGTGATCACGCGGCGTCCAGGAGGTCCATCACCATCGCCACGACGAGGTCTGGCTGTTCGATGTGGACGAAGTGGCCGGCACCCTCGATGAGTTCGACGCGGCCGAGGGGCGGTACCCACCCCCGCAGATCGTCCGGTTTCGTCCCCCACCCCATCTCCTCGGCCTCCGACACGAGCACCCCGAGGAACGGCACGCCGACGCCGGGCAAGCGCATCTGCATCCATTCCGGACGCCAGGGTCCGAAGCCGCCGAAGCGCATGGACGCGTCGAGCTTCCAGCGCCACCCATCGTCGTCACGGCGACCGCCGCGGGTGACGAGGTAGCGGAGCCACTCCTGGGAGAGCCGTGGGTTGATCCGCCTCCGGCGCTGTGCCAGGCCGTCGAGCGTGTCCGGCTTGCGCGACGCGAACGCAGTACGACGGCGATGGTCGAGCCAGTCCTCGATGTCCTTCGCGGTCATCTTGGTGCGGTCGTGCTCGGCGATGTCGGGGGCGCGGCGCTTGCAGGGGATGCCGTCCAGGTTGACGAGATGGGAGAAGCGCCACGGCTCGGCATCGGCGATCTGCAGGATGATCGACCCGCCCTTGGAGTGTCCGATCACCGGTACGGGACCGGCCGCGACGTGATCGATGACAACGATGGCGTCACGCAGGTCGCCGTCCCAGCCGTACAACGCGCTGTGCTCGCTGTCTCCGTGACCCCGCTGATCCCAGGCGACGACCCGGAACCCCCTGGCCGCCAGCTTCGGGGCGAACACGTCGAACGTCCCGGCGAAGTCGAATCCTCCGTGGACGAGGAGCAGCACTGGATCGTTCTCGGCACCCCACTCGGATACCGCGATCCCCACGCCGTTGGCGTCGAGCCGATACTGGCGCGCCGGCCGCTCAGCCCCTGGATACGTCACGACGTCGTCTGCCATTGAACCGATAGTAGAGCCGTCCGACCATAGAGTCAGGGGGTGCGGCGAACAGCGGCCCTCGTGATGGCGGCGGGTCTGGCGGTGTTAGTCGGCGGGTGCGCCAGCAGCCAACGCGTCCGTCAGGAGCCGGGGGCGACATTGCCGCCGTTGCCTCCAACCGTGAGCGTGCGGCGTCGTCCGACGACCACGGTCGCCGTCGCCGTGACCTATGTCGTGCGCGAGGGCGACACGCTCGACGTGATCGCCGCTCGCCTTCGTGTCGAACTGGACGTGCTCGTGACCCTCAACGCCATCGCCGATCCGGACCGCCTCGAGGTCGGCCAGATCCTCCAGGTCCCCCCGCCGACCACGTCATCGGCGTCGACGACCCCCTGACGCGGTCAGGCAAGGCGATGGGCGACGGTGAGGTCGGCGATGTCGGCCATGATCCGGGCCATCTGGAAATCCTTGGACGTGTACACCGCGGCGACACCGCCCGCGAGCAGCGTCCTTCGGTCGTCTTCGGGGATAATGCCGCCGACGACAATCGGGGCGTCCACGCCGAACGCCCGAACCTGGGCCACCACGGCGGGTACGAGCTCCAGATGGGAGCCCGACAGGATCGACAGGCCGATGACGTCGGGGTCCTCGTCGCGAGCCGACGCGGCGATCTGCTCCGGCGTGAGCCGAATGCCGCTATAGACGACCTCCATCCCCGCATCGCGCGCCGCGACGGCGATTTGCTCCGCTCCGTTGGAGTGCCCGTCAAGCCCCGGCTTCGCCACAAGCAGCTTTGGTGGCCCGCCCGCCATCACCTTGACGCGAGCGGCTACTGCGGCGAGTTCCGTGCCCCGGTGGCCGACGGCAGCGCCCACCCCGGTTGGCGCCCGGAACTCGCCGAACACCTCTCGCAAGGTGCCGGCCCACTCGCCGGTGGTGCCACCCGCCTTCGCCAGGGCGATGGTGGGCCCCATCACGTTCTCGCCCGTCTCCGCCGCCCGCCGCAACGCGTCGAGTGCCTGGCGGACGGCGGCGCCATCCCGGCCAGCCCGCCACGCCACGACATCGTCGATGGTCTCCTGCTCGACGGCCGGGTCCACCTTCAGGATGGCCCCCTCTCCGCCGAGGGGTGACTCTGCCGTGTCGGTGTAGGCGTTCACGCCGACCACGATCTGTTGGCCGGATTCGATGCGCCGCGTCCGTTCGGCCATGGACGACACGAGGCGGCCCTTCAGCTCGTCGACCGCCTCGAACGCGCCTCCCATCGTCAGCACGTCCTGCAGTTCGGCATTCGCCGCCTCGACGAGTTCCGCCGTCTTCGCTTCGACCACCTTGGAGCCGTCGAAGATGTCGTCGTACTCCAGCAGATCCGTTTCGTATGCCAGCACCTGTTGCATCCGCAACGACCACTGCTGGTCCCACGGGCGTGGCAGGCCGAGCGCCTCGTTCCACGCCGGGAGTTGGAGCGAGCGTGCCCGCGCCCGCTCGCTCAGCGTCACGCCGAGCATCTCGAGCATGATCCGTTGCACGTTGTTCTCGGGCTGTGCTTCCGTGAGGCCGAGCGAGTTCACCTGGACGCCGTAGCGGAACCGGCGGGCCTTCGGGTCGGTCACGCCATACCGCTCGGCCGTGATGCGCTCCCACAGCACGGTGAAGGCGCGCATCTTGCACATCTCCTCGACGAAGCGGATGCCGGCGTTGACGAAGAACGAGATCGAGCCGACCACCTGGTCGAAGGCGGCCGGCTCGACCTGACCCGACGCCCGCACCGCGTCCAGCACGTCAATGGCGGTGGCCAGGGAATAGGCGATCTCCTGAACCGGTGTCGCCCCGGCTTCTTGCAAGTGGTACGAGCACACGTTCATCGGGTTCCACTTCGGCGCGTTGGCGGCCGACCACGCCACCATGTCCACGATCAATCGTTTCGAGGGCTCTGGCGGGAAGATGTACGTGCCGCGGCTGAGGTACTCCTTCACGATGTCGTTCTGGGTGGTGCCCCGGAGTTCGCGTGCTGGCACACCCTGTTCCGAGGCGTTGGCCACGTAGAGCCCGAGCAACCACGCCGCGGTGGCGTTGATCGTCATCGACGTGTTCATCTCGCCGGGCGGGATGCCGGCCAGCAGCGTGCGCATGTGTCCGAGATGCACGACAGGTACGCCCACCTTGCCCACCTCGCCACGGGCGAGGACGTGGTCCGGGTCGTAGCCGGTCTGGGTCGGCAGGTCGAACGCGATCGAGAGCCCGGTCTGGCCCCTCGCCAGATTCGTGCGGTACAACTCGTTCGACGCGCGCGCCGTGGAGTGACCCGAGTAGGTACGCATCATCCACGGTTGCTTCGTTGCCGGTTGCTTCACGGGCAAATCATCCCCTCACCCGATCTCCACCGTCCAGGTGGGACCGTCGGCCACCACCCGGACGGTCCAGCCGTCGCCCGTCCAGTCCTCACCGACCGAAATCAGATCCGTGTTGGGCGACGCGCTGGCGAGCGGAGTCTGACGGCGTAACTCGTTGTGGCACTGTTCGGCGGACCCGAGAAATCGACACGCCTCAGGGCGCTGGTCGATGAGGTGGATGGCGATGCCCGGCGCCGGGAGATGGTCGTTGATGCCCTCGTTGTCGATGAGCTCCACAGTAAGGAACCGCAGTTCATCAAGAGGGAGTACGAGCAGGCGCTGACCATCGGCGCCATTGGACGGCGTGAGCCGATACCGCCCGCCGGCGGTGGGGATCACCGTGACGGCATCGAGCGGTAGCCATCCGGCGGCGAGGCGATTCACCGCCAGCGTGTCCGGCCCATCGCGGCGATCGGGGTCCACGTCGCGCGGCGCCGCGCTGTTGCTCATCAGGTCCAGCGCGCTGGTGTGCCGATTGTCGTCACCGGAGTGCGGGAATCCGAGGCTGTGCCCGATTTCGTGCTCTTCAAGATCGATGGCCGGCTTCGGCCCCCAGTCAGGGTGGAAGTCCGACGCGCCGATGTAGGTGGCGCGACCGCTCAGCCGCGCCGAGCACTCGTCGTCGAGCGGGCACGTCTCGCCCGGACGACCCCAGCCCCCTGGTTGGTTCGAGGCATGCTCGGCATCGGCCACCACGATGAGCCCGTCGATGCGGTCTTCAGCCGTGGCTCTGGCGCGTTCGACGCACTCCCGATTCGTGTCACCTTTGACGATCGAGACCTCGCCGCCTGGCACGAACTTCGGCTGATAGAGGTCGTGCGACAGCGCTCGGTAGTAGACGCCGATGTACTGGTTCATGAGATCGGCGACGCCGTCGGGGGTGAGGTCGAGCCGCAGATCCGAGGCGTTGTAGATGGGATCGTCGATGTCGAGGCTGACATGGCAGATCCAGACACCCAACGTGTCAGGCCCGAGCGAGAATCGACGCAGTGGCGCGGCCGCGTCGAGGAGCGTTTGCAGCGCGGGGAGCGTGTCGGGCGGAACCGCGGTCGTCGTCGTGGCGGGGATGGTCGTCGAGGTCGCCAGCGTGCTCGTGACTGGCGGCGTCGTCGTCGTGGTCGCCGGCGCGGTGGCCGTCGCGGTGGCCGGCGCGGTGGCCGGCGCGGTGGCCGTCGGAATGGTCGAGCCGGTGGAACCCGAGCACGCCATCGCCAGGAATGCCCCGGCGATCAGAAAGGACCTGGTGCGAGCGTGCCGACGGCGAGAAACGGGGCGTCTCATGGCGCCACGATGGCCTCGGCGAGGCGAGCGAGGTAGTCCGGGCGCGGGATGGCTACGGCACCGAGGGAGGCCAGGTGAGGGGTGACCCACTGCACGTCGAGAAGTCGCATATCGGCGGTCTGCATCATGTCAACCAGAACGACGAGTGCCACCTTCGACGCGTCGCGGCCATGCGAGAACATCGACTCGCCGGCGAAGAGTCCGTTGATTCTGATGCCGTACAGCCCGCCGGCGAGCGAACCGTCCGGGTCGTAGCACTCCACGCTGTGGGCCCAGCCCATCTCGTGCAGCCGGGAATAGGTGTCGAGGAAGTCGCGAGTGATCCACCCGTGCGGGCGGTTGGGATCCCCACAGCGCGTCATCACTTCCCGGAACCGCTCGTTCACCCGGACGTGGTAGCGGCTCGTGCTACGGCGCAGGGAGCGCGACACCCGCAGGCCATCGAGCGGGATGATGCCCCGAGGGTCGGGTGACCACCATCCGAGGTGGCGTTTCGAAACGGGCATGGGAAACAGGCCCCTCCGGTAGGCCTCGAGCACGGTTGCCGGGTCGAGGTCGGCGCCGATCCCGACGAGTCCGTCAGCGTCGGCGGTCGACGGATCTGGCAGGTGCCAGCGGGACGTTCCTGGCTCGATCGGGATGACGCAACCTACTTCGTGGCGTACTCGTAGAACCCGCGTCCGGTCTTGCGGCCGAGCCGTCCAGCGGCCACGAGGCGGCGCAGCGTGGGTACGGGGGCGTAGTTCGAGTCGCGGAACTCCTCGTAGAGCGCCTCGAGGATGGCCACGGAGGTGTCGAGACCCACCAGGTCGAGGAGGGCGAACGGTCCCATCGGGAAGTTGCAGCCCCCCTTCATGGCCGTGTCGATCGACTCCATGGACGCCGTCCCGTGCTCGAGCAGGCGGACGGCGCTGTTCAAGTAGGGGAACAGCAGGGCGTTGACCACGAAGCCGGCGCGATCGGCCACGTCGATGGGGTCCTTGCCGCACGCCAGGACGAAGCTCCTGGCCGCGTCGACCGTGGCATCGCTGGCCGTGATGGGTCGGGCGATCTCCACCAGGCTCATGAGCGGTGCCGGGTTGAAGAAGTGGATGCCGCACACGCGGTCCGGTCGTCGCGACGCCATCGCCAGTTCCACCACGGGAAGCGTGGACGTGTTCGTGGCGAGGATGGCGTGCTCCGGGACGATGCCTCCCAACTCGGCGAACAGTTCTTTCTTGACGGCGAGGTCCTCGACGATCGACTCGATCACGAGATCGCACGTGGACAGATCGGCGATGTCGTCAGTGATCTCGACGCGGCCGAGGATGTCCTTGCGAGCCTCCTCGCTCAGCCGGCCCTTGTCCACCTGACGATCGAGGGACCGCTCCAACGTCTCCACCATGGCCCGGGCCGATGACCGAGAGCGCGAGCGGACGATCACGTCGTGGCCGGCGCGAGCGGCCACTTCGGCCAGGCCGCTGCCCATGATGCCCGAGCCACAGATTCCGATCCGTTGGATGCGGGGGTGCTCCATGCGGAGATGTTACCCACGGGTAAGTTGTGACGCCAGGACGGAGCGGGGGACCATGTCGGCCAACGTCGTGTGACCACGACCAAATGAGGAGAGAGGGGCACGATGGGCGTGCTGGCGTTACTCGGCGGTGGGGAGTTCAGCCCGGTCGGGGAGAACGAGGCGATCGATCGACGCCTACTGGCGGCGGCCGGTGGTGCCGACGTCGTGGTCCTGCCGACCGCGGATGCGTTCGAGCATCCCCAGGTTGCTGTCGATCATGCCGTCGCCTGGTTCGCCGACTTCGGGGCGCGCGCGAGTGGCCTGATGGTGTTGAACCGGCGCGACGCCCTCGACGAGGCGAACGCCGTTGCGGTGCGGGCCGCCCGGTTCGTGTATCTCGTCGGGGATTCGCCGCTCCACCTACGTTCCGTGATGAAGGGCACTCCGGTCTGGGAGGCCATCGGTGACGTGCTCGCCAGCGGCGGAGTTGTGGCGGCGGCGGGTGCCGCGGCCGCCGGTATCTGTGATCCGATGACCGATCCTCGCGGTGGGGCGTTCACGCTCGGCTTGGCGATCGTGCGTCCGCTCGCCATCGTGAACCAGGCTGAGACGTGGTCGCACGACCGGTTGCATCGAACCCGGCAACTGGCGAGCGGCTTTCCGGTGGCGACGTTGCCATCCGGCACGGCACTGATCTGCACGGATGGGCGATGGGACACCGTCGGCACCGGTGTTGAGCTCACCGGTACGTTGCCGAGCGGATCCGCGTAGATCGGCCGGATCATGGCTCGTTGGATCCGCTTTGCGAACGGCGACGGCACGGTTCGTTTCGGGACCCTCGACGGCGGTGTCATCGTCGTGCACACCGGTGAAATCTTCACCACGGCTGAGCCAACGGGAGAACAGGTTGCGGCCGACGACGTGACGGTCCTCGCCCCGTGCCGGCCTACGAAGATCATCGGCCTCTGGAACAACCTCGGCGCGGCCGCCGACAAGCAGGGCTGGGCGCGTCCAGGCGAGCCCCTCTACTTCTTCAAACCGGCGTCGTGTGTCACCGCACACGACACCGCCATCATCCGACCGAAGTCGTATGACGGCCGCATCCTGTACGAGGGTGAACTCGGCATCGTCATCGGCACCGTGTGTGTCGATGTGCCCCTCGCCGATGTCGACGACGTCGTCTTCGGCTACACATGCGTGAACGACGTCACCGCGCTGGACCTCATTACGGAGGATGGCTCCTTCGCCCAGTGGTGCCGGGCCAAGAGCTTCGATACGTTCGCGCCACTCGGGCCCGTGATCGCCACCGGGCTCGACCCTGATGGCCTGTCCATCAGGACGCTCCTCGGGGGCAAAGTCCGCCAGGACTACCCGGTGAGCGACATGATCTTCTCGCCGCGCCAACTCGTCAGCCTGATCTCGCGTGACATGACTCTGTCACCCGGCGATGTGATCGCCTGCGGGACATCGACCGGAGCCATGCCGTTGCGGCACGGCGTCACCGTCGAGATCGACATCGACGGGATCGGGACCCTCCGCAACACAATGGGCGAGTGACGGCGCGGGCCGCCCGGCGGTCCAAGCTCGCTGTCAAACCGTGCGATCTCGAACGATGCTTCGCGACACATCTTCAGTAGGTCGCGGTCGAGATGCGGGGTGACCGTGGCGATCGTCGGCGGGACAGCGGCAGCGCAGGAACCGGCGACGATGTCGACGAGACGTCCCGTCATAAGTGACGGTTGCCAGTCACGCGCCTCGTAGCCCACAGGTGGCCACCCGCCGGCCCTCGGCTGAGGCGTCGATGAGAGTGGATCTGGTGTCGTCGTTCCGGTGTCGCCGCTCATGGCGAACCCTTTCGCTGATCAGTGCTCACGAAGGACTAGCAAACTACCCTTTCGTTAAACCTTCAGAGCACTGAATCAGCGAAAGGGTTCGCCATGAGCGGCGACACCGGAACGACGACAC
>JBKJJS010000171.1:0-2897 GCA_046597895.1 Ilumatobacteraceae bacterium
TCCCATCGCACCTCGACCACGCCCCCGTCCAGCGCGACCACGTGCAACGTCACCGTGGCGTTGTCGGTGCCGGCCGCGGGGTAGGCGATCTCGCGGGGAGCCTCCGAAGGATCGGCCGGGTTGGCGAGATGCCACCGCCTGACGGGCGAGTTGTCCACGCGGCACACCGCGATGGACTCACCATCAGGCGGTGGCATCTCGCCAACCCGGCCGATCCTTCTGAGGCGCCGCGCGAGATCTTCTACCCGGCGGCCGGCACCGACAACGCCACGGTGACGTTGCACGTGGTCGCGCTGGACGGGGGCGTGGTCGAGGTGCGATGGGACCGCGCCGAGTTCCCGTACCTCGCCAACGTGTCATGGGCCGATCGCTCCTCGCTACTGCTCACTGTTCAGTCACGTGACCAACGCTCGCTGCGGGTACTCGCCGGTGATGCCGCGACAGGTGAGACGGTGACCGCGTTCGTCGACCAGGACCCGGCGTGGGTCGAACTCGTGAGCGGAGTGCCAGGAACGCTCGCCGACGGACGGTTGGTTACCGCGGCGGATCGCGACGGCACGAGAAGACTTGTGGTGGACGGCGTCCCGGTGACCGACGGTGAGTTGCAGTTGCGATCCGTGGTGTCCGTCGACGGCGACTGCGTAGTGTTCCACGCCAACCCCGTCGACGACGCCACCGTGCAGCACGTCTATCGCTGGACACCGTCGGACGGGGTCGAGGCCATC
Source organism: Ilumatobacteraceae bacterium (assembly GCA_046597895.1). Taxonomy (GTDB): domain Bacteria; phylum Actinomycetota; class Acidimicrobiia; order Acidimicrobiales; family Ilumatobacteraceae; genus WLJO01. The sequence continues at coordinate 726 of JBKJJS010000171.1, forward strand.
ACCACCGACCCCGGACTCCACTCTGCCTGCGTCGGTGGCGACACCGTGGTGGTGCGGTCGACCTCGCTCACCATGGAGCGGGCGGTCACCGCCCTCGTCGGCGGGCCGGTCATCGAGAGCCTCGCCGAGACTCCGCTCGTGCGGCCGAACGTCCACCTGTTGCACATCGGAGCGCGACGGATCGCGACGGCGGTACTGCTGCCGACGGGACGAGTTCCCGGTGACGGCGGGGCAATGCTCCCCGTGTTGATGGACCCGTACGGCGGGCCGCACGCCCAGCGCGTCATCCAGTCCAACAGCGCACTCTGTGCCTCCCAGTGGTTCGCCGATCAAGGCTTTGCCGTCGTGGTGGCCGATGGTGCCGGCACCCCCGGGCGCGGGTCGGCGTGGGAGCGCGAGGTCCATCTCGACCTGGCCGAGCCGGTGCTCGCCGATCAGGTCGAAGCGCTGCAGGGAGCGGCGGCCGAGATCGGCCTCCTCGACCTCAGCCGGGTCGGCATCCGTGGTTGGAGCTTCGGCGGGTATCTGGCGGCACTCGCCGTCCTGAGGCGCCCTGACGTCTTCCACGCTGCCATCGCCGGTGCTCCCGTCACCGAGTGGCGCCTCTACGACACGCACTACACGGAGCGGTACCTGGGAGACCCATCGGCGGACCCGGACCCGTACGACCGCACCAGCCTGCTGCTCGCAGCGAACGAACTCACGCGCCCGCTGATGCTCATCCACGGCCTGGCCGACGACAACGTGGTGGCCGCCCACACGCTGCAGTTCTCGTCGGCACTCCTCGCCGCCGGGCGTCCTCACGAGGTCCTCCCGCTGTCGGGCGTGAGCCACATGACCCCACAGGAGATCGTGGCCGAGAACCTGCTCCTACTCCAGCTCGACTTCCTGCGCCGTCACCTGCCCGGAACCTGACCAGCCAGGTCAGTCCGCGGGCTGGCGTCCGAGGGCGATGCGGTCGAGGCCAGCCAGGTCCGGACGAATCTCGACATCCGTCAATCCGGCCGACCGCATCAGCGCGTCGATGGCCGCGCCCTGGCGATGGCCGATCTCGAGCACCAACCACCCGCCGGGCCGCAACCAGTCACCCACCTCGCCGATGATCGTGCGGGCCGCGGCGAGGCCGTCGGTGCCGGCGAACAACGCCTCATGTGGTTCCCACTCGTGCACCGAGGGCGCCACCTCGCCATCGTTGTCGGCGATGTAGGGCGGGTTGCTCACGACGACGTCCACCACACCCCGCAACTCCGCTGGCAGCGCGGCACACCACGAGCCAACCGCCAGCCGCACGTTGGCTCCGTTGCGCCCACTACCCGCCAGGTTCGCCCTGGCCACGTCGATGGCGTCGGCCGACGAGTCGGTCGCCCACACCGTGGTGCCTGCCAGCGGCAACTCGGCGGCACACGCCAGGGCGATCGCTCCCGAGCCCGTCCCGAGATCGACGACCGTCCGGGTCGGCGCGGCACGGCGCGCTAATTCGATGGCCAGCCCCGCGACGAGTTCGGTCTCGGGCCGAGGGATGAGCACCCGCCAATCCACCATCAGCTCGACGGTCCGGAAGGCCCATGACCCGAGCACGTACTGGATCGGTTCGCCGGAACGCCGCCGAGCCACCATGGCATCGACGCGCGCCACGGCCCGCTCACCCACGGCATGATCGAGCCCTGGCACCCACTCGAGCCCTCGGTAGCCGCTCACCTCCTCGCAGACCCACCGCGCCTCGTTGGTATCACCGAGTTGCGCAGTCGTTTCGATCCACAACGACCGCCAGGTGAGGTGCCCAACGGCTGACTCAGACATCGCCCCCGGCCAGCAATCGTGTCCGCTCATCGGTCTGCAAGGCGTCGATCAACTCGTCCATGTCCCCGGCCAGCACGTCCTGCAAGCGGTACACCGTGTACCCGATGCGGTGATCCGTCAGGCGGTTCTCCTTGTAGTTGTAGGTACGGATCTTCTCGCTCCGATTGCCGCCCTGTACTTGTGCCCGCCGCGCCTCGCCGACCACGGCTGCCTGTTCCTCCTGACGCCGCTTCAATAGCCGGGCCCGCAGTACATCCATGGCGCGTGCCCTGTTCTGTAACTGGCTGCGCTCGTCTTGCATCGTGGTCGCGATGCAAGACGAGCGCAGCCAGTTACAGAACAGGGCGCGGGCTATGGATGTGTTGCGGGCCC
>JBKJJS010000220.1:0-4994 GCA_046597895.1 Ilumatobacteraceae bacterium
GATCGGACCGAGTTCCTCGGCCGCAACGGCGGGCCGGACCGGCCCGCCGGCTTGGCCCGCGGACACCGGCTCCAAGGAGCCGCCGGCGCTGGCATGGATCCGTGCGCGGCCCTGCAGACCAGCTTCGAGCTCGCCGCGGGTGCGCGGACGCAGGTGCTGGTGCTGCTCGGCGAGGCGGCGGACGCCACGGCGGCAACCGAGCTGATCCGGCGGGGTCGATCGACCGACCACGAAGCAACGCTGCGAGTGGTGGCGAGCTATTGGGACGACACCCAGGCCACGATCGAGGTGCGCACCCCCGACCGATCGATGGACATCATGCTCAACCACTGGCTCATCTACCAGACGCTGGCGTGCCGGCTCTGGGCGAGATCAGCCTTCTACCAGGCCGGCGGAGCCTACGGATTCCGCGACCAACTCCAAGACGTCATCGCCTTGCTAATCACCCGGCGTGAGCTCGCCCGAGAGCACCTGCTCCGGGCGGCGGCCCGTCAGTTCGTCGAGGGAGACGTCCAGCACTGGTGGCATCCACCGTCGGGTCGCGGCGTACGGACCAAGATCTCGGACGATCGCCTCTGGCTCGTGTACGCGGTCGACCGCTACCTCGCGGTCACCGGCGACACCGCGGTGCTCGACGAGACCGTCCCCTACCTCGAGGGACTGGCCCTGCTGCCGGGCCAGGATGACGCCTACTTCCAGCCGGAGCGCTCGTCGGCGTCGGCATCGCTGTTCGACCACTGCGCAGCGGCGTTGGATCGCAGCCTCGAGGTCGGCGGCCACGGGCTGCCGCTCATCGGATCGGGCGACTGGAACGACGGCATGAACCGGGTGGGCCACCAGGGCCGCGGTGAGAGCGTCTGGCTGGGCTGGTTCTTGTACACGACGCTCGCGGCGTTCGCACCGATTGCCGAGGCCCGCGGTGACGCTCAGCGCGCCGAGCGATGGCGCGTCCACATGAGCGAGGTCCGCGCAGCGCTCGAGGAGCACGCCTGGGACGGCGACTGGTACCGCCGAGCCTTCTTCGACGATGGCACCCCGCTCGGGTCCGCGGTGAATGCCGAGTGCCGGATCGACTCGATCGCCCAATCGTGGAGCGTTCTTTCGGGAGCCGCCGATCCCGCCCGGGCCCAACGGGCGATGGCGGCCGTGGAGGAGTACCTCATCCGACGCGGTGACGGTCTCGTGCTGCTGTTCACGCCACCCTTCGACCACTCCGACGTCGATCCGGGATACGTCAAGGGGTACGTGCCCGGCGTACGGGAGAACGGTGGCCAGTACACCCACGCAGCCATCTGGTCCATCCTGGCCTTCGCCGCCCTCGGTGACGGCGACAAGGCCGGTGAGCTGTTCTCGATGCTGAACCCCATCAACCGGGCCAGCACTCGCGCCGGTGTCCATCGTTACAAGGTCGAGCCCTACGTGATGGCCGCCGACGTCTATGCCGAACCGCCTCACGTCGGCCGAGGCGGGTGGACCTGGTACACGGGGGCGGCGGGTTGGATGTACCAGGCCGGTATCGAGTCGATCCTGGGGTTCCGGCTGCGGGCAACGACGCTGCTCATCGAGCCGTGCATCCCCCGCGCCTGGCCTCGCTACGAGATCGACTTCCGCTACCACACCGCCCGATACGAGATCATCGTGGAGAACCCGCAAGGGGTCAGTCGGGGCGTGGCCTCGATCGAACTCGACGGCGAGGCATTAACAGGCACCGAACGGGCGATCCCGCTCGTCGACGACGGCATCACCCACCAGGTCCGGGTCGTGCTCGGCGAGCCCATGGGCCAGCCGGTCTGAACCACCGGTCGCCATCGGTGAGTTCGGCGACGTGACTTCCTACCCCGAGTTCTGGTCGGTCGTGGCGGGCGTGGGCACGAACCCGACATCAACGTGTTCGCTCTCGACGCGCTGCTCGGCCTGGGCCTGGGCGGCGACGCTACGGCGGTCGCTCGTGGTGGCCGGCTCGCCGAACAGGCTGCGGGGCCACAGCCGCTTGGCGGCTACCACGTTGACCTCGGCCGCGATCATCACCATCTGGGCAACGAGGAAGATCCAAGACAGCAGGCCGATGACGACGGCGAACGTGCCGTAGGTGTCGGTGGCGCCCTTGAGGGACCGCTCGACGAAGTACCGACCGAGAAGCTGCATCACGGTGTAGGCGGCGGCACCGACACACGCCCCGGGAAACACGTTGCGCCAGGTCACCGGCGCCACGGTGAGCAGCCGGAAGGCCACCATGAACACACCGACATTCAGCACGAGGGAGGCCAGCACGACGAGCACGCCGAGGCCCACACCGTGCACGACCAGCCCGGCCGCTTGAGCCACCCCTGTCGACAAGATGAGTAGCAGCCCGACAAGCACGAGCATGGCGACGGACCGCAGCCGCTTGAGTAGGAACCTCGGGTACTTCACCACCGGGATGTCCCAGACCTCGTTGAGCGCGTCTTGTGTGGCCTGCATCGCCCCGAGCCCGGCCCACACGGCGCCCAGAATGCCGATCACCAGCGGAAGGGGGCTGCCGGCGAGGGGAGAGCGCACCGCCTCCCCGATGCTCTCGCCGATGATCGGGAACTGGGACAGCGCAGAGTTCGCGATGTCGTCGCGCAAGTCAGGATGGCTTTCGAGCACGAATCCGAGGATCGTGACGAGGGCCAGCATCGCCGGAAAGATCGAGAAGAAGCTGTAGTAGGCGATGAGCGCGGCGAGCCGCCCGCACCGGTCATCGGAGAACTTGCGGATGAGGGCGACGGGGAACGCCAAGGCCGGGCGTCGTTGCTGGTACAGGTCGGCGCGTCCCAACCACCCGCGTTTGGTCGTTGCCGGCTGCCGGGCCCCGGCGCCGGGTAGGGGCCCGGTGTCGTCGGGCGCCGCCGGCGGGGGAAGAGCGGGTTGCGAGGGCTCCACTTTCGCCACCGCCACCAGGAGCAGGACCGCCGCTGCCACCGTACCGGCCACGCCGTCGGCCAAACCCTTGTGCCCGTCGTGTTTCGCCGTCATCAATCCTCCGAGTACCCCGCCGGGCGAGCAGCGAAACACCAAGGCCGGGCGACGCCTCGGGTTCGTCAGTAGACCAGCGCCACGTGATGGGTATCAGGCGGGCGTCTCGGCCGGTCGCCTGGCGTTGCGGAGGCCGACGTCGATTGCGAGGTCGGTGAACACGTCGGCCATCTCGGTGCGATAGCGGAGCTGCACGGTCGCCGCGACTCGGGAACGGTTGAACACAGTGTTCGGGTCGAGGTGCTCAACTCCGGCCGAGCGGGCCAGCTGCACGCGCATGGCAGCGTCCGCGAACAGGTCGTCATCGCCGGGGTGGCTGGCCGAAAGCGCCAACAGCGATGCGAGCACAATGCCTTCGTCGATCGTTCCGGACACTTCACCGCGGTGGTCGGCTGCGAGACCGATCGAGCGGGCGATGGCCATGACGTTCACGCTGATCCTCCAAGTTCTCGTCGGGCAATCCTCACCCGACATGCAGTTCCAACGTCACGACCCGGTCCGATATTGCGTGACAATCATCACTCCAGGTTCGTCGACCGCGTCAGGGCTCAACGGGGGTTCGGGTGTCCGGGATGTCCAGCGACATCACTGTGGTGTCGGAGGGGGGACCAAGCCTCTCGCCCCCATTCGTGCGCGCCTGGCGCTGGCAGCGTGAAGGCTCTTGGGCTCGTTCCGGAACCGGGTGAACCCGAACGATGAACACGAAGGCCGCGCAGACACCATCCGGGCCGCCCGAGTCGACGGGATGCGCATCGCTGACGAGCGACGCCGACACTGGCATCGCGCCCACCGGAACCAGCCATGACCCACCTGGCTACCATCACCAACAAGAACAACAACAACCCGCCCAACGTCGCGCAGAGTCAGAAACACCCACCGGAACGACCTTCCATACGCCCAAAGTTGCCCAAGAAGGACTCTGATGATTGACGACGAAGTCCGTGCCCACACCACCGGAGACGACCTAGCGACGCTTGACCGATGGTGGCGCGCCGCCAACTATCTCTCCGTCGGGCAGATCTACCTGCTCGCCAACCCGATGCTGACCGTGCCACTCACCACAGATCACGTCAAGCCCAGACTGCTCGGTCACTGGGGCACAACACCGGGCCTCAACTTCGTGTACGCCCACCTGAACCGTCTGATCCGCGCCCGTGATCTGAACATGTTGTACGTGGCCGGGCCAGGCCACGGCGGGCCCGCTGTCGTGGCCAACGCCTGGCTGGAAGGCACCTACACCGAGACCTACCCCGACATCACCCTCGACGCATCGGGGATGCAGCGGCTGTTCCGCCAGTTCTCCTTCCCGGGTGGCATCCCCAGCCACGCGGCACCGGAAACACCCGGATCGATCAACGAAGGCGGCGAGCTCGGCTACTCACTCGCCCACGCCTACGGAGCGGCGTTCGATAGCCCAGACCTCATCGTCGCCTGTGTCATCGGCGACGGAGAAGCCGAGACGGGCGCACTAGCCGCGAGCTGGCACTCCAACAAGTTCCTCGACCCCGTCCACGACGGTGCCGTGCTCCCCATCTTGCACCTGAACGGCTACAAGATTGCCAACCCCACCGTGCTCGCCCGCATCAACGACGACGAACTCACCAAACTCCTCGAAGGCTACGGACACACCGTCTACCGAGTCGAGGGCGACGATCCCGCAGCGATGCACGAGCAGATGGCGACCACGCTCGACACCATCTGCGACCACATCGCCGACATCCAGACATCCGCGCGCAACGGCACCAGCTCCGAGCGGCCGCGTTGGCCGGTGCTCGTCCTGCGCTCACCCAAAGGCTGGACCGGTCCGGCCGAGGTCGACGGCCTTCCGGTGGAGGGCACCTGGCGATCGCATCAAGTACCGATCGCCGGCGTGCGCACGAACCCCGACCACCTCGCCGAACTGGAACGGTGGCTGCGCAGCTACCGCCCGGACGAACTGTTCGACCACGACGGACGACCTGCAACGGACATTGCCGCCGTTGGCGTGGGGATTGGCG
>JBKJJS010000342.1:0-2629 GCA_046597895.1 Ilumatobacteraceae bacterium
GGCGCCAAGATCGCGGCATGGCAGAGCGGCGTCTACGAGGCCAAGGCGGCCAACGCCGAGCTGCTCGCGTTCACGCTCGACAAGAGCAGCGGCGGCTTCTCGCCGACCACCCGGTACCGCGACTACGCGATCAGCCGCAGCCTCATCCACTGGGAGAGCCAGACGTCCACGCGAGCGGACAGCTCGACCGGTCTGCGCTACCGGCATCACGAACGGGAGGGCCGCACGATCCTGTTGTTCAGCCGACTCAGCGCCGACGATCGTGCCTTCTGGTTCCTCGGCCCGGCCGCCTACCGCGGTCACGTGGGCGAGCGGCCGATGGCCGTCACCTGGGAGCTGGAGCAGCCACTCTCGGGTGACCTCTACCAAGCCTTCGCCGCAGCAGTTGCGTGAGCCGACACGAGGTTCGCCCTTGACGCACGATCCGCCTGCTCGAGACGATTCGTCGATGGATGTGAACCTCACGTTGTCCGACGAGGACCTAGCGACGATCGTCGAGGCGCTCGACTGCTACGACTACTGGGAACTCGGTGAGGGCCTTCCGCGAAACAACGGAGCTGTGCTCCTCCCTGGCGACTCGCTCGGCGCCGCCGACCCTTACTGGACAGAGCCGCCGACCGACGCGGAGTCGGAAGCGATCGACAGTGTGCGGGCGAGCCGAATGCTCGCCGAGCGTCTGCAAGCTCTCGTCCAGTAGTGCGCGACGGATCGGCCGAGTTCACACATCGGCGGTGTGGTCGCCGAACCACCGGTTCGGCCTCGGTCGTTCTCAACTGAGGTCTACAGCTCGGCGATCTGCAGGTTCCACTGGATGGGCATCGGTCGGAAGCCAGCCTTCTCGTATGAGCGGCGCGCTGGGGCGTGACCGGGGTCGTCGGCGGTCGCAACAACGACGTAGTCCATCGACAACTCCTGGCACCGCTGGAGAGCAACCGTGTTGAGCGACGTGGCGACGCCGCGACCCTGGGCCGTCGGGTCGACGGCCAGCAGGTCGATGTCGGCGACTCGGTGATCGTCGGTCTTGACGACGACAAAGCCGACGACACGGCCCTCGATTTCGTACACCCAGGTCTCGTCCTCCGGTGCAGTGATGGCGGACTGGATGTAGTCGCTCTGCGCTCGTTGCCAGTCCGGCACCAGCCGCGAGAACAAGTCCTCCCCGTAGAGACGCTCGAATGACGCGTAGACGGACCGAAATGCTTCGAGGCCGAAGGCGACGCAGTCGGCTACGTCTCCGACCTGGATCTGCCTCACCCCCGGAGGCTGAGTCGTTTGCTGGCCTCGGTTCCGGACTTCGACGTACAGGAGGGTCGGCTGTACTGCCCTTGCTGTGAAGCCGAACTTCGCGAGCGTTCGCCGCGCGGGCTCATGACCAGGAAAGTCGCGGATGAACGCTTGAACGAACACGGCACCCGCACCGCGGAGCCAGTCGAGCGAGGCGGCAATCAAGCTGTGACCCGTTCCCGAGCGCTGTGAGTCGGGGTGGACAGCAAACATCACGAGGTCGCCCACACCGGTCTCGGTATCGAGTGACGCGATCACGAAGGCACATACCCGTCCGTCATTCTCGGCGACCCATCCCTGGGCATTGGGATCGGCGCAGAGCGACTCGATCAGAGTGGACTGTGCAACCTCCCAGTCGGGCCGAAGATGGTCGAACAACACCGGTCCGTAGATGTCCCGCATCGAGGCGAACACAAGATGGTGGGCCTCCACACCCACGGCGACGCAGGCGGATGCGTTGATCGGTTTCATACGCCGGATGCTGACCACGTCCCGAAGGTACCCGCTACGAGTCCGGCGCTCCGCCGAGTTTCGCTCAATCCACCGGAGACGGTGTGAGCACGACACCGACCGCATTGAGCCTCACACATCGGCGAGAGTCGTCGGCGACCAAGTCCACGAAGCTGTAATCATACTTCGGCGGTGTGGTCGCCGAGATCGTCGCGTCGTCAGCGTGTCGCCACGACTCCGGGTCGGCGATGTCGTCGAGCACGACCGGCTCACCGCAGAGCTGACACCGACGACGCACGCCTCGTACCACGACCGCGCGTACAACGGCACGGTCGCCCGAGCCGGCTGCGCGAAGCGCTGCTTCGTGCGCGACCGCGTCGGCCCTCTCCCAGAACGCCGCATCGGCGCCATCGACTCGCGCAGCCGCGAGCACCAGCCACACCGTGGTTCCGCCAGAGCTCGCGCTCTGACTCGTCTCCTGCTCGTCGGGCATCCTTCCCCTCCACAGCCAGAGTGAGCTCGATCTCCGAGCTCACTCTGCCTCAACGGCATTGACCGCTCGCCTACCGTAGGTTCCGCCGGCCTCCGGCATAAGCCTTCATATAAGTGTTCCTTGCTTCTAGGCAAGAACACTTATACCCTGGTCTCGTGGCCTTGTCGATCGCTTCCAAGAACGCCGTCCGTCGGTGGGGCGCGGGAACGGCAGCGATCGCACGCGTCTTGATTGCGGCCAACGAACCGCTCACGGGTGTGGCGATCGCCGAGGCAGTTGGGGTCAGCCAACCGCGAGCGTCTCAGGTGATCAGGCAGTTGTCGGAACACGCCGCGGTGCGCACCACCGACGACGGATACGTCGGCCGGACGGCGAAGCTGCTCGACCTGTACCAGCGCCGCG
>JBKJJS010000115.1:0-7323 GCA_046597895.1 Ilumatobacteraceae bacterium
TGTTGGAGGACTTCGCGCTGCGCGAAAAGATCTTCCACTTCGACCACGAACGCATCCCCGAGCGAATTGTGCACGCCCGCGGCACGGGCGCCCACGGGTTTTTCGAATGCACCGCACCGATCCCCGGGCTCACGCGAGCCAGCCTGTTCCAGACCAAGGGCGAACGCATCCCGGTGTTCTGCCGGATCTCCACCGTCGCTGGTGGAGCAGGCTCCGTCGACACACCGCGCGACGTGCGCGGCTTCGCCGTGAAGTTCTACACGCACGAAGGCAACTGGGATGTCGTCGGCAACAACATCGCGGTGTTCTTCATCCAGGACGCTCTCAAGTTCCCCGACCTTGTCCACGCCGTGAAGATGGAAGCGGACCGCGGCTTCCCGCAAGCAGCGACGGCGCACGACACCTTCTGGGACTTCATCTCGCTCATGCCCGAGTCGACCCACATGATCATGTGGACGATGTCCGACCGAGCCATCCCACGGTCGCTGCGCATGATCGAGGGCTTTGGCGTTCACACCTTTCGGTTCGTGAACGACAAGGGCGCCAGTACGTTCGTGAAGTTCCACTGGCGTCCTCGGCTCGGTCTCCAATCGACCCTGTGGGACGAAGCAGTGAAGCTCGCCGGGGCGGACCCCGACTTCCACCGACGGGATCTGTGGGAGGCGATCGAGGCCGGTGCGTTCCCGGAGTGGGACCTCGCCGTGCAGACCTTCGACCAGGACCTGGCGGACACGCTGCCCTACGACGTGCTCGACGCCACCAAGCTGATCCCCGAGGAGATCGTGCCACTCCAGGTCGTGGGCCGCATGGTCCTCGATCGGAACCCCGGCAACTTCTTCGCCGAGACTGAGCAGGTCGCGTTCATGCCCACGAACGTCGTCCCGGGCATCGACTTCAGCGATGATCCGCTGTTGCAGGGCCGGCTGTTCAGCTACCTCGACACGCAGAAATCGCGCCTCGGCACGACGAACTTCCATCAGATCCCCGTCAACGCGCCGAAGTGCCCGTTCGCCAACTTCCAACGTGACGGCCTCATGCAGACCCTCGTCCCGACGGGTCGCGCCAACTACGAGCCGAACAGCCTCGACCTCGCCGGGGAGGACCCCGGCCCGCGTCCATCAGCGGCGGGGTTCACGACGTATCCCGAGACGCTCGACGGACCCAAAGTGCGTGTCCGTTCCGAGACGTTCGCCGATCACTACAGCCAGGCGCGAATGTTCTTCCGCAGTCAAACACCCGTCGAGCAGATGCATATCGTGTCGGCCCTCGTGTTCGAACTGTCGAAGGTGACCGTCGCCCACATCAGGACTCGCGTGGTGGCCAACCTCGTCAACGTCGACGCCGGGCTCGCCGGGCAAGTCGCGGCAGGCCTCGGATGCCCGCTGCCCGATGCCTCCCCGGCCGCCCGCGAACCCATCGACCTGGATCTGTCGCCGTTGCTGTCCATCGTGAACAAGGCAAAGCCGACGCTCACCGGCAGGAAGGTCGGGATCCTGTTCACCGATGGCTCACCATCGGCGGTCATCGCCAAGGTCGCTGCCGACGTGCGCGCCGCTGGCGCGACACCGGTGCTGATCGCACCGAGGCTGCTGGCCGTCGGCACAGAACCAAAGGCGATGGACGCCGACGGTCAGCTGGCCGGCACTCCGTCCGTCACGTGTGACGCCATCGCCATCGTCGTGACGGAAGCAGGCGCCGCAGCGCTGGCCGCCGATGCCGTCGCCGTGCAGTTCGTCGCCGACGCCTACTCCCACCTGAAGGCGATCGGCCACACTCCCGCGGCAACAGCCCTGCTCGATGCCGCGCGCGTCGAACCCGATGACGGCGTGGTCGACGTCGGCTCCGAGTTCATCGCCGCGGCCGGCCAGCGCTACTACCAGCGAGAGGCCGCGACGAACCGGGTCTCGTGATCCAGTGGTTCGGCCACGCGGCCGCCACTTCTTCCAGCCACGAACTCGTGAGGCGGATTGAGCACCGTTGACGAGGCCCAACGTCGCAGCCTCCTACCCCGGCGGGTTACCGCCCGAGTCTCAACACCTCGAGCACTGGATGCCCCGAAGGCGAAACGCTTTACGTCAACGTCCAGTCCAGCCCCAGCGTGTCGCGCAAGGGCGGATACTCGGGCGCGATCTGGGGCCCTGGGCGGCCGACCCGTTCTGACGACCGGCCGACCAGGGCGCTCATCGATCAGCGCGAGCCGGAGGCGGCTGCTGCCGTCTTCGACGCAGCGCGCTTGGCCGTCGTTGCTGTCGCGCGGACGGACTCCTTCGCCGAGGAGGCAGTCGCCTTGGCGCCGGCCTTGGCCACCTTCGCGGTTGACATAGCGCCGGATTTGGCGCGGCGCGCCGTCTGCTGCGCGCCGTCGGTCACAGTCGAGGCGGCCGAACGTACCCCGTTCGCCTGCTTGCGGGTGGTCGAGGAGCCGGTCGGAGAGACCTTCGGACGGTCCGAGCCGGTGAAGCGCGCGATGAGATCCTGGACGGCGGTCACGCTGCCTTGGGCGATGCCGCTGAGGCTGTTGCCGACCCGATCGACGACGCCGGTGATCGCTCCTGCGACCACGCTGGCGGGGCCGGCATCCGGCATACGGGGGTGCGGTCGCGTCGGAGCCGACTTCTTGGCATCGGCCAGCGCCTCGCCGAGATCGGCGAGTTCGTTGCGGCCGAGTTGCTGGCGCACCTTGGGGAAGAAATCGCTCTCCTCCTCTTTGACGTGATGACGCACGTTCTCGATCAGCACGGTGACCTTGGCGTCGAAGCGCTCATGAGCAGGGTCCATGTCGACGAGCTCCGACAGCAACCACTTGACGATGTGGTGCTCCTCGAGGCTTTCGAGTGCAATGTCTTCGGTGTCCGGAACGGTCGCTCGGGCGACCGGGTAGAAGACCTGCTCCTCGATGGCCGTGTGGACCGAGAGCTCCTCGATGATCCGGTCGACGATCTGGCGCTTTTGCACGTGTGCTCGCTCGCCGGCCTGCTCGAATCGCGTGAACAGCTGCTCGACGGTGTGATGGTCGTTTTTGAGAAGGGTGATTGCATCCATGAAAAAGGACGTACCCGCTTCAGCTCCTTCCCAAACCACCATCCCCCCGTCGGGCTGCCTAGCCCAACATCGTTCCGAGCTGGCCCGACGCCGCGACCCAGACGCGGTCGATGCGACTCTGGCGCACTAATCGATCCACCTCGGCGTCATCACCACGTGCGAGTGCTGCGCTCCAACGATCGATGGTGTCGCGTCGAGGATCGAGCCGATTCACACCGCGATCGAGACCCGACTCCATGGGCGCCACCGACGTTGCTCGTGCCGCCACGCCACTGCCACGGAGTGGCGAGTTGTCGCTCATGAGATCGTTCTCGGGGATCCGCACGGCGGATGTGGTGTGCGGAGCGGTAGCGGTGACCATTGACTGTCGGTACCCGTCTCGCTCATGCCTCAGACCGGCTTCTCCCTTCGGAGGTCCGCGCTCGTGGGCGTTGAGAACGTCAATGAAGGGCGTTACGCGTGATCCGTCGGGTCTGTGCGGTCGTGATCGGCACCGTGATACTCGACCAACAGCATCGTGGCGTCGTCGTTCAGGTCTTGGCCGACGTGCGCGCCCACCGCTGCCGACAGCCGGCGTACCGTCTCTGCGCCGGGGAGGCCGTCGAGCGTGGCGCGGATGAGGAAGTCGGCCAGGCGATCGAGCCCGAAGCGGCCACCGCTGGGCGAGACCGACTCGGAGATGCCGTCGGTGTGGAACAGCACGCGGTCGCCGCGCTGCAAGGTCTCCTGCGCCACCTGCACCACGGGGCCACCGAGTCCCATCGGCATCGACGGCAAGCACTGCAGTTCACCCGCGTAGGATTCGTTGCGTACGAGCAGTGGCAGCAGGTGGCCGGCGTTGATCCAGGTGAGCACACCGGTGGCCAGGTCGAGTGACGCCAGCTGACCGGTGACGTAGTTGGAGTTGCCGAAGTGCCGAGAGATCAGCTCGTCCGCCTGCCGATAGGCCTCGATGAGGCTGCCTCGCTCGCGGCGGGTGTTGCGCAGGCTGTTGATGACCGCGCCGGACATGAGCACGGCCGACATGCCGTGGCCGATGGCATCGACGATGGCCAGGTCCAGCCGTCCAGGGTTGATGGCGTAGTCGAATGAATCACCGCCGATCTCGTAGGCCGGCTCCAGGATGCCGCTCACCGCCACCTCCGGGCTGCCGGATGCCAGTGGTGGGAGGAGGTCCCACTGCGCCTCCGCGGCCGCCGACATGGTGAGTGCCCGCCGCGTTCGCAACCAGACGTCGGTGTACCGCCGCATCGAGATGAGGAGCAGGACCAGCACGGCGGACAGATCGGCGTGCACCGCTGGCTGTAGGGCGGGTGCGTCGAGCATCTCCAGCTCGAGCACGCCGAGCCGTTCGCGGCCATCCACCAGCGGGACCCACCAGGTGGTGTCGGTGGCGACGACCTCGCCGGTGGTGAAGGCACGGCCAGCCATCGTTCCCTCGTGCAGGTAGGGCTCGCCCACGGGGCCGGCTGGGGTGAGTACACGCAGGCACTTCAGTGCATAGTCGGCGACGTGCACCTCGGCTCGTTCGGCCCCCAGCAGGACCCGGGCGGTGTCGACCACGCCACAGATGTCCGACGGGCCGTACTGCCGTCCCGACTCCAGCAGGGCGCGCACCGCTCGTCCGAGAAACTCGTCGTTCGGTGTCTGCTCTGGCACGCCCACGTCGGCTCCTCGTTCGGCAGTCCGCCGAGACTACCGGCTTGGGTCCGCCGTCGCCGTCGCCCTTCAGTTGTGGCGCAGGCGCATCAGCACCTGCGCGACGGTCCGCAGCGGCGCGATCCGGAGCACAATGCGAACAGCCCGGATGTCGCGGTCGGCAACGGCAGCCCAGATCATCTGACTGCCACTGCCAGGTCATCGGACGAAGGTCTACGTTTACGGCAGGCCTACGGCGGCTACTCCCACCGAGTTGGCGGCCAACTCATCACGACATCGGAGGCTCGATGGACTCGAACAGGAAATCCTTGATGACGACGACGACGGCGCAGGACGGCACCCTCTTGGTTGCCGGCGACCTCGACATGGCCGGTGGCCCGATCCTTGAGCAGGCCATGGTCGAACGCGAGGCCGAGCTCGCGGCCGCCGAAGGCGGTGACCTCATCGTTGATCTCGCCGGCGTGCACTTCATCGATTCGTCGGGTCTCCGCAGCCTGCTTGCAGCCGCACGCCGCGCTGCCGGCCGCCGGGCCCAGTTGGAACTGAGGTCGGTGGGCCCCGAGATCATCCGGCTGTTCGAGATCACCGGCACACTGGGCCAGTTCAGGATCGCGAGTCGTCGTGACTGACGACGAGGTGACATGTTGAACTCCTTCGCCCCACCGGCGCTCGAACGCCGAGCCATTCGGCTCGCGTGGGTCACGATTGCTTGGGACATCATCGAAGCAGCCAATTGCGATCGCTGCCGGCGCAGCGGCGAGTTCGATGGCGCTGGTCGGGTTCGGCCTCGACTCTACGGTCGGAGCGTCAAAGCCCAGCGGGTCGACGGTCGGCGTCGGGCTGGCGGCCGCGTCGCTTATCGTCATGCCAGCTCTCGTTCGAGCCAAGCGGCGCCACGGGTCGCTGATGGCAAGCGCGACGGTGGTGGGATCATCGCGAGGTCGCTGTGACCGCACATCATGGTCGCGATGCCAGGAGCGCGATGGGCCTCGGCGACGGCGCGAGTTTGATGTTGAGCACGCCGCGACGGGGTTCTCGTCGTCGAGGTCGTCGAGCATCTGCTCGGCTACTCCTTTCGAGTGGGTGCTCATCAACCAGTCGTTTGACTGCACTCCTTGTCAGCAGAGTATTCAAGCAGTAGCTTGAATATGCATGAAACGGAGCGTAGGAAATGAGTGACCGGGCTGCGAAGGACGCACTCTTCGATGCGTTCGCCGAGGTCGCCAAGGCATTGGCGAGCGGGCGCCGCGCGGAGATCGTCGATGTCCTCGCCCAAGGTGAACGGTCAGTCGAGCAACTCGCTGATGAAATCGGACAGAGCGTGGCGAACACGTCGCACCATCTGCGGGCGATGGCGAGAGCGGGTGTGCTGCGCACTCGTCGCGAGGGCACCCGGATCGTCTACATGCTGGCGAGCGATCATGTGGCCGACGTCTGGGCCGCCTTGCGCGACATCGCCGCCGACCACGTCGCCGGAATCAACGAACTCGCCGATGCCTACATCGGCGATCGCCGCGGTTTGGAGCCCGTGACCCGAGTCGAGCTTGATGCCCGTCTGCAAGCCGGCGACACCGTTGTGCTCGATGTGCGTCCCTCGGTCGAGTACGAGGCCGGCCATATTCCGGGCGCCAGGTCGGTTCCTGTCGGTGAGTTGCGCCGTCTCCGTTCGTTGTCGAAGGACATCGAGATCGTCGCCTACTGCCGCGGCCCGTACTGCGTCTACGCCGACGAGGCCGTTCGCCAACTCCGGCGGCGGGGATTCACCGCCCGCCGTCTTGAAGACGGCTTCCCTGAATGGAAGCGAGCTGGCCTCCCCATTGCTGCTGGCGCAGAAGGCTGACTCTGTCCCGCGGGACGCTCATCGATCACCCGGCGGCCCGCGTCACCGTTGCCGCGCACAAATCGAACGCCAGTAGGGGCGGAGCCGATAGATACTGTTGTCGAGTGATCACGGTGTGGGTTCTGGGCGACCAGCTCAACGTGGCGCTCGCCGCACTGGCCCTCGCCGATCCGTCGACGCACCGCGTGCTGCTGGTGGAGAGCGACGCGAAGCTGTCGTCGCAGCGGTGGCACCTGCAGCGGGCGCACATCGTTGTGGCGTCGATGCGGCGCTTCGCAGTCGACCTCCGGGCCAGAGGGTTCGAGGTCGATGAGCGCCGGTCGGTGTCGCTCGCGGCAGGTCTCGCCGAGCACCGAGACGAGTTCCGACCCGCTCGGGTCATCGCCACCGAGCCAGCGAGCCGCGACGGACTCGCGCTGTTGCGCCGCCTCGAGGTGGACCTCGTGCCGACCAACCAGTTCCTGTGCCATCCCGACGAGTTCGCCGCATGGGCGCAGGGCCGCACCTCGTTCACGATGGAGCATTTCTACCGCTGGCAACGACGCCGCCTCGACATCTTGATGGACGGCGCCGAGCCGACTGGCGGCCGCTGGAACTTCGATGCCGAGAACCGGCAGCCGCCACCACGGGACACGAGTGGTCGTTGGCCAACGCCTCCACGCGACGAGCTCGACGACGTCGATCGGGACGTGGTCGCGCGACTGCGAGGGAGCACCTGGGGTGCGGAACCGGACGGCACGTGGGCCACGACTCGGAGAGGCGCGCTGAGCCGGCTCGACCAC
>JBKJJS010000170.1:0-2721 GCA_046597895.1 Ilumatobacteraceae bacterium
GGGGACTCGGCCGCACGCGAGGGCAATCAGATGCTGTCCATGTTGTTTGGTGCCCACATCCATGACGCTGGCACCCACTCGTGGCCCGAACTCCAGCGGGTCATGGACGAGCTGGTACAGACGTGGACCGCGGCAGGCCGCAGGCCGTACGCCATTCCGATCGGTGGTAGCACGGCCATCGGTGCAGCGGCCTTCGTCACGGCGTGGCGGGAACTGCTCGGTCAACTGAATTCTTCGGGCTCTCCGTTGATCGCCGCGATCGTGGTCGCTTCATCGACCGGCGGAACCCACGCTGGCATGATTGCCGGTCGCCAGCTCTACGGTGGACCCCCTGTCCTTGCGATCGACGTGGCCAAGGAGGCGCCGGACCTCGGCGCGCGCACTCGTTGTCTCGCCAACGACACCTTGGCTCTGCTCGGCGTCGACGACCGGGTTGACCGCTCGATGGTCAACGTCGATCAGTCATTCGCTGGTGAAAACTACGCAGTGCCCACGACTGAAGCCGACGCGGCGATGTTAGGTCTGGCCCGATCGGGAGGTTGGGTGCTGGATCGTGTGTATACGGCGAAGGCCTTCGCCGGACTGCTCAGCTACGACCGCGACGACCGCTTCGCCGACGGTGATGTCGTCTTCTGGCATACGGGCGGCCAACCGGCCGTCTTCGCGGCACACGGTACCCCTACCCCAGACGGGACGCTTGCTGTCCTGTCCAACAGATTGGAACTGCAGTGACATTGAATCTGGAGGGACTCATCCCGGCGACCGTGTTGCCGATGAACCCAGATGGAAGTATCGACGAGGCCGGGCTGCGTTCCTACATCTCTTGGGTTGTGGAGCAAGGGCCGGTCGCGTTGGCAATCAACGTCGATACGGGTGAGGGACCACACCTCAGCCACGACGAGAAGCTCCGGGTCCTTCAGATCGTCGACGAGGTCACCGACATTCCCATAGTCGCGGGCCTGGCGGGACCGTCCACGGATGCCGCGGTACGGCAGGCGAAGGAGTTCGCTCAGGCAGGAGCGGATGCGTTTCTCGTGTTCCCGATTCCCGCGTATCTCAGCGAGCCGCTCGACGTGCGTGTGCCGGTCAAGTATCACGAAGCGATTGCTGAGGTGGGGCTTCCCCTTATCCTGTTCCAACTGCAGCCGGCGCTCGCCGGGCTGAACTTTGAACCCGACACGCTTCGCGCAATGGCATCGGTCGAGGGTGTCGTTGCGATGAAAGAGGCCTCGTTCGACGCTCGTCGATTCGTCGATACAGCGCGCCTGCTCGAAGAACTCCCGCGCCCGATAACGCTGCTCACAGGCAACGACAACTTCATCCTCGAGTCCTTCATCCTCGGTGCAACCGGAGCTCTAATTGGCTTTGGCGCGGTGATGACCCGCGAGCAGGTGGACATGATCGAGGCTTGGAGAGGCGGGCGCATCGACGAGGCCAGGGCGCTGGGGAGACGAGTCCAGCGCTTGGCAGACGTCGTGTTCGCCAAGCCCGTCGGCGACTACCGGGTGCGGCTCAAGGAGTGTCTCGTAGCCCTCGGTGTATTGGGTGCGGCGCATGTTCGCGCGCCGCTGCTTGGCATCGATGACCACGAGCGGGCAGCCCTGTCGGACGTCCTCATCGAGGTCGGAGTGCTCGAGGGATCGCACGCATGAAGTTCGGTGTCTTCCTTCCCTCATACATCATCCCCGGCCGGGAGAAGACTCATCCCGACGACATTCGTCGGTTCGCTCGCCGTGCCGAGCAGCTGGGCTTCGGCTCGCTGTGGATCACAGACCACATCGTCACGGCGCACCGCTTCTACCGGGTCAGCTGGCTCGATGCGTTGATGACCCTGTCGCATGTCGCGGCAGTCACCGAGCAGGTCAAGCTGGGCACGTCGATCCTGATCCTGCCGACACGACAGCCGGCGGTTCTGGCGAAGGAGATCGCAACTCTGCACTACCTTTCGGGCAACCGTTACATCTTCGGGGTCGGCACCGGTTGGTTCGGTCCGGAATTCGAGGCGTGCGGGGTCCACAAGTCCGAGCGGGGCGGCAGAACAGACGAAGTGCTCGATGCGACGATGGCACTCTTCGCTGGCCCCGATGTCGAATTCCACGGCCGCTACTACGACCTCGATCGCGTGACGGTCGAGTCGCACCTGGATCCATTGCCGCCCGTGTGGGCCGCAGGTGGGAGCCAACTGGTCCACGAGGCCTCGCCCGAGCAACCGGGCATGCATCCGAACGTCCTGCGCAGGATCGTCAACGCCGACGGCTGGATCGCTCGCCCAACGTGTCCTCCACACCTGATCGCCTCGGACCTCGAGTTGATATCCGCAGCGCGGGCCGCGGCCGGCCGTTCCCATCCGTTCACGTACGCTCACGAGAACTTCACCTGGATAGAGGAGAGCGGAACAGCCGACGAGGTGCGCGCTGTCCAGCAGGCGCGGTTCGGCGACGTGATCAGTGATGAGCGGCCTTGGGAGTACATCGACGAGGTGTACATGTCAGGCACCATCGATGAGATCCAGGCCAAGGTCCAAGCCCGCGCCGATGCCGGAGTGGAATCAATGATGCTCCACACAATGTCTGCCGACGTCGAGCAGCTTGAGCTGATCGCCAAACACATCATCGAGCCGTTCGGTGGCGCTCTGTGAAAGACGCACCCTTCGCGGTCGATCCCTCGTCGTCGGCGCTGGTCGTCGTCGATCTGCAGAACGACTTCGTACGCGAAGGAGCG
>JBKJJS010000338.1:0-3558 GCA_046597895.1 Ilumatobacteraceae bacterium
AACTGGTACGCCCCCAAGTGGCTCCAGAAGATCCTTCCGCACGTGAACTTCAGCCACTGACCCACCCGCAGCACCTGACCCGCCATCGCCCGAGTCGTGACCGGCTCGCTCGGCTGCAGTGCGAGACTGCGGCCGCATGAACGATGTGGACCACCAACGTGAGATCGTCGACGGGCGCATTGCCGTCGTCGGTGGCGGGCGGATGGGGAGCGCCCTCGTCGCAGCGCTCGATGGGGCGCTGGGTCCGTTCGGCCGCGGGTTCGATGGAGTCGGCTTCGATGTGGTGCTGCTGGCCGTTCCCGACGATGAGATCGCCGGCGCCGCGGCAGCTGTCGTGCCGGGGCCACTTGTCGGGCACTGCGCCGGGGCGATCGGCCTCGACGTGCTCACGCCGCACGAGGCGTTCGGGCTGCACCCGCTGATGACCGTCACCCGCGAAGGCGCGGCATTCGCGGGTACCGGGGCGGCCGTTGCCGGCAGTACACCGCGGGCGCTCGCGCTGGCCCACCGGCTCGCACGCACCTTGGGCATGCACCCGGTGGAGATAGCCGACGCCGACCGCGCGGCCTACCACGCAGCCGCTTCGATCGCCTCCAACTTCCTCGTCACATTGGAGGACGCGGCAGAGACCTTGCTGCGCACCACCGGCGCCGACCGCAGCATCCTCGTGCCGCTGGCGCGGGCATCGCTGGAGAACTGGGCCGCGCTCGGTGCCAAGCGGGCAATCACCGGCCCCATCGCTCGCGGCGACGAGGTGACGGTTGCTCGGCAACGTGTGGCCATTTCCGAACGAGCACCCCAGCTGCTGGCGCTGTTCGACGTGATGTGCGAGTGCACCCGCGCACTCACGTCACCATCGCCCGAGCCGACAGGGGAGCCCGACCCCGGCAAATCGGGTCGCACGTCGAGGTGACCGACACCGAGCGGTCTCTCAGCCGGTGAGGAACGTGGCGATGGTGGCCAGCACTGCATTGCTCCGCTCCGCCATCACGAGATGGCCGGCTCCGTTCACTACGGAGACCTCGACCGTCGCACCTTCGAGCAACTCCACATTTCTGTCGAGCCAGCCGACACCGAAAGCGTCGTGCTCCCCCATCAGGACCAGGGCCTGTCCTGTGAAGCTGCCGAGTTGATCGGCGAGCTTCTCCACCGAGCTGTCGGCGACGAACGATTCATACGTGGCGCGAGACGTGGCAGCAGTGCATGACTCGACCGCAATTTCGGGGTGCGACTGAGGGTCGGCGAGGTACGCGGGAAGGAACGCCTCGAAAGCAGCGAGGCAGGACCCGCCTTCATTCTGCGGCAGCGGGTCGGGAATTTCGCCTGTCCGCTGCAGCTCGCTGACTCGCTCCTGGAATCGGCGTTGCCCAGCCCGGAACTCCTCACGATCGAGAGGTATGGCGCCGACGAGTACAAGGTCGCTCACGTGGCTCGGATGCGTAGCTGCGTACGCAGTAACGATCGCACCACCCCAAGACTGCCCGATCAACTGCATGGTGTCGGCCCCAAGAGCTAGCCGTACAGCTTCCAGATCGGCGACCTGGGCAGCGAGGCCGAAGTCGCCGTCGGCCGGGGTCGTTGACCGACCGGCACCGCGCTGGTCGTAGCCGACGACGCGCTGACCCGATCCGGCAAGGCCTTCGAACACCGTCATCGCCTCCAGGCTCAAACCTGGGCCACCGTGAACCGTGACCACCGTGGCGTCGGCGTCGGTGGGGCCGACCACCCTCACCCGCAGCTTCACATCCCCTGACTCGACCATCAGCTCCTCGACAGGGAAGGGTGCTGCGACCACCGGGCCTTGCGACCGCTCTACCTCTGCTTCGCCCGAGGAACACGCCGTGATGAATCCGATGACGACAACCAGCAGGCGCAGCGGAGTCATGTTGCACTCTTGCAGAACGCCGAGTCGGGTGAGGTCGACACCGAGAGTTGCCTCCCCTACCGACCAGTAGGTAGGGTGTCGGGCGTGATCCTCCCGAAACTGATCCAGGGCGGGATGGGTGTCGGCGTTTCGTCTTGGCAGTTGGCCCGGGCCGTATCCCAGAAAGGACAGCTCGGCGTCGTGTCCGGAGTGGCCCTCGACGTCGTGCACGCCCGCCGGTTGAACGACGGCGATCCAGGTGGCCACCTACGCCGCGCGTACGCAAACTTCATCCGCCCCGACGTCGTCGAGCGCGTGCTGCGTCGCTACTACCGCCCGAACGGGAGATCGCCGGGCACGCCCTATCTCATGGTGCCGTCGTATCGGCTCGATCCACCGCGATCGCTCGTCGATCTGACGGTGCTCGCCAACTTCGCCGAGGTCTGGCTGGCGAAGGAAGGCCACGACGGGGTCGTCGGGGTCAACTTCCTTGAGAAGATCCAACTTCCCACGCTGTACGCACTGTTCGGCGCCATGCTCGCCGGCGTCGACGTGGTGTTGATGGGAGCCGGAATACCCAAGGAGATCCCGCACATCCTCGATCTTCTCGCAGCGGGACAACCGGCGACGTATCGCATCTCCGTCGTCGGCGCGAAGCCCGACGACGAGCGGGTGACCCGATTCGACCCGGCGAAATTCGTCGGCCCCGAGCGCTCCGCTCCCCTGGTCCGGCCTCAGTTCATCGCAATAATCGCCTCCAACACGTTGGCCAGCTTCCTGGCCAAAAGCCCTCATGGGCGGCCGCACGGCTTCGTCGTCGAGGGGTCCACCGCCGGCGGCCACAACGCGCCGCCGCGACCTGCGCTCGTACTCGATGGTGACGGGCAACCGGTGTACGGGCCGCGTGACAACGTCGACCTCGACGCGCTCACACGCCTTGGCATTCCGTTCTGGCTCGCCGGAGGTTACGGCTCGCCTGAGCGGCTGCGCGAAGCACTCGCCGCCGGCGCCGCCGGAGTTCAGGTTGGTTCCGCCTTTGCAGTGTGCGAGGAATCGGGCATCGATCCCTCGATCAGGGATCAGTTGGTCGAGGGCGCACTCAACGGGTCGTTGTCGGTGCGCACCGGTCCGCGCGCCTCGCCCAGCGGGTACCCCTTCAAGGTCGTCACCCTCGACAACACGGTGTCCGATCCCGAGGTGTACGCGGCGCGCCCGCGTGTGTGCGACCTAGGCTTCTTGCGCACCGCTTACCTGCGCGATGACGGCAAGGTCGGCTATCGCTGCACTGCAGAACCAGAGGCCGACTACGTGGACAAAGGCGGGGTACTCGACGACACCGAAGGGCGCAAGTGCCTGTGCAACGGGCTCCTGGCCACCGTCGGCCTCGGACAGCAGCGTGAACTGGGTGCGGAACCGCCGATCGTCACTGCGGGCGACGACCTCGAACGCTCGGTCCGTGCACATGCGGCCGTGGGTGGCCGATACTCGGCCGCCGACGTAGTCGATTATCTCCTGTCGGGCACCGCCACCTCCTGACGGGTACATGTCACCGACGTCTGGGACCGACTCGAGTGGGCACTTCAGGACACACAGAGGTCGCATTCGCACTGTTCACTGCGCACCGTCGTTTTCCGTCCACGCTGCGTCGACAAGGTTTGTTTGGGCGTAGGGAAGGGGACCTTATTGGTTAATCC
>JBKJJS010000458.1:0-2762 GCA_046597895.1 Ilumatobacteraceae bacterium
CCTCACGGGGATGTCGTTCTTGGTGATATGCATCGGTGTCTCCTTGTTGTCGGGTGGGAAGTCGTCGGGTGGGACGGGTTGGGGTTCAGACGGTGCGGCCGCTGAACGCGGCGACCCGTTCGATGGGGGTGGCGTTGGCGGGGGGTGTCGTCGCGTCTTTGAAGGTGTCGCCGTCGCGTAGGTCGTCGGATAGCGCGGCGCGGGCGAAGGAGTCGACGGCTGCCACCACCTCGTCGGGCAGCTGCCAGGTGAGCCCGGTTGCACGGGCGATGTCCCATCCGTGCACGAGCCCGTCGAAGGCGACGAGACGGGCGAAGGTGTCGCCGGGCATCTCGCCGACCGGCGCGGAGATCGTGCGCTCCAACGCGCCGTCGCTGTGCACGGCGTCGAGGAGATCGTGCATCACGTTCCGAAACTCCGCGTTCGGAACTTGCCCGTCGTCCTGGCGGGCTTGGGGCTCGGGTGGCTCCAGACCCCGGAACAGGTACGAGAACGATCCGCCCAGCACGGTCATGTGGTTGAGCACGTCGGACAGGTCGAAGTTCGCACATGGTGTCGGGTTGTGGAGGTGTGCCGGTTCGATCCTGTCGACGAGATCGCTAATGGCGGGCAGGATGACGGTGAGCTGTTCGGTGGGTTCCATGGTTCACGACTCCTCGCGTGCGGCCCGGCATGGGCCAACTACGGAGAAGGCGTGAGGATCACTGTCACAATGGGACAATGACGGGTCTTCCAGCGCAGGTCGAGGCGGCGATCGAGCGCGGTGGATGGTCCGAGGCGCTCGAGTTGCTCGACGCCGCCGGCGACGCGGCGGGGACACCGGCGATGCTGGAGCTGCGGGCGCAGGCCGCTTACGGATGCGGCGCCTTCGATGCGTCGATCGCAGCCTGGGAGGATCAGCACGCCCTGTTGTGCGAGTCGGGTGACCCAGCAGGAGCGGCACGCGCGGCGGCGATGGTCGCCATGTTCCTGATGATCGACACGGGCCTGATGTCACCGGTCCGTGGGTGGCTTCGGCGTGCCGAGCAGCTGCTCGGCGATCACGACGACAGTCCCGTACACGCTGTGCTCGCGGCGGTGCGTACCTACGAGCGGTTCATGTGCGGCGATATGGCGTCGGCACGCCGGCACGCCGACCTGGCAGTCGCGCTCGGTCAGCGGCTGGGGAACCAGGCCGCGGAGGTGATCGGACGCACGGCTGGTGCTCGCATCACGATTCTGGAGGGCCGGGTCGAGGAGGGTCTCGGGCAGCTCAACGAGGTCGGGGTCCTGCTCATGTCGGGTGGCGTCGACCCGCTCACGGCCGGGATGATGCTGTGCGAGGTCGTCTGCGCCGCGCAGGGTCTCGCGCTGTACCAGATGGCGTCTGAGTGGACCGACGCGATGGAGCGTTGGGGGCACGGCGCGGCGTTCGGTGGGCTCCACGGGCGTTGTCGGGTCCATCGGGCCGAGATCCTGCGGGTGTCGGGCCCGTGCGCGGCCGCGGAAGATATGGCCCTCAAGGCCTGCGACGATCTGCGACCGTGGATGCGTCGAGAGTTCGGCTGGCCGCTCGCCGAACTCGGCAACATCCGCCTCCGCAAAGGTGACCTCGACGGCGCCGAGGAAGCGTTCCTCGCCGCCCACGAACACGTGTGGTGTCCCCATCCAGGGCTGGCCCTCGTCCGACTTGCACAGGGCCGCGTAGCCGAGGCATCGACATTGATCGACGACGCCATCACCCATCCCCTCCAGGCTCCGTCGAAGGAACGGCCCCCATTCGGCGACCTGACCCTCGCCCCGCTCTTCGAGGCCCAGGTCGAGATCGCCGTGGCAGCCGGCGACCTCGCCACCGCTCGACGCGCGAGCGAGTCCCTCCGGGCGATCGCCAACTCGTACCAGAGCCCGTGGCTCGTCGCCTCCGCGACGCTGGCCGAGGCCCGAACGGCCCTGCTCGCCGGCGACCTGGACCATGCCGTCGCGGCGAGCACAGCGGCGATCTCCGGGTGGGCCGACATCGGGGCCCCGTACGAGACCGCCGTCGCCCGGATGGTGCTCGCGGAGGTCCATGCCCGGTCTGGCAGCCACGCCACCGCCCAATTGGAGCGTCAGGCAGCCGCCACCGCGTTCCACACGTTCGGGGCAGAGCTCCGGGCAGCGCAAGCCCGCTCGCTCCTCGACGGCGGGCCTCTCCCCGATCAGACTCATGGCGCCGCCCAACACAATCCCGCGTCCGAACCGGCGACCTTCCGCCTCGACGGCGACACGCGCACCGTCTTGTTCGCGGGCCAGGCCGCCCTCATCGGAGACCTCAAGGGCTTCCGCTACCTCGCCCGCCTGTTGGCCGAGCCCGGGCGCGAGTTCCACGTCCTCGACCTCGTCGCAGTCGAGCAGGGCACGCTGCCCACCGGCACCGCAGCGGCCGTCTCCGAGCCGGTGGCTGCGGGACTCGGTGGTCGAGGCCTACCAGCCCTCGACGATCAAGCCCGCCAGGCTTATCGGCGACGACTGGCCGACGTCGACGAGGACATCGAGGACGCGCTCCGCTGCAACGACCCCGTTCGCGCCGAACTCGCCCAGCGCGACCGCGACTACCTGATCACAGAACTGACCCGCGCCGTCGGCCTCGGCGGTCGACTCCGGACCGTGGGCAGCGACTCCGAACGCGCCCGGATGGCCGTCGCCCGCACCCTCCGCTACGCCATCGGCCGACTGGCCGAACACAACGCGGCGCTGGCCACCCACCTCGATAACTGCATCCACACCGGCACCTACTGCTGCTA
>JBKJJS010000461.1:0-4276 GCA_046597895.1 Ilumatobacteraceae bacterium
CGACGAACGGGTGCGAATCGAGGACGACGTGGACAGCGGTAAGCGCCACAATCCAGGCTGTGCCGTCAGCCACCGCCTGCCCGAGTCGACGTACGAGCGGTAGCGTGCTCCTCCGTCTCGGGTTGTTTCGCGCTGTCATCCGCGATTGGCTCCCAGCGTCCGCATTCAAGGTGAAGGTATCCTAGACCTCGTGTGCGGGATCTCCGGTCTGATCGACCCTTGGTCGATCCGGCGGCCCGCTGACCTGGAGGCGATCGTGCTCGCCATGACCAGGTCGCTTGAGCGCAGGGGGCCAGATGGCGAGGGAATCTGGGTCGATCCTGAGGTCGGGATTGCACTCGGGCACCGGCGGCTCGCCATCGTGGACCTCAGTCCCACCGGTGCGCAACCAATGGCGTCGCCAACAGGTCGCTATATCGCGGTCACGAATGGTGAGATCTACGACCATCGGCGTCGCCGAGCGGAGTTGGAGGCGGCGGGCGTCACATTCAGGGGAACGTCGGATACGGAGGTCCTCCTCGCCGCCATTGAGCGGTGGGGAGTGGTCGATGCGCTGCGCCGCCTGAACGGCATGTTCGCCTTGGCGGTGTGGGACCGTCAGGAGCGCTGCCTCATGCTCGCCCGGGACCGGATGGGGGAAAAGCCCCTGTACTGGGGCAGGGTCGGGCGCTCATTCGTGTTCGCCAGCCGACCTATGGCACTACGCGCAGTACCCGGGTTCAACGCCGAGCTGGACGAGGCGGCGGTCGGTGCATTCCTGAGGTTGGGCTTCGTACCCCACCCTCACACGATCTACGCCAACCTCTCGCAGGTCGCGCCGGGCGAGTTGGTGACGCTGCGCCCCGGGTCGGATCGTGTGGAGGTGCGCAAGTCGCGATGGTGGAGCCTCGAGGAAGTCGCCACGACACCCGCTCGGCGGAGGGTGTCGCCGCAGGACGCCCTCGACGAACTCGACGAACTTGTGCGGGACTCGGTGGCCTTGCGGTTGCAAGCCGATGTCCCAACAGGGGCGTTTCTCTCGGGTGGGATCGACTCCTCGCTGGTGGCCGCGGTGGCCCAGTCGGTGGGCGCCGCCCCGCTGCGCACCTTCACCGTCGCCGTCGGTTCGAGCGCACTGGACGAGTCGGCGAGAGCCACGGCCATCGCTCGCCACCTCGGTACCGAGCACACGACGATCGAACTCAGCGACGACGAGGCGGCACGCACGGTCGCTGAGATGACAGAGGCCTACGACGAGCCGTTCGCCGATCCCTCCGCCATGCCGACGCTGTTGCTGTGTCGGGAGGTTCGTCGGCATGTCAAGGTCGCGCTCGGTGGTGACGGCGGTGATGAACTGTTCGCAGGGTACAACCGCCACGTCGTCGGGGCCCGTGCCTGGACCGCGGCGGGCCGGCTTCCTGCCCCGGTGCGCCATCTGGGCGCCGAGGTGCTGACCAGGACCCCCCGTGCCATGGTGGACCGGACGGGCCAGGCCGTCGCCCGAGTTCGGCGAAGGGACGCCACGCCGCACCTCGGGGACAAACTGGTGAAGCTCGGAGAGCTGTTGAAGGCTGATCGCGCTGACGGTCCGTGGTCCGCGTTGGCGCCGGCCTGGCCAGGGCGGCTTCCGTGGCTTCGTGGTTCGGCGACCGCCGATCCGGTGGCTCCCGCGCGGCTGACCGGCGCACTCGACCAGTTGCGCTGGCTCGATACCACGGTCACCCTGCCGGACGACATGCTGGCGAAGATCGACCGGGCCAGCATGCACTGGGCACTCGAGACACGGGTGCCGCTGCTCGATCCCCGAATCGTGGAGTGGGCATGGGCCCAACCGTCCGACACGCTTGTGGCGGGAGGCCAAGGAAAGGTCGTCGTCCGTCGGCTACTCGACCGGTACGTCCCGGAAGCGTTGACGCGTGGTCCGAAACGGGGCTTCGACCCGCCGTTGGCGGCCTGGCTTCGCGGTCCTTTGCGGGCGTGGGCTGATGAGCGTCTCGAACCCGAGCGTCTCGCTCGCACAGGGTGGCTCGACCCGGCACCCATTCAGGCCCTCTGGCGTGAACATCTGCGCCACGAGGCGAACCACGACTATCGTCTGTGGACCGTGCTCTCCTTCGTGACCTGGCTCGAGCGGTGGGGACCCGGTGCGACATGAGCCGGGAGGGCCCGGTATGACGACCGTGATGGT
Organism: Ilumatobacteraceae bacterium; assembly: GCA_046597895.1. Classification (GTDB taxonomy): domain Bacteria; phylum Actinomycetota; class Acidimicrobiia; order Acidimicrobiales; family Ilumatobacteraceae; genus WLJO01. The sequence goes on from JBKJJS010000461.1 coordinate 2,168, forward strand.
CATCGGCGCCGGTGGCCACGCGCGCGTCGCCATCGACGTCCTGCGGGCGAATGGTTACGAAGTCATCGGATGCCTCAGCCGCGACGGGACACCGGGCACCGTGGTGGACGTCCCTGTCCTCGGCCCGGACTCCGAGTTGGAACAGCGAATCGGTGCCGGCCAGCGTCACGTCTTTGTCGGTATCGGCGACAACGCCTCCCGACTCTCGGTTGCTCGCCGGGTGAGAACGGCGGGTGGCGTGCTCGTGACGGCGGTGAGTGAACACGCTGTCGTGTCGACATCAGCGCTGGTCGGGGCGGGCACGCTCGTCATGCCGGGAGCGATCGTCAATGCCGGAACCGTGTTGGGTGAGATCGTCATTGTGAACACGAATGCCAGCGTCGATCACGACTGCCGCGTGCGCGAAGGGGCGCACATCGCGCCAGGCGTCGCCGTGGCAGGCGGCGTCACCATCGGTGAGTGCGCGCTGCTCGGGATCGGCAGCTGCGTCGTGCCGGGGATCGTTGTCGGTGACTATGCCGTCGTCGGGGCCGGAGCGGCCGTCGTGAGAGATGTGGCGGCCGGGTCGACTGTCGTCGGTGTACCCGCTCGGCCGCCTGGAGGGCTCGCATGATCATTGTCACCGTGTGCACGGCGAATCTGTGCCGTTCACCATTCGCCGAACGGGTGCTCGATCGGCTGTTCACCCAACGGGGTCTTGATATCGAAGTGCGCTCCACGGGGCTGGAGGCGCAGGTCGGGTGGCCATGTCCGGCGCCGTGGGTATCCGTGGCTGCGGAGTTTGGCGTGGATCTGCGAGACCATCGCTCCGTTCCTCCGGAGATGGTGCTCAGCGACGCCGACCTCGTCCTCGTAATGACCGCCGACCACCTCCGCGCGCTCGTCGTGCCGAGTCCGCACTTGCTCGGCCACGCCACGACACTTGGTGGGGCGGCCGTGCGGGCCGTGCGGGGGATCCGTCCATCGGACGCGTCGACTGCTCGCATCCTGGGCACGCTCGTCGGGCCCCAGCGCGCCATGGACGTGCTCAATGCCGACGGTGACCTGGACGTGGGTGACCCGGTGTCCCGGTCGCGACGGTCCCAAAGGGCCATCGCCGCTCAGATCGTTGACCTGTGTACTCAACTCGTCGACAGTTGGCCGATCAACCCCGCGCCGCCGGAAGCCGTCGGAACATGAACCGCCCGACCACGCAGACGAGAGATGCTCTGCTGGCGTCGGCGGTTGTCGTCGCCGCCCTTGTTGCCGGTCTCACCGCGACGCTGGAGGGGGCGTGGCTGGTGGCCGGGTTCGTTCTCACCGGCGTGGCCACCGGGTGGTGGCGCGACTCCCAACGCGTACGCGGTGCGGTGGCGGCGACCATCGGCGGTTGGCTCATCGTGCGGGTGGCGCTCGGTGATGGTCGTCCGCTTTGGATGGGCGTGGTCGGGGTGGCTACGTGCGTGTCGCTCGCCGCCGGGATCGGTCGGGCCGGACGTTCCATGGTGACGCGTCGGGTCCTGCTCGCATCTCTGGCCGTCACGTGCGGCGCGGTGTGGGCGTGCGTCCCGGAAACCGATGCCGTCCGACGCTTCGGGCTCGTCCTCGGTGGCGCGGCGGCGATCGCCGCGCTGGTCGATGTCGAGGTGCTCGAAGAACTACTCGGTGCGGCGGCCGCTGCGCTGCTCTTCATGGCGTTGGCCGGCGGACAATACCGGGCCAGCGCGGTCGTGGGCGCCGTCGCATCGTTCGGTCTGCTCGCGGTCTCGTGGCTCATTCCGCTCGTGTCGCGCCTGCCCCGTGTGCCACGACTGCGGATCCGGGCCCCGCTCCTGCGCGAAGGGCTCCTCGTCGGGTGCCACAGCGTCGCCGCCCTGGTCGCCAGTAGAGTCGCCGGGCGTGGCCGGGGCCTTTCCAGTCAGGTGGTCGTCGCTGTGAGCGTGAGCGTCGCACTGGTGGTTGCCGCCGTGGTGCTCACTCAGGACAAGCGTGCCGCCGCATGAAGCGGGGGATCGATGTTGCTCTGGCGGGCGTGGCGATCGCGGTCCTCGCTCCGGTCATGGCAATCGTCGCAGTCCTCGTACGGGTGCGCCTTGGGGCACCCGTCATCTTTCGCCAGACCCGGGCCGG
>JBKJJS010000043.1:0-2978 GCA_046597895.1 Ilumatobacteraceae bacterium
CGAGCCGGGTGGATGGCGTCGCCCGATAGCCGCACTTCGCCGGTCACCTCACTAGCGACGTCGAGGGCCAAGTGGTCGAGGCCACCCTGGGCCAACACCGTCACGCCGAACGGCACACCGTCAGCGCGAGCGGCACCGGGAACGGCGACGCCGGCCAGGCCCAGGAGGTTGGCGAACGTGGTGAACCGTCCAAGGGCGATGTTGGTGCCGATCGGATCGGCGGCCACGGCCTCCACGGTCGGGACGTCCCCGACGGTGGGCACGAGGAGCACGTCCACCGAATCCCACACTGCGGCGCACGCCGACGACAGCTCGCGCAAGCGGTAGACGTCGCCGAAGGCCTCCGCCGCCGTGATGTTGCGAGCGGCGAGGATGATCCGCGCCACGACATCCAGCACTCCGTCCCGGTGGTCTTCGATGAAGGCGCCGACGGCGTGGTAGCGCTCAGCCACCCAGGCGCCGCCGTAGAGCAGATCGCCGACGGCAAAGAACTCCGACAGGTCGACCGGGATCACCTCGGCGCCGGCGGCGCGCTGGTCCAGACCTTCGACGGTCCGTTCGAAAGCGGCGCGAGCGGTTGGGTGCACCGTTCCGAGCGATGCATCGCCGGGTACCCCGACGCGCAGCGGCGCGGCCAAGCCCGCCAACGGCGACGGGCGGAGGTCGGGCGCGAGGACGGCCAACAACCTGCGGCTGTCGTCGACGGTGCGGGTGAACAACGACGGGCAGTCGATCGATCGGCAAGCGGGCACGATCCCTCGGGTCGACAGCAGACCCGGGGTCGGCTTGTAGCCCACGATGCCGTTGCATGCGGCCGGCACCCGCCCGGACCCGGCGGTATCGGTACCTAGGGCCGCTCGGACCATCCCCGAGGCCACGGCGATCGCCGACCCCGAACTCGAGCCGCCGCTCACCCGGGTCGGGTCGACCACGCTGCGCCCGATGCCGTAGGGCGAGCGCGAGCCGGTCAAGCCGGTGGCGAACTGGTCCATGTTCGTCTTGCCCACGACGATGGCGCCGGCGTCGACGAGGCGCTGCACGAAGGGGGCCGACACGGTGGGTTCGTAGGCGAAGGCAGCACAACCGGCGGTGGTCGGGAACCCGGCCACGTCGATGTTGTCCTTCACGCCGAGGGTGAAGCCGTGCAGCGGGAGTTTCGGGTCGGCGGCGGTTACGGCCGCGGCTTCAGCGGCGCCATCGATCCTGGCGATCCAGACGTCCGTGCTCACGACGAGACCTCGCCCTGCTCGCGCCAGCGCCCCCGTTCGGCGGCGAAGGCTTCCTGTTGAAGCTCCTGGAATCGGGCGATGGGCGCAGCCGCGTCGGCGAGGAACCGGCGGTGCCGGCCGAGCGAGAACGTCGTCGGTTCGATGCGCAGGGCGTGGGTGCCGGCGCGGACGTCGTGGCGGAGGTCGAGGAGCTCATCGGCCTCCACCGGATGGAAACGCAGTTGGTCGAACTGTCGGAGGAGCCACGGCACGCCAGGCTCGAAGTTCGGGCCCTGGGCCGATGCGCTCCACACCGGGACGGTGCGGCCGACGAACTGGTAGCCACCCGGTCCCTCCATGCCGTAGACGCAGAGATAGGCGCCCCCGATACCGACCGCGTTCTCCGGCGTCCACGTCCGGGCCGGGTTGTACTTGGTCGTGACCAGCCGGTGGCGGGGGTCGAGGGGGGTGGCCACGGGGGCGCCGAGGTAGACGTCACCGAGGCCGAGCACCAGATAACTGGCATCGAACACGGTGCGATACACGTCGTCGACCGAGCCGAGACCGTTCATCCGGCGGATGAACTCGATGTTCCAGGGACACCACGGCGCGTCGTCGCGGACGGTCGCCATGTAGCGGGCGATGGCATCGCGCGTGGCCGGATCGTCCCACGACAGTGGGAGGTGCACGATGCGGCCAGGGATGTCGAGTTCGTCGGTGGCACCGAGATCGTCCTCGGCCGCCGCCAACGCGTCAGCCAGGCGCTCGACCGACGACAGCCGGCTGTCGACTTGCACGAGCAACGACCGGATGCCCGGCGTGGCGTCGATGACGCCGGGCTGCGGGTGGTCGGCCAACCAACGGTCGAGGGCGTGCACCCGACATCGCAACGCCAGGTCGAGGACCATCGGCCCGTACTCGACCAACAGGTGACGATCACCCGATCGGCGGTAGGTGACGGCAGGACGCTCGCCGGAGCCGGCGCCGGCCTCGACCCTCAGCAACACCCCGCCGTCGGGATCGCGACGAGTGCGAATGCCGAGGTGAGCCCGAGTCCGGGGGCCGGCCAGCGTGCGTATCAGCGACTCTTGGCGGGCCTCGAGCTGTGCGGCGGCGTCCGCTTCGATCGGCACGAGCCGCACCGTGTCGCCTGGCGCCAACTGGCCGAGCTTCCACAGATCGGCTCGAACGATCGTGGCCGGGCAGACGAAGCCGCCGAGGCTCGGGCCGTCGGGACCCAGGAGAATCGGCATGTCGCCGGTGAAGTCGACGGTGCCGACGGCGTAGCCGTTGTCGTGGATGTTGGACGGATGCAGGCCTGCCTCCCCGCCGTCGCTGCGCGCGAACTGCGGCTTCGGCCCGATGAGGCGCACGCCCGTCCGGTTCGAGTTGTGGTGCACGGTCCAGGTCGAGCCGTACAGCAGGTCGATGTCGGCGACGGTGAAAAAGTCGGGCGCGGCGTGGGGTCCCTCGAGCACCGAGAGACTCCAGGCGTGGGTCAACACCGGCACGTCCCGCTCGGAGGGCCCGCCCACGTCGCGTCGCACCTGCGACCCGTGCTGCGCACCGACCGCCAGGCGGTCGCCGGCCATCAGGGCGCGGCCCTCGTGTCCGCCGAAGGCCCCGAGGGTGAAGGTGGCGGCGCTTCCGAGGTACGTCGGAACGTCGACCCCTCCCCCGATGGCGATGTAGGCCCGCAGACCCGGTCCCCGCAACGAACCCATCGACAGCGTCGAACCGCCGGCAGCGACGAAGGGCGTCCAGCGCGCC
>JBKJJS010000193.1:0-11501 GCA_046597895.1 Ilumatobacteraceae bacterium
TCTCGAGGTTGCCGTCGAGCACGTACGGGAAGTGCCCCTCCTCAAGGGCGAGGATCTTGCCGGCGTGGCCGACGACGTGGGTGTTGGCCTTCGAGCACTTCATGTCGTCGGCCACGCCGGCAAGATCCTCGCCCTTGAGGAGGGGCACTTCCCGTACGTGCTCGACGGCAACCTCGAGACGGTCGGTGCCACGAACTACGGCGGCATGTTGAAGGGATCGTTCACCGCCCACCCGAAGATCTGCCCGGTGACTGGCGAACTCCTCGCATTCGGCTACTCGTACGCCGAGCCGTACCTCACGTACCTGCGGGTGTCGGCGGCCGGCGAGCTCGTGCAGGTCGAGCCCATCACGGTCGGCGGCCCCACGATGATGCACGACTTCAACGTCACCCAGAACAAGATCGTGTTCATGGACCTTCCGGCGGTGTTCAGCATGGAGGCGGCGCTGCGGGGCGAGATGCCGATCAAGTGGGACAACGAGTATCCGGCCCGCCTTGGCGTGATGCCCCGTACCGGCACCGATGCCGATGTCACGTGGTACGACATCGACCCCTGCTACGTGTTCCACCCCATGAACTCGTACGAGGACGGCGACAAGATCATCCTCGACGTCGCCCGCTTCGACTACATCTGGCGGGACAACGGGATGGACTTCCCGAAACCCTACCTGTGGCGTTGGACGATCGACACCGTGACGGGGAAGGTGAAGGAAGAACAGATCGACGACCGCTCGGCCGAGTTCCCGCGGGTGGCCGACGCCCACGTGGCTCAGCCCCACCGGTTCGGCTACATGATGGGTTTCTCGGCGGGTCTCACGGACGACCCTGCCGAAGCCGAAGGTTCCATCTTGAAGTACGACCGCGTCGCCGGGACCCGTACGTCCATCGAGTTCGGCAAGGGTCGTGTCGGCGGCGAGCCAGTGTTTGCGGCGGCCACCGGAGCGACATCGGAAGACGATGGTTATCTGATGACGTACGTCTACGACGCATCCAAGGACGCCAGCGAACTCGTCATCTTCGACGCCAGCACGATGAGCCGGGAACCCGTGGCGTCGGTGCAACTGCCGCGGGTGCCGTCCGGGTTCCATGGGAGCTGGATCCCGGCCACTGTCGCCGACTGATCGATCTATGCAGAGAGTGAGGAGGCCGGTGCGGGCGTGAACCGCACCGGCACTTCGTTCAGGCCGAGCACGAAGTTGCCGCGTCGGCGAGGGAGGGGCCCGTCGTCGGCGAGACGGAGGTCCGTCAGGCGCGTCAGCAGTTCTTCGAACAGGACCCGCAGCTCCAGCCGGGCGAGTGGTGCTCCGAGGCAGTGATGGCGCCCGTACGCGCCGAACGCGACGTGGTCGTTCGGAGTGCGGGTGATGTCGAAACGCTCCGGATGATCGAAGACCAGCGCGTCCCGGTTGGCTGATGGGTAGAGCAACAGGATCCGGTCGCCCTCCTTCACCTGCTGGCCGTTCACCTCGACATCGCGAGTGGCCGTGCGGTTCATGTTCCGTACGGGTGTGACCCAGCGCAGCATCTCTTCGATGGCCCCGGGCAACAGACCAGGATCGCGCTGCAACATCGCCAGCTGATCCGGGTGGCGCAGTAGCGCTTCCACGCCGCCAGAGATCACGTGGCGGGTCGTCTCGTCGCCACCCACGAGGACCAGCATGGTCTCGAACACGAGGTCGACTTCGGACAATGGCTCCTCGTCGGTCGTGTTGACCACGAGCGACACAAGATCCTCGGCACTCCCACCTCGGCGTTCCTCGATCTTCTCGACGATGTACGCCCAGTAGTCGCGCACGGCCTGCATGACTTCCTCCACGATCTCGTCCCCGCCCGTGGCGAACAGATCCGACCAGTGCAGGAGTTGGTCGTGGTCACCGTCGGGTAGCCCCATCAACTCGCCGATCATGTACATGGGAAGGGGTGTGGCGATGTCGGCCACGATGTCGCACTCACCACGCTCGATCACGGCGTCGATCAAGGCGATGACTTTGCGCCGCAGGAACGGCTCGTGGTCCTCCACGCGGCGCAGACTGAACCCCGGGCTGATGAGGCGGCGACGGCGGGTGTGCTCGGGCGGGTCGAAGTTGATCATCGACGGCACGGAACTCTCGGGCCGCGAGCCTTGGCCGCTGCAGAACGTGTGCCAGTCCCTGCTCATCATGCTGACATCTGCGTGGGTCGTGGCACCCCAGAGGCCGGCGGCGTCGTCCCAGTACAGCGGGGCGTTGGCGCGCATCCACGCCGTGAGTGAGTCGAAGTCGGCGTAGAAGTCCGGCGAGAGCAGTTGTATCTCAGGCCGGGTCGGGTGAGTGGAAGTGCGGGTGCCGGCGCGGCTCAAGGCGACCCTGAAGTCCGGCACCTCGCCTTCGGCTTCGGCTCCGTCTTCGGCGTGGGGCGAGCTCATGCGGGCAGTCTCTCAGCCGTGGGAGCATCTGCCCATGACCGACGAGTTCGCGTGGGACGACATCGACGACTTCACGGATGCGCAGCGGGGGCTTGTCGCCGCGCTGCCGAACTTCGTGGTGCGCAACCTGAAGGACCGCATCGTGTGGGACATGGAGCGGTTCGCGTACCAGGGCATCGACGCGCCGTGCCCTCCCACGGTGCACCCGAGTTTGTGGCGCCAGGCCCGACTCAACTCCGTCCATGGCCTGTTCCAAGTGTGTGAAGGCATCTTCCAGGTTCGCGGCTTCGACATCTCCAACATGACGATCATCGAGCACCACGGCGGCGCAGTCGTCATCGATCCGCTCATCTCGGCCGAGACCGCTGAGGCGGCCTGGCGGCTCTACACGGCGCACCGTGGCGAACGGCGGATCACGGCAGTCATCTACACGCATTCGCACATCGATCACTTCGGTGGCGTCGAGGGGGTCGTCACGCGGGCTCAGGTAGCGGCCGGCGATGTGGAGGTCTGGGCGCCGGACGGGTTCCTCGAAGCGGCCATCAGCGAGAACGTGTTCGCCGGGCCGGCGATGTCGCGGCGAGCGCGGTACATGTACGGCTCGCTGCTCGACAAGGGGCCACGCGGCGCGGTCGATGTCGGACTCGGCAAGACGCCATCGCTCGGCGCTTCGTCGCTGATCGCTCCCACCCATCACATCGTCGATCCCGTCCAAGAAGCCGTCGTCGGTGGGGTGCAGATGGTGTTCCAGCTCACACCGGGAACCGAAGCGCCCGCTGAGATGAACTTCCTGATCCCTGATCGACGCGCACTGTGCATGGCCGAGAACGCCAACCACGTGATGCACAACATCCTCACGATTCGTGGCGCACAGGTTCGGGATGCGCACGCGTGGGGCGACTACCTCCATCAGGCGGTGAGGCTGTTCATCGGCGACACCGACGTGGCGTTCGCCCAGCACCACTGGCCGACGTGGGGCGCCGAGCGCGTCGCCGACTACCTGTACACGCAGGGTGACATGTACCGCTACCTGCACGACCAGACCGTGCGGATGATGAACCAGGGCCTCACCGGCATCGAGATCGCCGAACGGTTCGAGTTGCCACCGCAGTTGGAACGGGCCTGGCACTGTCGGGGCTATTACGGCAGCGTCAGCCACAACGTGAAGGCGATCTACCAGCGCTACCTCGGGTGGTACGACGGCAACCCCGCCCGGCTGCACCAGCATCCCCCGCAGACTGCTGGGCCGAAGTACGTCGAGGCGATGGGCGGTGTGGAGTCGGCCATCGCCGTGGCTCGGGTGGCGATCGCCGATGCCGACCCTCGATGGGCCATGACCGTGCTCGATCACGTCCTGTTCACTGAGCCCGACCACGCGGTGGCTCGGTCATTGCAGGCCGACACCATGGAGCAGGCCGGGTTCAGTCAGGAAAATGCCACGTGGCGATGTGCCTACCTCAGCGGGAGTGACGAACTGCGCAACGGGATCGTGGCGCTACCGCTCGCAGGCAGCGGGATGCTTGCGGCCATGACGTCGTCGATGGTGTTCGACCTACTGGCCGTGCGCATCGACGGCGTGGCGGCGGCACGGCAGGAATGGGTGGTCGGGTGGCGGTTCCCTGATCGTGACGAGACATGGACGATGCGGCTGAGGCGCGGTGTCCTCGTACACGAGCCTGGTCTTGCCGACGACGCGATCGAGGTGATCACCATCGATCGTTCGGCGTTCGACTGGGTACTCGCCGGTGCGCCACCGCCACCCGAACTCGCCCCGATGGCTCCACTCCTGGCGCTGTTCAGCCTGCCCGACCCGAACTTCGCCATCGTCACGCCGTAACCCGCGGAAGCCCGTGAGCCAAGACCCGTAGGCTTCGCCCAATGAAACGGTGTTTCGCCAGCATCCTCGCCGCCACGCTCGCGGCAACCACCGTGGCGTGCTCGGCTGATTCAGGCGTGACCGCAACACGGTCTGCCACCACGGGGACCTCTGCGCCCAACACCACCACGACGGTGGGATCGTCGCCGCCGAACTCGACGCCATCGACGACGTCTCCCCGCCCTTCGACCACGGCGCCGCCGTTCAACGACGAAGCGATCCCGGACGACCCGGATGTGCGAATCGTGACGCTCGACAACGGCCTGACGGTGTACCTACGCCACAACGAACGGCCCGGGTTGCATGCCGAGTTGCGGTTGGTGATCAACGCCGGGTCGGCTGTCGAGGAACCGGATCAGGCTGGCGTGGCCCACTTCCTCGAGCACATGCTGTTCAACGGCACCACCAAGTACCCGGCCAACGAACTCATCGCCACGCTGCGCACGTTCGGAATGGACCTCGGCGCCGACATCAACGCCTACACGAGTTACGACGAGACCGTCTACCAGTTGTCGGTCCCGTTGTCCGATCCCGACAACCTGGCCACGGGCATCGATGTCCTCGCGGAATGGCTGAGCGCGGCGACCCTCGCGCCCGATGAGGTCACCAAGGAACGTGGCGTCGTTCTCGACGAGTGGCGGCAGCGGGACCAGAGCCTCGACGGCCGCATTGGCGACACGATCACCAACATGTTCCTCGGCGGCACGGCCTATGACGGTCGGCAACCCATCGGTGGTGACGCCGCCATCAACGCAATGACGCCTGATCTGCTGCGCCGCTTCTACGACCGGTGGTACCGGCCTGACAACGCGGCGATCGTGGTGGTCGGCGACATCGACGTGTCCGACACGGAGAAGGCCGTCCGTGATCGTCTCGGTGGCATCGCGTCCCGAGGCGGCGATGGGCCGCCGTCCAACGTTCCACTCGCGGCGTACGACACTCCGGTCGCTCAGGTGCTGGCCGATCCGGACGAGATCGACGCCGCGCTCGAACTCACACTTCCGACGCCGGCCGGTCGGCCGGAGGGCTCTGTCGGCGCAGCCCAGGAAGAGCTGCTGCTCGGTCTGGCATTCGAGATGATTTCGACCCGGTTCAGCGACGACATTGCCCGCGGCGGCGCCCCGTTCACGAGCGCCTTCCCCAGCAACAACGACATCGTGCGAGTCCTTGATGCGCCGAGCGTGGTGGTACGGGGCGAACCCGGGAAGCTGAACGCCTCGATCGACGCGTTGCTCAACGAGTTTGAACGGGTTCGCCGCTTCGGCTTCGACGAAAGCGAGTTGGGTCGGGCGGTGGATCGAGCGCGGTCCAACGTCGACGAGGCGTATGACGGTCGCAACACCACCCAAGACACGACGTATTCCAATCGGTATGTCGGCCACTTCCTCGAAGGCCAGCCCATCCCGTCCGCCGAGACCCAACGCGATCTCATCACCGGCATGCTCGATTCGGTCACGACCTCGGCCGTAGGCGACGCGTTCCTGCGCCAACTCGAGAGTTCGGCCCCTCACCTCCTCGTCGCGATCCCTGACTCGCTCCCACTGCCGCCGTCATCCGCCGACCTCCTCGCGAAGATCGCCGCGCTCGACGATCTCGACCTGGCGCCACGGGAGGAGAGCGTCGGCCCTGAGTCCGGTCTCATGGTGGCCCCCGAGCCGGTCGAGGAGACGAAGCGAACGACGCTGACCATCGATCCGTTCTCGTTCCTCGAGCCGGTACTGCTGACGTTTCCCAACGGTGCGCGCGTCGTGCTCAACGCGACGGACATCGTCGATGAATCCGTGTCGTTCGCCGCAGTGAGTCCCGGTGGACTGTCGCTCGTCGATGACGCGGATGTCGGCGAAGCGCTGATCACCACGGACGTCATCGAGTCGAGCGGCGTGGGAGATCTCGATCCGGTCCAACTCGACACCGTGCTCGGTGCGACATCGGTCGAGGTCAGCCCGTATCTGGACCAGGCGGAGGAAGGGTTCGGTGGTTCGTCGAGCACAGGCGACCTGGAGCAGCTCTTCCAGCTGGTGCATCTCTACCTCGCCGCACCCCGATTCGACCAGGCCGGGCTCGACGCGGCGATCGGTTCGATCCGTCCGCTGGCAGAGGATCCGGGGAGCAGTCCCGACTTCGCGACCTACCTTGCCTACACGGATGCCCGCTACGGCGGCGCCCCCCGTTTCAACCCGATCCCTGCCGACCTCGACTCGCTCGATCTGGCCACGGTGGAGAAGGTCTGGAGGGCTCGGTTCTCGAATGTCAGCGACTGGACCTTCGCACTCTCGGGCGACTTCGACATGGATACGGTGACCGATCTCGCCCGCCGCTACATCGGATCGTTGACGGGTACTGGTACGACCGAGGCGTTCGTCGATCTCCAACCGGAGCCGCCTCCCGGCGTCGTGGATCGGCGCGTCGCCGCCGGCACCGGAGACAAGTCCACCCTCACCCGCGCCTATGACGCGCCGGTGGTTGACATCAAGGGGGACGGGGTGCTCTGCGATGTGTTGGGCAGCGTGCTCACGACTCGGCTCACCGACCACGTCCGTGAGGAGCTCGGGGCCTCCTACAGCCCGAACGCGTTCTGCGCGATCTCGCTGGAGCCCGATGTGCTCGCCACGACCGTCGTGCAGATCACGGGTGATCCGGCCGGCATCGATCAGCTCGCCGTCGTCGTGGAGGCGGACCTGGAGTCGTTGCGTCGCGATGGCGCGACCGATGCCGAACTCGACACCGCGCTCGCCGATCTGCGCGATCAGTACGACCTGTTCAGCAACGAACTGTTGCTCTCTGTGTTGGTCCGTGCCCCGCTGCATCCCGAGGAGCTGGAGGCATTCATCGATCGGCGGGCCGTCCTCGAGGACGTGGACTCGACCGCGTTCAAGAAGTTCGTGGGCGTCACGCTCCCGGCCGGTCAGTACATCGAGATCAAGACCGTGCCGGCGTGAACTGGCAGCCTTGTGTGGCCTGACAGACTCGCGGAGTGACGAACGACAACCTGGCGTTGACAACCCCGGCTCCTGATATCGGCTTTTGTCTTTCTGGCGGTGGGTACCGGGCCATGGTGTTCCATCTCGGGGCGCTCATTCGGCTGAACGAAGCGGGGCTCCTGCCGAGGTTGCGACTCGTGTCGAGCGTGTCAGGTGGATCGATCACCGCGGGTTGGCTCGGGCTGCGCTGGACCCGCTTGGACTTCGACGAGCGCGGCGTGGCCCGGAACCTCACCGAGGAGGTGATCGAGCCGCTCATGGCCTTCGCCGGCAAGGGTATGGACGTGCTGGCGGTGCTCACCGGGGGGTTCATTCCGGGCCTGATCAGCCGTCGCGTACAGCGGATCTACCGCAAGCGCCTCTTCGGCGATGCGACGTTGGCGGACCTGCCGGGGAGGGGTGAAGGGCCCGAGTTCGTACTCACGGCCACCAACCTCGGGACAGGCGCGCTGTGGCGGTTCGGCCGGTTCGGCGTCGGCGACTTCCGCGAAAGCAAGGATCAGAAGGATGCCGGCTTTTTCCAGGCGCCGACGATCCGGATGTCCACCGCGGTGGCCGCCTCGTCGGCGTTCCCGCCCGTCCTCTCGCCGTGCATCCTGAAGGCGTCGACGTTCTCGGACTCCGGTGGAGCACAGCGAACTGTCCGACTCACCGATGGCGGTGTGTACGACAACCTCGGCCTCGAACCGCTCGATGATCCGAAGTGCAAGGTGATCCTGTGCAGCGACGGCGGAGCCCCGTTCACGCGCACCGCCAAGCCGCCACGCACGTTCCTACGCGGGACGATCCACGTCCTCAAGGTGGTGGACCTCCAGGTGCGAAAGTTACGTAAGAACGACCTGATCGGCACCGCAATCCGTGGTGAACGTGTTGTCGGCTTCTGGGCCATCGACGGCACGATGGCCGACTACGTGCCGAAGGGCGCTGGGGAGGACGGGAAGCCGGCGTTCGACGTGCTTGCGGTGAGCGAAGAGGGGCGTACGGCGATGTTCGGCATCTCGACTCGCCTCGCCAAAATGAAGCGGGCGAAGCAGCATCGGCTCGCCAACTGGGGGTACGCCATCTGCGACGCGTCCGTGCGGCGATGGGTGGAACCGGGCGATCGCGGCACGTTTCCCTTCGAGGGCGGCGTCGGATGAGCGACGTCCTGTGGGCGGCGGAGGCGTCGTCTTCGTCGGGCCTGCCGACCGTCCACGCGCTCGTGATCGGGGTGAGCGCCTACGACCATCTCACTGGCGGATCGGGTACGCCGACCGACGAGCCGCTGCTGAACGGGCTCAGTCAATTGAGCGCTGCCGCGACATCGGCCACTCGGGTCGCACTCTGGCTGCGCGACCACTTCGCATTCCCATCGGTCATGCTCGGCAGCGTCAGGTTGCTGGCCTCGCCGTCCCCTGGCGAACTCGCGCTTCCGGGCGGTGTCGGGCCTCCGCCGGCCACGTACGACGAGGTCCGCAAAGCGGTGGCGGCATGGCGTCGGGATGCCCGCTCGACGGAGGGAAACGTCACGCTCCTCTACGTCGCAGGGCACGGCATCCAAACGAGCAACGAGGGAGGCATCCTGCTGCTACAGGATGCCGGCTCGCCGGAGTCCTTGACCCCCTTGGAACGCGCCATCGATGTGGCGTCGGTACGGCGGGGGATGGTCGCTGATCCGACGAAGGCCGACACCGTCACCCCGGCCATTCAGTACTACTTCTACGACGCCTGCCGCATCGTGCCGTCCTCGGCGGCTGGCTACATCACCGTGCCGGCAGGGGTGTCGCTCGACGAACCGAAGGGGTCGGCTCCCACCACGTCGTATGTCCTCTGGGCGAGTCGATCGCGTGACTACGCGCTCGCCGATGGCCCCTCGAAGACCACCTTGTTCTCGAAGGCGTTTACCGACGTGCTGGAGTCGCGAGCGGCGGCGGACCCGGATGGCCGCACCGTACGTCTGGCGTATTTCGGGATTGCGCTGGAGGAAGTGGTCGGCGAATTGGCCGCCAACTTCGGGGAGGAACAGACCATGGTGCCGGGTGGATCTGGGTCTTTTACGACGCCGGTCTACCTTCGCCCGGAACCGGCCGGTGGCGGTGGCGGTGGCGGTGGCGGTGGCGGTGGCGTTCGCGAGATCGTGGCGTTCTCCGAGTGGCGGCCCGTCTACGTGACGACCAGTGATGGCGATCGCAAGGCGCTGACGATCAACGATGCGCGGGGGGCCGTCGTGGCCGACGGGGCGACAGGCGAGTTGGTCGATCTGCCGCCCGGGGAGTACGTCGCCACCGTGACCCTCCCGTGGGGAGGGAGTGCGACGGCCCCGTTTTCGGTCACCGGCGCCGAGGGTCAGGTGAACGTGACAGTGGTCGTACCCGTTCAACCCGGCGGCTCGACTCTCGACGCGCCCCGGCTCGATCGTCAACTCGGGCCGAGGGGTAGCCCGAACGCGTCGTGGTGCATGCGCTTCCTCTCCTGGACGCCATCCGGGCTCGTGCACCGGCCCGACGTGACGCCACCCCTGCTGGAGGTCGATCACCTCACCGACGACGGCGTTGTCATCATCGTGCATGCCCAGGGACCGGTGCTGCCGTACGCCCAACTCCGCACGGATGACGGGCGTTCCCTCATCGTCGCCCTTCCCATCCTCAGGGCGGAGTCCGTCAGGGCGAACTGCTGGTTGCACGTGCGGGTATCGGACACGACGCTCGGCGCCGCGGTGCGGTTCTTCGACGCGGAGCAGGACTCCGTGGCGGGCTACCTGAGCGGCGGCCGACCCGACTACGCCGCCGCCACCGCCCGATCGGCGGAGACGCTGTTGTTCTCGAAGGTGCAGGACCCCATCGGAGCGGCGCTCGGTGGGTATGCGCTCCTGCGCCTGAACGATCTCGACCGCCTGCACGACTGGCCGGCCAACCTCGCGAACGGATTCTCCTGGCTACCGGATGGGCCGGTGATCGCCGGTGAGTTGGCGGTACGACAGGGCGACGATCGGGCGGCCGCCGCGTGGTTCGCGCTGGCCGTCGCACGCGGTATTCCGCTGTTCTCCGAGGGCCTTTCACTGCTGGCCAACCGCATCCCGCGGCTGCTCGGGGACCCCGATGTCGACAGCGCCACCCGGGCGCAGCTTGGGGAGCGCGCTGGCGCGTTGTTGGCCCTCACCCCGACGGCCGAGTTCGGCGCGTTGGCCACGACGATGCGGGCCGATGCTGATCCGGGTCCGGTGACGGCACAATACGGCTGGCGGCGCTTCGTGCGGGTGAGCGAACCGAGAGATCCCCGAGACTTCTGGAGGGCCCCTGTGAGCGACGACCGAACCGAACCGAGCGGGCAACCCGCCGCTGATGCTGTCTTTCGACTCCATGTACTTCCTGCCGGTATCGGCGACGCTCTCGTGCTTGAGTACGGCTCGGTCGGCGACATCCATCGAGTCGTCATCGACGGTGGTGTGCCGAAGACGTCGGGCGGGCTCGTGGAGTTCCTCGGTGACGACGCCGACGTTGAGTTGATGATCGTGACGCACATCGACAACGACCACATCGCCGGCATGCTCAAGGTGCTGGAGGCCACGACCGGGCAGATCACGTTCGGCGATGTGTGGTTCAACGGGTTCCGCCACTTGCCCGAGTCGCCGCTCGAGGCCATGGGTCCGGTGGAGGGTGAACGACTGTCCACGTACCTCGTCGAGAACGACATCGCGTGGAACGCCGCATTCGGCGGCAACGCAGTGATGGTCCCACCCGGTGGGATGCCGCCGAGCGTCACGCTGCCCGGCGGGCTGAAACTCACAGTGCTGTCGCCTGGTCACGACGAGCTGTTCGATCTGCGCAAGAAGTGGTTGCCCGTCGTGCAGGAGGCGGGGCTCGACCCGGCTGTCCCCTTGGTCGAAGAAGCGGTGATCCCGGCCGGTCGCCTTGAACGGATGGGTGGCGTCGATGTCGCCGCGCTCGCCGCGAAATCGACCCAGTTGGATCACGCTGCGGCCAATGGCAGCAGCATCGCGGTGCTGGCCGAGTGGGCGGGGCATTCCTGCCTGCTCACCGGGGACGCCCATGCCGACGTGCTGCTCGCCGGGATCGACGCGCTCCTCACTCCCGGCGCAGAGCTCGACGTCGATGTCTTCAAACTCGCCCATCACGGCAGCAAGGCGAACGTCACGAATGTTCTGATGCAGCGCGTGACCGCGCGCCAGTACGTGTTCTCCAGCAGCGGGGAGGGGAAGTCGCAACACCCGAACGACGAGGCGGTGGCCCGCACGATCGTCC
>JBKJJS010000473.1:0-7108 GCA_046597895.1 Ilumatobacteraceae bacterium
TCCGACCGCTATGGACGCAAGCCTGTTCTCGTCGCCGGCTGGGTGATCGGCTTGCCGATTCCACTGCTACTCATGTGGGCGCCTTCGTGGGCGTGGGTGGTGTTCGCCAACGTCCTGCTCGGTGTCAACCAGGGCTTGACGTGGTCGACCACGGTGATCATGAAGATCGACCTCGTCGGTCCCGCCCGACGCGGCTTCGCGATGGGGCTCAACGAGGCCGCGGGCTACGGAGCCGTTGCCGTCACGGCACTCGCCACGGGCTACATCGCCCAACACGCCGGGTTGCGGCCGGAACCATTCTTCCTCGGTCTCGCCTATGCCGGGCTCGGCCTCGGCCTGTCGGTGTTCTTCGTGCGCGAGACGCGGGGGCATGCCCGCCTCGAAGCCGCCACGCACATCGCGACGAACGAGATGCACCACGAGGGGCTGTCGACGAAAGAGGTCTTCACGCTCACCTCGTTTCGCGACAAGGCACTCTCATCGTGTTCCCAAGCGGGACTCGTCAACAACCTCAACGACGGCCTCGCATGGGGCCTGTTCCCTATTTTCTTCACCAACGCCGGGCTGTCCATCAGCCGCATCGGCATCCTCGCGGCGCTGTACCCAGCGGTCTGGGGCCTTGGACAGCTCTACACCGGAGGGCTGTCGGACCGCATCGGCCGCAAGCCCCTCATCGTCGGAGGCATGCTCACCCAAGCGGTGGCCATCGCCTGGATCGGGGCCGCCGGAAGCTTCGCGGCGTGGGCGACCGGCGCAATGGTGCTGGGCGCCGGAACAGCGATGGTGTACCCGACCCTGCTGGCGGCGGTCGGCGACGTTGCCCATCCCCAGTGGCGGGCTCGATCGGTGGGCGTCTACCGTCTCTGGCGCGACGGCGGATTCGCCATCGGTGCCCTTCTCGCCGGCATCCTCGCCGACCTCGTCTCCATCACGGCGGCGATCTATACCGTCGCCGTGCTCACCGCCGCATCCGGACTGCTCGTCGCTCTCCGAATGTACGAAACCCACCCCAGCGAAGGACATGGACAAAGGAGATGATCACATGGCCGAGGATCTGATGGTTGATCCAGAAGTGCTGCGCGAGCAGGTTCGCGAGAAGTACCGCGAGGTCGCCGTCGAACCTCAGCGGACGTTCCACTTCCATACGGGCAGGCCTCTCGCCGCCCGACTCGGCTACGAACCTGACGCGGTGGAGGCTCTGAGCGACCGTGCCGTTGAATCATTCGCCGGTGTCGGCAATCCGTTCTCCCTGCGCCGCCTGGCTCCCGGTGAACGCATCGTCGACGTGGGCTCCGGGGCCGGGTTCGACACCTTCATCGCCGCCGGCCAGGTCGGCCCGACTGGACGCGTGGTCGGCGTCGACATGACGGTCGAGATGCTGGACAAGTCCCGCCGGACGGCCCACGACCTCGGCCTCACACACGTCACGTTCAGCGAGGGCCTCGCCGAACAACTCCCGGTGGCCGACGGGTGGGCGGACGCCGTCATCTCCAATGGCGTGATCAACCTCTGTGCGGACAAGCGAGCCGTGTTTGACGAAATCCGCCGCGTGCTCAAGCCTGGTGGGTGGTTGCAGTTCGCCGACATCGCCAACGGCCTTCCCGTACCGGCCGATGCGTTGCGCGATGTCGACCTGTGGACCGGTTGAATTGCCGGTGGGCTGCCCCGTGCGGGCTGGCAGAAGATGATCGAGGACTCAGGGTTTGCTGACGTGGCCATCGGCACCGCCGTCGACACATTCGGTGGAGCGAGAGGCGAGGAAAAGGCGAGGGCGTTCGAGGTCTACGGCTACGCATTCCTCGCCCGACGACTCGACGACTGAGGCGGGGTCCGCTGACCGATCCGAACGCAACGCCGAGGCCTGGCTCACGTGGCAGAGTGCCAGCAACTTCGGCGAGATCCCTGCCGACGTCGACGAGTTCGTACCTACTCGGGTTCTCCGGCAGCGGACGGAGACTCTTCGCCGGAGGTGTACGCCGCTGCCGTACGTGCCGCCCCGAGCTCTGCGGCGTGCCCGCCGAGAACGCCCCACGCGTGCGCGAGGTTCACGTCACCGGCGACAGCAAGCTCGGCCAGGTCCACTGGCGGCACAGTATCCGCTTGGTCCGTGGCGCTTCGAAGCTGAACTCAGTCTTGCTCGGCCTTGACTGTCAGCTTCTCGGCCACAGTTGCGGCGCTCGGCCCGACCCCTTCCGGGATCGGGGAGGCGGGGCTTGTTCTCAGCCCTTGAAGTTCCGTACAGGCACGGTAGAGAACCCGCTCCAACTCGTACGCCGTAGGAACGCCCCCTCGGCGCCGATACGAGGTAAACGATCCGGGAACCGCTTCGTAGCAGTACAGCCCAACCGCGTCGACCACTTGTGCCGCGGTTTCAGCCCAGCGGACGACCGCGGCAAAGTCGGTGTCTCCGAGCACCCGTATGCCCATGAAGAAGTAGATACGGGGCCGACTGGCGTGGAGCCACGTCGACAGGTCGCCACCGCCCGCGCCGCCACTTGTCGGAGCCTTGCCGGCCATCGCCAGGCGCCGAGCGGCCTCGCCCTTCAGGTCAATGGACTTGAACGCCAGTTCCTTCACACGCTTGTTCGTGACCTGGGAGCGATCGGCGCAGTCGTCATGGAATTGCAGATGTGCTTATCGACGCCGGGGCAGTTCGTCCAAGCCGTAGAGGCGAAGCGCTGTTGCCGTCGCCCGCTCCACATCGCGGTCGCGGAACGCCGCCGCCAGCGCGCAACGGTCTCGTTTCGGCACCGCGTCCACATCGGGCACTCTGATCCTTCGCATGTACTGAGCCTGGAATCGGTAGCAGCCGCCGCGCATCTTCACGCAGTACGCACCCACGAACAGGTTGGCGATATCAGACAGCAGCAGACCGCCCAGCACCTCGAGATCCCACGCGTCGCTGACGACGAAGTACAGGTTGTGGTGCGGGTAGTAGTGGCCGTCATCCAGGACGGGGTGCGCAGCCGACTTGAGATCGGGCAGCACGAGCTTCGGACGGCCCTGGAGCGAAGGGGTCACCCGGTCGATCGTCCGGTACCACTGAGATGGACGCTTCTCCGCGACGTGGCGCCCCCGCAGTCGGCCAGCATGCGTCCGGTAATAGGCGGCGAGTCGCGGGAACGAGGCAAGGTCGACGAGGCCGGTCTCGTCCCAGGGGTTCACCAGGTATGAACCCGACCACTCCACCGTGCCCGAAGCAGCGTCCGCCGACTGAAGCAGGGGAAGCAACCGATCTGACTCCACGAGTTCGGGGTCGGACGTGATGTAGACGGCGTCGCACCCCGTCGCAACGCCGATCCCAACCCGCGTACCCGTTCCAGGGTCCTGCAACGGAGGAAACCGTCGTTCGAGGTCTGCGACGAGCGCGAGTTGAGCCGGAGTCCCGGCGGGCCACAGATCCCGACCGTTGAACCATCCGCTGAGTCGAGCGGCCTCGACGTTTGAGGTGGACATCGGCCGAGACGACGTGCGACTCGCCCACGACACGAACTGGACGGCATCACGCTCACCGAATCGCCCGTTCGTGTCGGCGACGACGGCGCGGCTCTGCTGACCGTTGCGCAGCACGACAACGGCGGGATAGGCCGAAACATCGTTCTCGAACGCGTCCACGTCGTGCATCGTGACGACCGCTTCCACGGCGTACGACCCGGTCACGAGCCCTCGAAGGTCCGCCCCGTACTGGTTACGCATCCAGCGATCGGCGCAGATGTAGCCGAGCGTTCCCCCGGCACTGAGTAGGTCAAGCCCGCGTTCGATGAAGCCGACGTAAATGTCGGCCCGTCCGCGCATGGTCGGGCACACTCTGCGGTACTCGTCCATCACGCGGCGCGGGACGCGCTCCAGCCTGATGTACGGCGGGTTGCCCACCACGTAGTCGGCCTCGCCGATCGGGTGGTCCTGGAGAAGGAAGTCACCCGTCGTGACCCAACCGGCGGCAGCGGTCTCCGCTTCGTCCTGCGTCAATCCCGCCTCGTACAGACGAGAGGCGACTGCCTTGCGCGCCCGTTCGGCGTTGGCGTCGAGCAGATCGAACGCGCGGACTGCGCCACCGAGCGAACGGAGGTCATGTCCGTGGCGGACGGCGGACTCGACAAGACGATCGATGATCGGCACGAGGAAGGCCCCAGTTCCGCAAGCCGGTTCCACGATGACCTGGGCCGCCAGGTCTCGGTCGGCTGAGTACCCGACGAGGTCGAGGATCATCTCGACTACCCAACGGCGGGTGAACACCTCGCCGTAGTCCGCTCCAGGGTCCGGAACGACCTCAGCGCGAGCCACGTCGACCTCCAGCAAGGAGAGCTGCCTGGGAACGCCCACGCTGACCACCGTTCCCGAACATAAGTTCGAGTGTAGCGACGCCAGCCCTCAGCGAACGTGGACCCCCAAGCACCGAGTCCGACCGTAGCGCGATCGAATCGCTCGGCACCGCGATGATCCCGGCACGCCGACGACCGACGTCAGATGGACGGGGCGGGAGTCGGCACTACACAACCGAGCAGCCGACACCCTCGCCGATCGACGTGGACGAAGAGCCGATGACGTCACCGGCGTGTCAGTCCGTGCCGGCGTCCTCGATGTCGGCCTTCGAGCCGACGACTTCGAACGTCCGGTCGAGTTGGACGTCAACCTGGCTTCCGTCGTCGAGGGTAACCTCGACTTCGTAATAGCTCTCCTCGTCACCCACTTCGGTGTCGGTGACGCGTCCGCCACCCGTATACGACAGCGCGGCGGTGGACGCCCTGTCGAGATCGGCGCCGGTGATAGGGGTTTCATGGTCGTCGCTGCTGGCGGCAGCCCCCGCCACGGCCCCTCCAACGGTGGCGATGGCGAGCGCTCCCGCCACGATCGCGATACGTGTCTTGTGGTGCATGGACATCTCCTCTGGAGTGGTGGTGCGAGCAACATACGAAACCGTTCCTGACTGTCAGCTGAACGGACCCAGCTGAGAACGGTGTGCTCGACATCCGGTCTTTGACGGGGTGGCAGCAGGCGCCTTCGATAGTGTCGGTGGCGATGGGCCAGCCGTTGGCGCTCAACAGCCCGGCCACCACGAGCTCCGAGACGCCGCCTGAAGCGACGACACGACGGACCTCAATCCCTCAGCCCGTCTCAACTCCCGGGCCGGCGGGTACCGTCGACCGGTAGGCCATCGACCGACCGGTCTCCAGGCCCGGTCACGCGAGGTATCCAACTCCGAAGATGAGATCGAATCAGGGCGCCCGAGACCCCCTGGCCAGCGATCGTCGGCGACGCCGTACGCCGACCGAGCCCCAGGAACCTCTCTTGGCTGAACTGTTCAGCGTGGAGCGCCTGGAGCAGCACGCGCGGACGCTGGCCGCCGCCCAGTCGGTTGCCGGCCCGGCTCCGCTGAGGCGCTCTGTGCGACCGCGTATCGCCGACGACGGCCGTGTCCTGGTCGAGGCGTATCGGGTCCTCGCTCGGGCGATCAAGGAGGAACGTTCGATCACGCCGGCTGCCGAGTGGCTTGTCGACAACTTCCCCATCGTCGACGAGCAGCTTCGCGAGATCTACGACGACCTGCCCCCGGACTACTACCGCGAGCTCCCCAAGCTCGCCGAGGGTCATCTCGCGGGCTACCCGAGGGTGCTGGGGTTGGCCTGGGCCTACATCGCGCACACGGACAGCCGCTTCGATCCGGACAGCCTGCGGCGCATGGTGCGCGCCTACCAGGAGGTAGAGCCCCTGACCATCGGCGAGCTCTGGGCGATCGCCATAAGTCTGCGCATCCTCCTCGTCGACAACCTTCGTCGCCTCGCCGACCAGATCGTGCGCAGCCGGGCGGCCCGCCAGCTGGCCGACGAACTCGCCGACGGCCTGCTCGGCGTGGACGCAGACAACCCGGAGCTCGCGGCCGCAGCCCTGCGCCGGCTCTCGCGTTCGTCCCTCCCGGCGGCGGCTCGGGTGCAGCTCTTCCAGCGCCTGCGTGATCAGGATGCTTCGGTGACCCCGGCCCTGCGCTGGTTGGAGGACCTCCTCGCCCGTCAGGGAACCACCGCCGAGGAGATGGTCCGCCTCGATCACCAGCGCCAGGCGACGATGAACGTCACGGTCCGCAACGTGATCACGAGCATGCGCCTCATCTCGTCGTTCGACTGGGCTCTGTTCGTCGAGAGCGTCGGCGTGGTTGACGAAGTTCTCTGTGCGCGCAGTGCGTTCGGGGACATGGACTTCGTGACGCGAGATCGCTACCGGCACGCCATCGAAGAGCTGGCCCGGGGTTCGGGCCTCACCGAGGTCGAGGTCGCCCGCCGGGCCCTCGAGATGGCCGAGGCCACGCCGTCGGCCCACGACACCGAACCGTCCCTCACGGCGCGGCGCCGCGATCCCGGCTACTACCTGATCTCTGATGGTCGAGGCGTGCTCGAACGCGCCCTCCACGTACACGTGCCGTTGGTCGGCAGGCTGCGGCGCGCGTACACGCGGTTCCCGGCCACTGGGTACCTTTCCACCCTGGCGCTGGTCACGGCACTCATCCTCGCCGTACCGCTCCTGGTGTCCGGCGACGGGGGTGCCGCCGTCCTGGTCGTCGCCATCCTCGCGCTCGCGCCGGCGTCGGACCTCGCGATGGCCCTCGTCAACCGGATGGTCACGCGAGTCCTCGGCCCGAAGCCGCTTCCCCGGTTGGACCTGGACGACGGCGTGCCTTCCCCGCTGCGGACCCTCGTTGTCGTGCCGATGCTCCTCACGAGCGAGGACAGCGTCGAGGCCCAGGTCAGTGGCCTGGAGGTTCACTACCTGGGGAACCGGGAGGGCGATGTGCGCTTCGCCTTGCTGTCCGACTGGCTCGATGCCCCCAACGAGCAGATGCCCGGCGACGACGAGCTTCTCTCGACGGCGGCCGCGGCCATCGACCGGCTCAACGATTGCCACGGCGAGGCGCCCGGAGGAGGGGCCCGATTCCTGCTGCTCCACCGGACGCGCCGCTGGAACGAAGCCGAAGGCGCCTGGATGGGCTGGGAGCGCAAGCGCGGGAAGCTCCACGAGCTCAATGCCCTGCTGCGTGGCTCGACGACGACCAGCATCCTGACCACCGGGCGGGTGTCGTCGACGCCGCCGCCTGGCGTGCGCTATGTGGTCACCC
>JBKJJS010000053.1:0-5885 GCA_046597895.1 Ilumatobacteraceae bacterium
CCGTACACCGAGCAGGACCCGTTCCACGACCCGTTCGTGATGTTTGCCTATCTCGCCGGCATGACGGAGCGGATCGAGTTCGCCACGGGTGTTCTGATCCTGCCGCAGCGTCAGACCGTGCTCGTCGCCAAGCAATCGGCCGACCTCGATCTGTTGTCCGGCGAGCGGTTCCGGCTCGGCGTCGGCGTCGGGTGGAACTACGTCGAGTACGACGCGCTCGGTGAGGAGTTCGCGACACGGGGAGCCCGCGCCGATGAGCAGATCGGGCTCTTGCGCCGCTTGTGGACTGAATCCCTCCTCAGCTACGAGGGGCGCTTCGACACCATGGACCGCGGTTGCCTCATCCCTCTACCGAAGCGCCAGATCCCGATCTGGATCGGCGGATTCGGCGAGGCCGCATTCCGACGTGGGGCCCGGCACGGCGACGGGTTCATGTTCGCCGGCAAACTCGACGCCTGCGTGGGTGGCTGGGCTGACGTGCAACGCCGCCTCGGCGAGGAAGGGCGACCGGTCGAGGGCTACGGGGCCGACCTCCTCACGACCGGATCGCGGTCGGTCGACGACGTGATGGTGGCGATCGACACATGGGAGCACGCGGGTGGCACCCACGTGTCCGTGGTGTGTACCGGAATGGGCCTCGATTCGACCGACGCCCACCTCGACTTCATCCACCGGGTTCACGAGCGCCTGCACTGAGCGCCTCCGACGAGGACGACGCCGGCTCGATCGTGATGCCGCCAGTGTGGAACGCGCCGCAGATGTTGCAGACGCACGAGTTCGCGGTCATCGGGAGCGAGCCCGTCGATGGCCTCCCGAACCTGCCACACCTCGTAGAGACGTCCGATGTCGGGCGGCCGCGTGACGACAGCGGCGACGTGATCCCCAGTTCGGAACCGTTCGACAATGTCCACGGAGCGTGATGATCACTTGGGCTGCATGCGGATGCCACCGTCGACCCGAATGGTCTCGGCATTCATGTAGCTATTGGTGACGCATTCGACCACCATCGAGGCCAGTTCCTCCGGGTAGCCGAGGCGGGCCGGGAACAGCACACCTTTCTGCAACGCCGTCTTGAACGCCTCGCTCCCCTCACCCTGGCCGTAGATGGGTGTGTCGATGAGCCCGGGCGCGACGGTGTTGACACGCACGCCGACGGCGGCGAGATCACGAGCGAGCGGGAGCGTCAGCCCGACGACGCCGCCCTTCGACGACGAGTAGGCGGCCTGGCCGATCTGGCCGTCGAACGCCGCCACCGAGGCGATGTTGACGATGGCGCCACGCTCGCCGCTGTCCAACGGTTCGGTCTGGCCCATCGCCGTCGCGGCGATTCGGGAACAGTCGAACGTGCCAACCAAGTTGATGGCGATGACCTTCTTGTATGCATCCAAGTTCGCCGCCGACTCATACGTACCGTCCTTGCCGACGGTGCGCTGCGCCCATCCGATACCGGCCGAGTTCACCAACACCCGCAGTGGCCCCATGGACTTCGCCATCTCCACGGCTTCGATGATGTCGTCGGTGTTCGTCACGTCCACCTTGCAGAACGCTCCGCCGAGCTCGTCGGCGAGGGCGGTGCCCTTGTCGGCCTGCAGGTCGGCGATGAGCACCAACGCTCCCTTCGCCGCGAGAAGGCGGGCCACCGCGGCTCCGATCCCCGAAGCTCCACCCGTCACAATTGCGCTCGCGCCACTGATATCCATTGCCCGGAGGTTAGAGCCTCACCATGCCTCAATCCCGCCTCCCTTGGTGAGATGACGCACGTCATCGCCAGGATGTCGCCCTGACGCGTCATCTCTTCACCGGCAGGGTGATTCCGAAGTCAGTGGCGCGTTGCTGGACGATGGCCTCGATCTCGCGACGGACGACGCTGGGCGCCTCCGTATCTCGCCACCCCAGGTAGATGATCTCCCACCCGGCCTGGGCCGCCTTCCAATCACGCCGCCCATCCGCACCCTCGAAGAGCGGACTGAGGTGGAACTCCCGGCTGTGCGCCTCGATGCCCAGCCGGACCAGCGGAACCGCGAGGTCACACCGTGCGAAGATTCGGCCGGAACGGTCCCGAACTGGATACTGACGCTCGAGCCCGGGGATGAGCGGAGATTGAAGGCACTCCTCGACCAGCTTCTCGAACCATGAGTCGCGGACCCGACCCCCTCCCTCGCGTCGGCGCACCTCGGCGAGCAGCCGTTTCGTGCCGCGCTGCCCGGCGCGGTGAAGCCGCACAGCTTCGTTCTCCAGTGCTCGCAGACTCCGGCCCCGCCGCTGGTAGTCGTCGACGGCGCGCTCCAACCGTTTCGGGTCGACAACGGTCCCGAGATCGCACAAGGTGCGGACAAGGCCGGTGCACCGGATGCCGTCCACGACGACGATCTCCGCTGGCTCGAACCACCTCGACAGCTGGTGGACGAGGGTCTCACCCCGCCGGACCCGGTAGCCGTGTGGAACCGTGACCTCGACCAGATCGTCCTCGAACCCATCGACATTCTGGAGCCTGGCGCTGCTGCGGTGTGACGCGACAGGCACCCCGTCGATGGCCATCGTTGCCGAGCACAGCCGCTGACGCCATGTGTCGATTGATCCAGCGACGGCAAGTACGCCAGAGCATGGCTCGGTCAGCACCCCCCGACGCAGCAGTTGTCGCACGGAATCAGAGGTGAGTCCCGCATCGGCGGCCTCCGACCGGCTCAGCAACGAGTGGTGCTGCACGGCGATTTTGGCGGCGAGGTCGAAGCGTGAAGTGCGAGGCATCCTGCCAAAGGTACGAACCGACATCTCCGGGTCGTTCACCGAAACATCACCGAAAACCTCACCGACGGGCGAATATGAGTCAAGAAATGGTCAAATTCCTCACCGCATCAGGTCCGCTCCGCGAGATGACGCGTCAGGGCGTCGGTGCGCCGCCGACACGCGTCATCTCCGAACCGGTCAGAAGAGGGAGGGCTGGAACTCGCCTGAAGACTCGCCGGGCGACTCGCCTGGGGGCTCGGCGGGCGACCGAACGGGGGTGAAGGGTCCGGCGGCTGCTGCGACGGCCAGGCGGTCGACGCGGTCGTTCATCGGGTCGCCGGAATGGCCCTTCACCCACCGGAACGTGACATCACCTCGCTCGCGCACCAGCGCAACCAGCGGCTCCCACAGGTCCCGGTTCGCCACCGGCTGTTTGGCGGCGTTGCGCCAGCCCCGCTTCTGCCACCCTTCCCACCACCGGTCACGGAAGCAGTGCACGACATAGGTCGAGTCGCTCACCACCACGATCGGCCGATCGGTTCCCAACGCCAGCAACGCTTCGAGTACCGCCCGAAGTTCCATTCGCTGATTCGTGGAGCGCCCTTCGCCCCCCGATCCGCAGGGCAGCCCGTGGGGCGCCACGGCCCATGCCCATCCCCCGGGACCCGGGTTACCGGAGCACGCCCCGTCGGTGAACACGATCACGGGGTCCATCGGCACCATTCCACCTTGCCACGGGCGCGAATTCCACCTTGGCATGGGCGAGAATGTGAGCATGATCTTCGATGGGTTCGTCCACGCCCTCCCCGATATCGACCCGGAGGAGACGAGGGAGTGGCTCGACTCCCTCGACGCCGTCGTCGACGTCCACGGCAAGACCCGGGCCCGTTACCTCCTGTCGGCGCTCCTGGAGCGGGCGAGGGAACTCCAGGTGAGCTTCCCCGCCACCGTGTCGACCCCGTACGTCAACACCATTCCCCGCGAACAGGAACCATGGTTCCCGGGCGACGAGCACATCGAGCGCCGGATCAGGGCGTACGTGCGATGGAACGCCGCGATCATGGTGGTGCGGGCGAACAAACGGGCAGAGGGTATTGGCGGCCACCTGTCCACGTTCGCATCGTCGGCGAGCCTCTACGAGATCGGGTTCAACCACTTCTTCCGCGGCAAGGACGACGGCCAACCCGGTGACCACGTCTATTTCCAGGGCCACGCGGCGCCCGGCATCTACGCCCGCGCCTTTCTCGAGGGTCGGCTCACCGAGGACGACCTCGACCACTTCCGCCGGGAGATCGGTCGCGGCGGCCGAGGCCTCAGCAGCTATCCCCACCCCCGCCTCATGCCGGACTTTTGGGAATACCCGACCGTGTCGATGGGCCTCGGCCCCATCACGGCGCTCTACCACGCCCGGTTCAACCGCTACCTCCACAACCGTCACCTCGACGACACCAGCCAGAGCCGGGTGTGGGCATTCCTCGGCGACGGCGAGTGCGACGAACCCGAGACCCTCGGCGCCATTTCCCTCGCTACCCGCGAGCACCTGGACAACCTCGTGTTCGTCGTGAACTGCAACCTGCAGCGCCTCGACGGGCCCGTCCGGGGCAACGGCAAGATCATCCAGGAACTCGAGGCCACGTTCCGCGGCGCCGGCTGGAACGTCATCAAGGTCATCTGGGGTTCACGGTGGGACGAACTCCTCGCCAAGGACAAGGACGGTGTGCTCCTCCAGAAGATGAACTCCACGGTCGACGGGGAGTTCCAGCGGCTCACGAACGCCCCGGCGAGCGAGATCCGCGAGACGTTCTTCGGGCCCGATCCGCGCCTACGCAAGATGGTCGAGCACCTCTCCGACGACGAACTCATGCTCCTTCCGCGAGGCGGCCACGACTACCGGAAGCTCTATGCCGCGTACAAGGCCGCGATGGACTTCATGGGCAGCGGCAAGCCGACGGCCATCTTGTGCAAGACGATCAAGGGGTGGACGCTCGGGCCGGACATCGAGGCGCGCAATGCCACTCACCAGATCAAGAAGATGACAAAGGATCAGCTCAAAGCGCTGCGCGATCGTCTCTACCTCCAGCCCGAGATCCCTGACGAGGCCCTCGAAGGCGACGATCCACCGTACTTCCGGCCCAGGGAGGACTCCGTCGAGTACCAGTACCTGTTCGAGCGGCGGCGAGCGCTCGCCGGTTCGCTGCCAAAGCGCACGACTCGCGCTCGGCGCCCGCTCACGCTCCCTGCAGATTCGGTATACGCCGAAGTGATGGCAGGGTCAGGCACCCAGGCCGTGTCCACCACGATGGCCCTCACGCGATTGCTGCGCAATCTCTCACGCGACGAACACGCCGGCTCGAGGATCGTGCCGATCATCCCCGACGAGGCCCGCACCTTCGGCATGGACGCGCTGTTCAAGGAGTTGAAGATCTACGCCGCTGACGGCCAGAAGTACCGGCCGATCGACGCCAACATGATGCTCTCGTATGCCGAGGCCACGGACGGCCAGATACTCGAAGAGGGCATCACCAAGGCAGGCGGGCTCGCCAGTTGGATCGCCGCCGCGACTTCGTATGCCACCCGGGGCGTACCGATGATCCCGTTCTTCACGTTCTATTCGATGTTCGGCTTCCAGCGGGTCGGCGACCTCATCTGGCAGGCGGCGGACAGCCGGGCACGCGGGTTCCTCATGGGCGCCACGGCCGGTCGCACGACGCTGATGGGTGAGGGGCTCCAGCACCAGGACGGTCACTCACTCGCACTGGCTTCCACGGTGCCTTCCTGCCAGGCCTTCGACCCTGCATTCGCGTATGAGATGGCCGCCATCGTGAAGCACGGCACCCGCCGGATGTACGGCGGCGATCCCGCGGCCGGAGACCCGGACGTCTTCTATTACCTCACCGTCTACAACGAGAACTACGTGATGCCGGCCATGCGGGACGAGCCGGGGATCGAGGAGGCCATCGTCAGGGGCCTCTACCGTTGGGCGGAGGCACCGGCCACGGGTGGCCCGCAGGCCACCATGCTCTTCTCGGGATCGGCGCAGGGCGCGGTCCGCCAATCGGCGGCCGACCTTGCCGAGCACTACGACATCGGCGTGGAACTGTGGAGTGCCACGAGCTACAAGTCGCTGCGCGAGGAGGGCATGGAGGCCGAGCGCTGGA
>JBKJJS010000173.1:0-9897 GCA_046597895.1 Ilumatobacteraceae bacterium
AGCCGTCTCGGCAAGCTCGACGAGGCGGCGGCGGTCGTCGCCCACTACGCCGATCATCTACGGACGCTCGATGCTCAGGAGGTCTCCATCACCTCGGAGCATGCACTCACCGCCGGACTGTTCGATGTCGCGCATCGGGACCCGTTCGATCGACTGATCGCCGCTCAAGCTGACCGTCTGGGCGTCCCGGTCGTGACGAGAGATCCTGCTTTCAAGGTCTTCCCGTGCCGGACGCTCTGGTAGGCACCGGCACCGGCAGCGTCGGCGTTGTCCCACGGTCCCGCCGCGTCCGCCAGGGCGACCACTTGACAACGAGACACTTTTTGTTTTAGTGTCTCGAACGATGTCATCGAGCGGGGGTCTGGCGGCCGGTCATGTGTCGGTCGAAGTCCGAATACTCGACGCAGCGCGGGTCTGCTGCGAGCGTTGGGGATTCACCAAGGTCACCGTCGACGACATCGCCACCGAGGCCGGCATCTCCCGGGCCACGCTGTACCGGCTGTTTCCTGGCGGTCGAGATGTGCTGTTCGACGCTGTGCGCGAGAGGGACATCCGAGAGTTTCTCGTGACGCTCGACGCCCACCTCGCTGACGCGTCGTCGTACGAAGACATCGTGGTGAGGATCCTCTCCCACGCCACCCAGCAGCTGCGATCGGATGCTCACCTCCAACTGATGCTCGCGTCCGAACCGGGTGAGGTGGCCCGGGAACTCGGGGTCGACAGCATGCCGAAGGTGACACGGCTCGCGGCGGCCCTGATCGGGCCCCGGGTCGAGCCGTACCTCGGCGTTGACGGCTCCGTCGAACTCGCGGAGTGGCTGAGCCGGATCGTGCTCTCGTACTTCCTCGCCCCGTCCGATCTGGTGGACCTTGCCGATGCCGCGCAGGCGACCGCGTTCGTCCGCCGCTTCGTTCTCCCCGCCTTCCCCCCTCACACCTGAACCTCTGAACCACTGAACATCAGACCGATTCCCAAGGAGCACCACCGTGTCCACCACTGAAGGCATCATCGGCCGCGCCGACCTGAACGACATCGAGGCAATCCTGGCGGTGACCAACACCGATGTCGACGAGGTCGAGCACATCGTGAAGAACAATGCCGACACCACCTTCACGTGGGACTACAGCCTCGCTCGGCCGCCGCTGCGCAAGCTCTACGAGAAGGCCAAGACCGGCCAGTGGAACGGTGCCACTGACTTGCCTTGGGAGACCGAGGTGGACATCGAGGCCACCATCACGGCCGACCAGGCGGTGATCGGCGCCGGCATCGACCCGAGCATCTACATCGGTACGCCCGTCGAGAAGTGGGGTGACAAGGAGTGGGTGGAGTTCGGCATCGAGGGCCGGCGCTGGACGATCAGCCAGTTCCTCCACGGCGAGCAGGGAGCGCTGCTCTGCACGGCCAAGATCGTCGAGACCGTTCCGTGGTACGACGCCAAGCTCTACGCCTCCACCCAGGTGATGGACGAGGCCCGCCACGTCGAGGTGTTCGCGCGGTACCTGGATGAAAAGCTCGGGGGTGGGTACCAGGTCAACGCCCATCTACGAATGCTGCTCGACGACATCGTGAACGACAGTCGCTGGGACATGACGTACCTCGGAATGCAGATCATGGTCGAGGGTCTGGCCCTGGCCGCCTTCGGCTTCATGCATCAGCTCACGAGCGAGCCGTTGCTGAAGAAGCTGCTGCGCTACGTGATGAGTGACGAGGCCCGTCACGTGGCCTTCGGCGTACTCTCGCTGCGCGAGGTGTACGACGAGATGAGCGACGCCGAGATCAAGTACCGCCAGGAGTTCGCGTTCGAGGCTGGCGTGCGTATGCGCGATCGCTTTCTTCAGCAGGAGGTATGGGAGCGCATGGGCGTGAACCCGCGCGACGTGGTGCCGCTCGTCATCGCCGACCCCACCAGGGCCATGTTCCAGCAGATGCTCTTTTCCAAGATCGTTCCGAACTGCAAGAAGCTCGGGCTGCTGGACCGCAACGACGCCTGGCTGCGTCGGCGGTTCGAGGAGATGAACGTCATCCAATTCGAGGACTGGGACAACACGGGCGACGACTACATGCGCTTCGAGATCGGTGCCGAGGCGCCGTCGCCGTTCCCCAGCTGAGCCGGTACGGGCTCAGCTGGAACTGGTGTTCCGACTGATCGACCCAGTGGAACGAAGGCGAAACCGGGTGACGAGCGCTCACTACGATGTGTGGCCATGGCTCAATCCGATCCACTTTTTCGTACGTTCCACGCCCTGCGGATCAAGGGGTTCGCCAAGTCCGACGTCGTGGCCGAGATTGCCGATCTCGAACACGCGCAGGCCGAGGCCCACCTGGTCGAGTTGCAGGCAAGGGAATACACCCTGTTCCGCGAGGCCCGCGCTCTCTGGCAGTTGACCCCAACTGGCAAGGAGGTTCACAAGGCGGAGTTGGAGCGCGACGCTCCCGACCCTGTGCGCCAGGCCATCCACCAGCACTACCCGACGTTCCTCGAGATCAACGAGGCATTCAAGTGGTTGTGTGGCGACTGGCAACTCATCGACGGTAACGGCGAACGACCGAACGATCACTCGGACGCGGCCTACGACGCCAAGGTCGTCGATCGGCTGTGTGAACTCGACGAGGCGGCCAGACCCATCGTGCGGCGGATGGGTGTGGAACACGAGCGTTTGTCGCCGTACGCGCCGCGGCTCGGCATCGCACTCGGCAAGGTTCGGGCGGGCGAGAGCAAGATGTTCACCGGGGTGATGTGCAACTCGTTCCACGACGTGTGGATGGAGCTCCACGAGGATCTCATCCTCACCCTCGGGATCAACCGTGCCGCCGAGGGGTCGTTCTGATGGCGCGCTTTGGCAGGGTGCTCACGGCGATGGTCACGCCGTTCGACGACAACGGTGCGCTGGACCTCGATGCGGCACAGGAACTCGCCCGATACCTCGAGGCGCATGGCAACGAAGGACTGGTCGTCGCTGGTACCACGGGTGAGGCGCCTGTCCTCACCGACGACGAACGGCTGAGTTTGTTTGCCGCAGTGGCGGAGGCAGTGACCATTCCCGTCATCGCGGGATCCGGCACGAACGACACGAATCACTCGATTCACATGACGGCCGAGGCCGCCAGACTCGGCATCGCCGGCATCCTCGCCGTATGCCCCTATTACAACCGACCGTCGCAAGCCGGTATCGACGCGCACATCCGCGCCATCGCCGAGGCCGCAGGCCACCTGCCAGTCGTCGTCTACGACATTCCCGTGCGGACGGGTCGAAAGATCACCACGGCCACGCTGCTGAAGATGGCCCACGAAGTTCCGAACGTCGTCGCACTCAAGGACGCCGCCGGAAATCCCGCGGAGACCGCGGCCCTCATTGCCAACGCTCCGGGGGGTTACGAGGTCTACTCTGGCGATGACGGCATGACCCTCCCACTGCTCGCCGTCGGCGCGGTGGGTGTCATCGGAGTGGCCACCGCATGGTCCGGAGAGGACCATCAACTCATGTTCGATCTGTGGGAGAAGGGCGACACGGCTGGTGCCTGCCTGGTCAACGCCAGGCTCATCGAGAGCTTCGCATTCGAGACGGGAGACGAGGCGCCCAACCCCATCCCGACGAAGGCCATGTTGCGTTACCTCGGGTTACCGGTGGGTGAGGCGCGGCTTCCGATGGGTGTTGCCCCGGCGTTCGTGGTCGAGCGCGCTCCGGTGGTGTGGGCCAACCTTCAGCGAGGTCGGGATGCCTTCGCCGAACGGCCGGGGCGCTGACCCGTGGCGACACCCGTACGCATCGCCTTCCTCGGTGGATTAGGGGAGATCGGACGCAACTGCATGGTCGTCGAGCAGGACGGCCAGATGCTCCTCATCGACTGTGGCCTCATGTTCCCAGACGCCGACATGCACGGCATCGACCTCGTGTTGCCGGACTTCTCGTACCTAAGGGAGAACGCTGAGCGCATCGTCGGGTGCGTCGCCACCCACGGCCACGAGGACCACGTCGGCGGCCTTCAGTTCCTGCTGCGCGACGTGTCGTTCCCTGTGTACGGATCCGCCCTCACGCTCGGCCTCGCGCGGAACCGCATCGAGGAAGCGGGTCTGAGCGGTCGCACGAAGTTCGTCGTGGTGAAGGACGGTGAACGGCGCAAGATCGGGCCGTTCGACGTGGAGTTCATCCCCGTCACCCACTCTGTACCGCACGCCCACGCGATCGCGCTTCATACCCCTCAGGGCGTCATCCTCCACTCGGGCGATTTCAAGCTCGACCTCACGCCGGTGGATGGCCGCCGTACCGACCTTGCCCGGCTCGGTGCGATCTCCAGTACGACCGGTGTACGCCTGCTGCTGAGCGACTCCACGAACGCTCAGGAACATGGACACGCCCCCAGCGAAACCACAGTCGGGGCGACGCTGCGGGCCTTGTTCGCCCAACAGAGGGGCCGGCGGATCATCACGGCGAGCTTTGCCAGTCACATCCATCGCATTCAACAGATCGCCGAAGCGGCCGTGGCCGAGGGTCGGGTTGTCGCGACGCTCGGGTTGTCGATGAAGAAGAACGTCCGTCTCGCCAAGGACCTGGGGTTGTTGAAGATCCCCGAGAGTTCGCTCGTGGATATCGACGACATCGCCGGCCTGCCACCGGAGAAGGTCTGCGTGATTTCGACTGGTTCACAAGGAG
Organism: Ilumatobacteraceae bacterium; assembly: GCA_046597895.1. Taxonomy (GTDB): domain Bacteria; phylum Actinomycetota; class Acidimicrobiia; order Acidimicrobiales; family Ilumatobacteraceae; genus WLJO01. The sequence goes on from JBKJJS010000173.1 coordinate 4,653, forward strand.
AGCCGATGTCGGCTCTTGCGCTGCTCGCACGGGGCGATAACAAGTTCCTGAAGGTCGGCGAGCACGACACCGTCATCTTGAGCAGCCACGCCATTCCTGGCAACGAGTCAAGTGTGAACAAGGTGATCGACGGGTTGTTGAGGGCAGGGGCCGAGGTGATCCACTCCGGTGTCGCCGACGTTCACGCCACCGGCCACGCCCAGGCCGAGGAGCTGAAGACATATCTCTCAATCGTGAATCCCGAGTGGTTCGTCCCGATCCACGGCGAGTACCGCCACATGGTCGCCCACGCTCGTCTCGGCGAGATCATGGGTGTCGCCAAGGACCACGTGTTCGTCTGCGAGGACGGTGATGTCATCGAACTCGCCGACGGTGGGATGAAGCTCAGCGGGCGGGTGCCGGCTGGCTATCTCTACGTTGACGGCATTGTCGGCGATGTCGGCCAGGGCGTGCTCCGCGACCGCAAGGTGCTGGCCGAGGAGGGGGTCGTCGTCATCGTGGTGACGGTCGACGTCCAGCGCGGCACGGTGCTCACGGGGCCCGAGATCATCACGAGGGGCTGGGTGTACGCGCCGGAGGCCGAGGACCTGCTGGACGAGGCGTGCGATCGCATTGCCGCGGCGCTCGAGTCGGCCCTGAAGCAAGGAGTCCGCGATGTGGACGCCCTCGAGCGTGAGGTACGCAAGGTCGCCGGCAAGTTCGTCTCGGAGCGAACGAAGCGCCGTCCGATGATCGTGCCCGTTGTGATGGAGGCGTAGCCCTGCGCTTCTGTTCGATGAGACGCCGCGCACTGCTGGCCGGGGGCTTCCTCGTCGTCGTCGCCGTCGTCGCCACGGCCTGTGGTGGCTCAGATGGCAAGGAGACTTCCGTACGGCTCGACGAGATCCGGCCGGCGATGGCCGCAGTCGAATCGTCACTCGGTGGACCTCAGAGATACTCCGAAGTGAACGCCACGCCCTCCGAGGTCAACGTGTTCGTGGTGCGCGATGGCAAGGACCTGGCCTACGTGGTGCGGGGGGACGACGTCGACGCGCCGGTCGGCGGGACCGCATACGCCGGCCCGACGTTCACCGCCGAGCAGGTGGTGTTCTCGCCTGGCGTGCTCGACGGCGTCGTGGCCGCCCTACCGAATTCGCCGGTGGTGGCGTTCTCGGTGACGCCCCGCCAGGTGGACGGCGTCGACTACATCGCCACCGTGCGGGCGACCGGTGGGGAGTTGAGAGTGCTGCTCGACGCCTCGGGCACCGTGCTGTCGACGGGGTGAGCGAGCCGAGTGCCCAATCAGTGTCACACCTGGTTGGTACCGTGGCAGCACTGTGACCACCTGGGGAAGAAGGCAACCACGAGGACGTACGCCGTATCGGGCGCCCGTGCCGCGCGCCGCCGGGAAGTCTGGCGCAGCGGCACCGTCCGATCGTGGCCGCCAGACCGTGGCAGACCCCACGCCCACCAACCAATGGCGCGAGGCGGTTGGCGGCAGAGAGCACGAGTTCCTGGGTATCGCCATCATTGCTGCCGGCATCATCCTCGGGCTGGCCCTGTACTTCAGGCTCGCCGGTCCGGTCGGGCGGGGTCTCAACACCCTGCTCGGTTGGTTCGCCGGGGTCGGCCGCTACCTCATTCCGGTGGCGCTCGTCGGCGTTGGCTGGGCACTGGTTGGGAAGGGCCAGACACGCCACCGGTTCCGCCTCATCCTCGGCTGGTCCCTCACCGCCATCGCGGCCCTCGGGTTACTCCATATTCTCCGGGGGCCCGATGGGCTCGGTACGGCGTTGGAACTTGGCGATGGCGGCGGGGTCGTCGGTGCGACCGTCGGGGAACCGTTGCGCACTCTGTTGTCCGGTGTGGGCGGCTCCGTCCTTCTCGGTGCGGCGTTCATCGGGGGCGTCCTTCTGGTGACCGGTCAACCTGCTCGTGAATTGTTCGGGGGGGTGTTCTATGTGACGGGCCTGATGACCCGACCCGTCGGGCGCGCCGCCAAACGAAAGTTCGGCGAGTTGTCCACGTTGAACAGCGAGCGGTCAGGGGTCAACGGTTCCCTGGGTCCGGGAGGTCAACGTGTCTACGACGCCGAGGCCGACGAAGTTGAGCAGTTCCCCGCCCCTCCCGCCCTGCCTCCTGCTCCGAGGGCACCGTCGAAGCGGGCGCCACGGGGCCTGCCACCGCCGGTTCTCGATGGCGCCGGACCGGGTGGTGATCAGGCCGAGTTGGCGCTCGGCCCCGGTGCCTCACCCGACCGTTGGAAGCTGCCGGCGCTGTCGCTGCTCGCCCGGTCCGCCAACCAGACCGTCAACCAGGCTGAGATCGAGGAGCGCGGTCGCGTGTTGGAGGAGTCGCTGGCATCGCATGGGGTCGACGTGAAGCGGGTGGGTCAGACGGTCGGACCCACGGTCACCCGCTACGAACTCGAACTCGGGCCCGGGGTGAAGGTCGCCCGAGTCACGAGCCTCCAGCGCGACATCGCGTACGCCATGGCGGCTATCGATGTGCGCATCCTCGCTCCCATCCCCGGCCGCTCTGCCATCGGGGTGGAGGTACCGAACCACACCCGGCACCTGGTGGCGTTGGGTGACCTGTTCTCCTCCGCCGACGCCAGGGCCGCTACGCACCCGCTCGATGTGGCGATCGGCAAGGACATTGCCGGTCGGGCCATCTTCCTCAATCTCTCCACGACCCCGCACCTGCTCATCGCCGGCGCGACCGGAGCCGGCAAGTCCAGCGGCATCAACTGCATCATCACGTCGCTGCTCATGCGCACCACGCCCGAGCAGGTCCGGCTCATCCTCATCGATCCCAAGCAAGTCGAGATGGGCCAGTACAACAAGCTCCCTCACCTGCTCACAGCGCCCGTGACGAACCCGAAGAAGGCCGCCAACGCGCTGGCGTGGGCCGTGAAGGAAATGGAGCGGCGCTACGACGTGCTGTTCGAGGTGGGCTTCAGGGACATCACCGGGTACAACGCCGCGTACGACCGGGGAGAACTTCAGCCGGAGCCGGGGTCCGGGGCCACCTTCGAACGACTGCCCTACATCGTCGTCGTCGTCGACGAGTTGAACGACCTCATGATGGTGGCGGCTCGCGACGTGGAGGAGAGCATCACCCGCATCGCCCAAAAGGCTCGAGCGGTCGGCATCCACCTCATCGTGGCCACGCAGCGCCCGAGCGTCAACGTCATCACCGGCGTCATCAAGGCCAACATCCCGGCCCGCATCGCCTTTGCCGTGAGCAGCCAGACTGACAGTCGCGTGATCCTCGACCAGCCTGGCGCCGAGAAACTCGTGGGCCGTGGCGACATGTTGTTGTTGCCGGGCAACTCCAACGTGGCTGCCCGAATCCAGGGGGCCTTTGTCTCGGAGGAGGAAGTACGCAAGGTCGTCGGCCACTGGCGCCGGCAAGCGCCCGAGGTTGTCTACGTAGCGGGCGTCGAGGGCGAGGACAATGGCGGCGGCCTGTTCGGCGCTGGTTCGTCGTACGGCGCACCAGATGACGATGACGACGGGGCGCTCATGCGTCAGGCGTTGGACCTCGTCGTACGCAGCCAACTCGGCTCGACATCGATGCTCCAACGCAAGCTCAAGGTTGGTTTCGCCCGTGCCGGTCGGCTCATGGACTTGCTGGAGCAGCGGGGTGTCGTCGGTCCGAGCGAAGGTTCGAAGGCCCGGTCAGTGCTCATGACCGTCACTGAGTTGGAACTGCTTCAGGATGCCGAGGGCAACGGCCGCTAGCCTCGATAGCCGTGTCCAAGCGGTTCTATGTCGAGACCCTCGGGTGCCCGAAGAACCAAGTCGACTCGGACAAGCTCGTCGGCACGCTGCTCGCCGATGGGATGGTGGCGACCGAGGATGTGAGCGCTGCTGACCTCGTCGTCGTCAACACGTGTGCGTTCATCGAGGATGCCCGCCGCGAGTCGATCGACACCATCCTCGCCCTCGACGATCAGCGCAAGAAAGGTGCCCGGCTCGTCGTGACCGGCTGCATGGCCGAGCGGTATGGAGCGGAACTCGCCGAGGCCCTTCCCGAAGTCGATCAGGTCGCCGGATTCGGTGTGCCGGTCACGCTTGGGCGCAAATCGATCGCCGTGTCGGCCGGACCGCCCGTGCCGTTGTTGGACCTGCTCAACTTGCCCCGTCCGAAGTCGGCGGCGCCGTGGGCGTACGTGAAGATCGCCGAGGGTTGCGACCGGTCGTGTGGGTTCTGCGCCATACCCTCATTCCGCGGGCCGCAGCGGAGTCGGGATGTCGACGCGATCCTGCGCGAGGTCGAGGAGTTGGAGGCGAAGGAGATCGTGCTCGTCGCCCAGGACCTCGCTTCGTACGGCAAGGACCGTCCGGACGAGTTGGGGGCGGGATCGATCGTGTCGCTCGTGCGCGCCGTGGCGTCGCGCGTCGAATGGGTTCGGCTGCTGTACCTCTACCCGTCGGATCTGTCGGACGCCTTGATCGAAGCGATACTCGACACTGGCGTTCCGTATTTCGATCTTTCCCTCCAGCACGTGTCGAAGCCGCTGCTGCGGAGGATGCGCCGATGGGGCGACGGAGAGCGCTTCCTGCGCCGCATCGCCGATATCCGCGCTGCGGCGCCGACGGCCGCCTTCCGCTCCAACTTCATCGTCGGATACCCGGGGGAGACGGAGAGGGATCACGACCGATTACTGGCCTTCGTCGAGGCGGCCCAACTCGACTGGTGCGGGTTCTTCGCCTACTCCAAGGAGGACGGTACCTATGCCGCCGACCTCGACGGCGCCGTGGACGTTGCGGTGATGTCGGACCGCCTCGGCGAACTTCGCGAGATGCAGGACCGCATCACCGCGGCCCGGCGCGATGACGTGGTCGGCTCCGTGCAGCGCGTGCTCGTTGATCGCATCGGGGTAGCGCGCTCGACTCGGGAAGCGCCGGAGATCGACGGCATCATCGACGTGCCGATCGATCTCGAGGTGGGTCGATTCCACGATGTCGAGATCGTTGAAGCCCTTGGCCCTGACCTCGTCGGCCGGGCGCTACTGTCGCCGGGCTGATGAGCAACGATCCGAGCGCCATTGCCACGTGGGCCAACCTGGTGACCGCGACGCGCCTGCTCGTGTCGCCGCTCATGTTTGCGCTCATCGATGGTCCGGCGGGGTCGTGGGCCTCGTTCGGATTGTGGTTCGTCCTCTGCTCGAGCGACGGAATAGACGGCGGTCTCGCCCGCCGCCACGGAGCCACCCGGTCAGGGGCCTTCCTCGATCCGCTGGCGGACAAGGTGCTGG
>JBKJJS010000177.1:0-2518 GCA_046597895.1 Ilumatobacteraceae bacterium
GGGAAAAGACAACTGCTCCACGTGGGACCCGCTCCGGTCACCGGTGGCTTTTGCGTGTTCAGCGCCAGCGCGATCGTGCCGAGCAGCACCAAGCCACTGAAATTCCTCGGGTGCAGCGTCGACCGCAGTCTCCTCAACGATGGCGCGACCATCACGGCACTGAACACTCAAAAGCCGCCGGTGAGCGGAGCGGGTCCGACGTGGAGCAGTTGCATTTTCCCGACGGAAGGCCGGTTTGGCCTGGTGCTGCTCGGCACGATCGCGCTGGCGCTGTTCATGTTCCTCGTGGGCCTCGAGCTGGACTTCAAGACGCTGAAGGGTAAGTACCGGGGCATCCTCACCGTCGGTGTCGGTGTCATCGTCATTCCCATGGCTGCGGCGTTCCTGATCGGACCGGCGTTGAACAGTTCGAAGTTCGCTGTACCCGGAACCAAGAGCCTCGGCTTCACCCTCATGATCGGAGCTATGCTCGCCGTTACCGCCTTCCCCGTGGCCGCACGGATCCTGCAGGAGAAGGGCCTCGCCACTACGTCGCTCGGAGCGATCGGGATCGCCTCGGCGGCCGTCGTCACGATTCTGATGTTCCTCGCGCTCGGCATCGCCACCGGCGTGGCCAAGGACGCCGACGGTTCGGTTCACGTGAAGCGCATTCTCGGCACGGTGGCCTACCTCCTCGTGATGTGGTTCGTCGTACGGCTCGCTCTCGCCGCATTCCTGACCGCTGAGCGCCTCGGGGACAAGCTCAGCAGCACGTACTTCGTGGCGGCCGTGGTGGTCGTGCTGCTGTCGGCGTACACCGCCGACCGCATCGGCATCAACGCCATCGTCGGCGGTTTCATCGCGGGGATCGCCATGCCGCGAGTGCCGGTTCTCGTGAAGAACCTGCAAGCCGGTCTGTCGGACATCACGATCAGCGTGTTACTGCCGGTGTTCCTCGCGGTGTCGGGTCTCGGTACGAACTTCCGCTCGCTCGGCTGGGCCTGGGCGCCAGGCCTGATCCTGTTCATCGCCGTTGCCATCGTCGTCAAGTGGGGCGGTGGTTTCGTGGCCGGCCGTCTCGGCGGGCTGAACAATCAGGATTCGAACGTGCTCGGAATCCTGATGAACTGTCGCGGCCTGCTCGTACTCGTCGTGGCGCTTGCCGCCAAGGAGGCTGGGGTCATTACCGCGCAGATGCAGGTCGGCGCCGTTCTCATGGCTTTGATCACGACCGCCATGACCGGCCCGCTCGTGGATAAGTTCATCCCGAAGGACGCGGGCCGGACGGCCGAAGCCGTGACGGGCGGCCGACTCTCAGAATCCGCCGAGAACCCGGCCGCCGCGGAACCGGTATCGGGGGAAGATCACGCGGATCGGCCCTATCACGAATAGCCACATGATCACCCACGTACTCACGATGTGGATGATGTAGGTCGTCTTCGTGGCGTACACCAAGGAGTCCGGACCGACCCGAGTGAGGATGTGGTAGGCGAGGTACGCCTCGTTCACGCACGTGAGCAGCGCGAACGACGTCGGCCAGTCGCGCTCCCATCGGAACTGTTGTAGGCCGTGGTAGATCGGCTCCCACACGACGACACCCAGTACGAGGACAACAGCCAGTGCGGCGAACGTCACGGGGTAGAGATCAGTGGCCGAGGGGTCGCCGCGAGCCGGCAGGAATGGTGTAATGAGAAAGGTCCAGGGGACGCCGATGACGAGGATCAGGAAGATTCTCGTCTGGATGCGTCCGAAAAGGGTAGGCGTCACGGGTGTGTCCTCGATTCGTTCAGATCGGGCGGTGGCGGAACCACTTCCACCATTGGCTGATGGATCGGCCGCTCGTGAGCTTCGGGCAGAAGCCGGTCTCGGCCAGGTCGTCGGCGATGCGGAAGGCGGCGTACTGCAGACCGAGGAACGAGTCGACGCCGGCGTAATACCCCCCAAGGGTTGCGGCGCCGGACGCGTACATCCTGGAGTTGCTGTTGCGGGTACCTCGCACCTCGAACGTCCGCTCGATGTCGAGGCGACCGAGTGGGTTTCGTCCGGCGCCCGCATGTTCGAGAAGGTCCGACAGCACCCGGTTCTCGCGTAGATCGGCCTCGAGTCCGGTGCAATCGATGATGACATCGGCATCAAGCACACTGCTGACGCCGCTCTTGGACTGGATGACCGTGGCTACCTTGCCGGGTGTGGCGGAAGGCCGCACCTCCGCCACCTCACCCTGGAACGTCTGATACCACCCCTCGGTCCGTGCCCTCGCCATCTGCTGCTGCCATAGCTTGCGCTTCGGCGTGTGGGCCCCGCCGAGAGCTTTGTAGAGATCGGCCCGGTCCTTGCCTTCGAGCGAGTCGAACTTGTCACGAAGTTGGCCACCCCACGCCCCCTTCGGCCAGTTGAACCCCTGATAGGCGAATCCATCCCCGCCTTTGCGTTGCGCAGGACCGTATTTGTTGTTCTTGCCACTGACGTAGGTGCGGAAGAGGTGCACGATCTGCGTCTGCGCACCGTGATTCCAGCGGTCCTCCATGAGGCGCTGCAA
>JBKJJS010000284.1:0-6559 GCA_046597895.1 Ilumatobacteraceae bacterium
CTTTGTCGTGACGTAGTGCGACACCGTGGGCAACGACATCTTCCCGTAGATCGAGGAGATGTTGATGATGCGGCCCCACTGGCGCGTCAACATCTCCTCGATCTACGGGAAGATGTCGTTGCCCACGGTGTCGCACTACGTCACGACGAAGCACGGCCTGAACGGTTTTACCAAGGCAGTCGCGGCTGAGGTGGGCCCCATGGGGATCACTGTGAACGCCATCTGCCCTGGCTTCATCCGCACGGACATCTTCGAATCCGAAGGGCCCGTCACGGCAGCGGCGATGGGGATGGAGTTCGAGGACTGGGTGACCATGGTGACCCAGACCTCAATGACGAAGAAGGTGAACGAGGCCTCGCAGGTGGGTGCGATGGCGCTGCTCTTGTGTTCCGAGGCGGGGGCCGGCATCACCGGGGCCGCGCTCAACGTCGACGGTGGCTCGTGCCCGTACTGACCTGTTTCCTGATCGAGGCGTTCCCTGTGGAGGGTGACCGATGAAGGCGTACCGCATGACGGCCTGGAAGACGTGGCCGGAGTACCAGGAGATCCCGCAGCCTGAGCCCGGTCCTGGCCAGGTGTTGGTCAAGGTGGCCGCCGCTGGCCTGTGCCACTCGGATCTCCACGTGATCCACGAGTTCGAGGCGGGCATGTTGAACGGCGCGTTGCCGTTCACGCTCGGGCACGAAAACGCGGGGTTCGTGGAGGCATTTGGCCCGGGTGCCACGGGGTTCGAGATCGGTGAACCGGTCGCGGTGTACGGACCCCTCGGTTGCGGTGCCTGCTACCGGTGCTCGGGTGGCGAGGAGAACCTGTGCGCGCGGCCCGAGGCACTCGATGGGGTGGGTTGGGGTCTCGGCGTCGATGGCGGGTTGGCGCCGTACCTCGTCGTGGACAGCCCCCGCCAACTCGTACCGCTCGGCGGCCTCGATCCCGTGCTCGCCGCCCCACTGACCGATGCCGCCGTCACGCCGTATCGAGCGATCAAGAACAGCATGCGGGTCCTCGTACCGGGCTCGTCTGCCGTCGTCATCGGGATCGGCGGTCTCGGCCATCTGGCCGTCCAGTTGTTGCGGTCGCTTTCGAGCTCAACGGTCATCGCCGTTGATGCCCGCCCGGACGCACTCGCGATGGCTCTGGACATGGGGGCGCACCACGTAGTGACGGCCGGGCCGGACGCCGCTGCGCAGATTCGCGAACTCACACGCGGACAGGGGGCGGACCTCGTGATGGACCTCGTCGGTAACGACGCCACGCTGGCGTTGAGTTTCGGGGCGGTCCGCGCCAAGGGGATCGTGAAGCTCGTGGGCATCGCCGGCGGGAGCGCAGCGTTCGGGTTCTTCGGAGTGGCACCGGAAGCGGAGGTCTCGTCGTCGTTCTGGGGAAGCATCACGGATCTGCGGGAAGTGATTGCGCTGGCTGAGCGCGGCCTCATCGTCCCGAAGGTCACGACGTATGCGTTCGACAAAATCTCCGAGGGTTACCACGATCTCGAGTCGGGGGCCGTCGACGGCCGAGCAGTAGTGCTGCCGAATGGCTGAGCGGCATCCTGACCCAGTCGTTCAAGGTCTGCTCGACCACCAAGAGGTGTACCGCCTCTGCGTGCGGTACGCCCGCGCGCTCGACACCCACGACTGGGCCTTGCTCGAACGGCTCTTCGTCGCCGATGCTCGGTACACATTTCCGGGTGGTGAGTCGGACACGGTGAGCGCCATCGTCGATCGATGCGCGAACGCGCTGACCCGCCTCGACGCCAGCCAGCACATGCTCGGCAACATCGAAGTCGTCGTGGATGGCGACACTGCCACGACGATCGTGTACTTCCAGGCGCAGCACGTGAAGCTGGGCACGCCCGGCGGGGATCTGTTCATCATCGCCGGTACCTACTGCGACGTGGCCGTGCGCACACCGGACGGATGGCGCATCGCTCACCGCACACAGACCTACACGTGGCGCGACGGCAACCCGGCCGTCGTGATGCGGCCCCCATCCTGAGAGGAGTCGTCATGAGTACTCGGCTGAAGGGCAAGGTCGCTCTTGTCACAGGGGGCGCCAGCGGGATCGGCGAGGGCATCGTGCGCCGGTTCGTCGAAGAAGGGGCTCGCTGCCTCATAGCGGACCTGCAGGACGAACGAGGGCGCTCGATTGCCGCAGAGTTCGGCGACACCGTCGTCTTTGCCCACTGCGACGTGGCGAACGAGCAGGATGTGGCGGCCGCAGTCGCCGCGGCCGTTGCCCAGTTCGGGCGGCTCGATTGCATGATCAACAATGCGGGGATACTGGGGGCGATCGGTCCCATTGCCGACATCGAGTACGCGGCATGGCACCGCACCATCGACGTGCTCCTGTCGAGCGTGTTCCTCGGCATCAAGCATGCGGCCAAGGTGATGATCCCTCAGGGCGGGGGAACCATCATCAACACCGCCAGTACTGCGGGTGTCCGCGCCGGGCTCGGTCCGCACGTGTATACCGCGGCCAAACACGGTGTCGTTGGCCTCACGCAATCGGTGGCGACCGAGCTCGGACCCCACGGCATCCGGGTGAACGCCATCGCACCGGGGGGCACGGTGAGCGGGCTCACGTCGTACCTCGTGACCGGTGATCACACCGCGCTTGAGAAGGCCGGTCGGCTCATAGGCGCGACGAATCCGTTGCGCCGTGCCGGCCAGCCGATCGATATCGCGAACGCGGCTCTCTACCTGGCGTCGGACGAATCGAGTTTCGTGAATGGCGCCGTCTTGGTCGTCGACGCGGCCGGGGAGACCATCGGGGATCGGAACCACCGATTCGTCGAGATGGGTCAGCAGATCGTGCAGGAGGCAGGGCGAAGCGGGCTCTGATCGGTAGGTTGGTCCAACATTCACGGGAAGTGGGGACCAACGTGTACGACATCATCATCCGAGGCGGGACCATCGTCGACGGCACCGGGGCGCCAGCATTCGTCGGCGACGTCGGCGTGCGGGACGGCCTCATCGTCGAGGTCGGGGGGCACATCGCTGAGGCGGCCCTTGACGAGATCGAGGCCGGCGGCTATCTCGTCACGCCCGGATTCGTCGACGTCCACACGCACTACGACGGCCAGGCGACGTGGGACGAGGATATGGAACCGTCGGCCACGAACGGCGTCACCACACTCGTGATGGGCAACTGCGGCGTGGGGTTTGCGCCGGTGCGGGCCGGTGACGAGCAGGTGCTCATCGAGCTGATGGAAGGCGTCGAGGACATCCCTGGTAGCGCTCTCCACGAGGGTATGCCGTGGGGCACGTGGGAGACGTTCCCGGAGTATCTGGACATCCTCGCCGGCCGTCACTTCAGCCTCGACATCGGGGCTCAGCTCGCGCACGGCGCCCTGCGCTTCTACGTCATGGGTGAGCGAGGAGCGCGCGACGAGGACGCGTCCGCCGAAGACCTCGTCGAGATGGGCCGGATCGTTCAAGAGGCGATCGAGGCGGGCGCCGTCGGGTTCTCCACGTCGCGCACAATCGGCCATCGTTCGATCACCGGCGTGGCGGTGCCCGGTACGTTCGCGGCCGAGTCCGAGCTGTCTGCCATCGCCGAGGCGATGGGCCGGGCGGGACGCGGCGTGTTCGAGGCGATCCCGGCGGGCACGGTCGGGGCGTTGGAGCAACTTGGTGGAGAGCGGGCGCTCCCGGCCGAGGAAGCCCGCATGTTCGCCAACGTCTCGCGCGCCGGTGGACGGCCGCTCACGTTCACCACCGTGCAGATCGGTGAGTCGCCGGACCACTGGCGCGAGGTGCTGCAGGTCGTGGCCGAGGAGAACGCCGCCGGTGCGCAGTTGCGCCCGCAGATCGCGGCCCGCTCCGTGACGGTGATGACGAGCCTTTCGGCGTATCACGCGTTCATGCGCCGTACCACCTACCTCCGCGATGTCGCTCACCTCCCGCTCCCCGAGCGGGTCGCCATGATGCGGCTGCCCGAGATCAAGGCGGCGATCCTTGCCGACGACGACGTCCCGGCCGATCAGCCCGGTTCCATGCAGAACGTGGCTCCACTCTTCATCCGGGCGCTGCCCATCTTGTTCCCACTGAGCGAGCCGCTCGACTACGAGCCAACAATGGATCGCTCGATTGCGGCCCAAGCCGCCGTGCTCGGTCGCGATCCCGTCGAGTACCTCTACGACATGTTGCTGGAGGACGAGGGCCAGGCGTTCTATGCCATCCTCGGAGCGAACTTTGCGAACGGGACACTCGACCCGTGCCGCGAGATGCTGCTCGACCCGAACACCATCACGGGGTTGTCCGACGCCGGCGCTCACGTGAACTTCATCTGCGATTGCACGATTCCGACGTTCCACCTCACGCACTGGGTTCGTGATCGCACCCGTGGCGAAAAGCTCCCACTCGAGTTCATGGTGCGCAAGCTCACGGCGAACAACGCCGACCTCTACGGCATGGCGGACCGCGGTCGCATCGCCGTTGGTCTACGAGCCGATCTCAACGTGATCGACCTGGACAACCTCACGATCCATGCCCCGTTCGTGCGGGCTGATCTCCCGGCGGGCGGTACGCGGGTGCTCCAGCCGAGTTCCGGGTACGTGGCCACGATTGTCAACGGATCAGTCGTGCGTCGACACGACGTGGACACGGGCGCCCGCCCAGGACGATTGGTGCGGAGTCGTTAGGCAATTGAGCGGGGACGAAGTCGCATTAGTAGCTGCGCGGAAGTCCCAACACCTGTTGGGCGATGTAGTTGCACGTCATCTCCTGGCTCACCGGGGCGAGTCGCTGAAGACGGGCCTCTCGCCAGTAGCGCTCCACGTGGTACTCGGTGGCATATCCGAGTCCCCCGAGCGTCTGTACGGCTCGATCCGCCGCGAAGAAGCTGGCTTCGGCGGCGAGGTACTTCGCCGTGTTCGCCTCCTCGCCACAGTCGAGGCCGTTGTCGTAACGCCAGGCGGCCAGGCGCATCATTTGCATCGCCGCCTGCAACTGCATGTGGGCCTGGGCTAGCGGATGGCTGATGGATTGGTTCGCACCGATGAGCCGTCCGAACACCTCGCGCTCGCCGGCATATCGTACGGCACGGCGGATGGCCGCCTCGCCGATCCCACTCGCCGTGCTGGACAGGAGGATCCGCTCCGGGTTGAGCCCATGGAGAATGTGGTGGAACCCGCGGCCGCGCTCGCCGACCATCCTCCAGTCCTCGACGGGTAGGCCGTCGTATGCCACCTCGCATGAGGCAACGGCGTTGCGGCCGAGCTTGGGGATCGGACGGATGTCGACGTAGTCGCGGTTCAGGTCAGCGAGGAACAGCGTCAACCCGTCGAGGCGATTCGTGCCGGCGTGATCCGTGCGCACGAGGATCAGCACGACCTCGGACTCCAGCGCCTTGGACGTCCAGATCTTCCTGCCGGTGATCCGCCACCCGCCCTTGCCGTCCTCCTGCGCCCTCGTCGTGATGCGGCTCGTATCCGTCCCGGCGTCGGGCTCCGTGACGCCGAACGCCACGTGAAGGTCGCCGACCGCGGCGCGGGGGAGGAACGCCCGCTTGAGACGCTCGTTGCCGAACTTCACGACCGGGTTGAGCCCGAACATCGTGAGGTGGATCGACGAGGACCCGTTCATTCCGGCCCCTGAAGCAGCCACCCGGTTCAGCACGATTGCGGCTTCGGTGATCCCGCGGCCGCCCCCGCCGTACTCCTCGGGGATGGCGATGCCGATCCATCCGCCCTTGGCCATCTGGTCGTAGAACTCCCACGGGAAGCGGTGCTCCTCGTCGCAACTTGACCAGTACGTGTCGTCGAAACCGGCGCACACCCGGTCGACTGCCTCGGCGATGGCGACGTGATCAGGATCAGGCGAGAAGTCCATGCCCGAGTCTCTAACACGCCGACACACTCGCTCGCATGGAGGCGCAGTGAGCCGTGACCACGGTGCTCAATCGCCTGGAACTGACGCCCCATCTGAGCAACTCTTGCGGGATTGTGTCGCGCGCCCGTCACCTTCCCGCAAGAGTTGCGGGAATGTGACGGTCGAGGGGGCGGATTTCGACGGGGATTCCGGTCATGTGAGCCTGGCTGGACAGCGGCTCGAAGCTGCCCGGCCCGATGGGGAGCAGCGCGTTCGGGTTCACGCCGGGCCGCGCCGACGCGACTTTCATGCCGGGCGCCCGACCATGGCCCCAGCCGTGGACGAGCGCCACCACGCCGGGCATGAGATCCTCGTCGTGGCGGACGATGACATCGAGCGAACCCCAGTGGTTCGTCACCCGAGCAGTTGATCCGTCGGCCAGCCCCCGGGCTAACGCATCGCTCGGGTGCATCGTGAGTGGGTTCGTGTCGCGCCCGCCCCGCTTCATCCGCTCGAGGTTGGCGAACCACGAGTTGTGCATCCACTGGTCCCGCTTGGTGATGAGCTTCAACGAGCCGGCGGGCTCGGCTGCCAACTCGTTGAAGATCACCTCGGCCCGCTCGATCGCCGCGGCGAACAACGTTGGGCAGCAGTCGACTCGGCCATCGGACGTGTGGACCTGGTCGTCGTAGAACCGCCCCGGCAGGGGAGGCGGCAGCGCGACCACCGGGGGATCGGCCGCGGCCAACTCA
>JBKJJS010000301.1:0-6382 GCA_046597895.1 Ilumatobacteraceae bacterium
CTCAAGGCTGACCCGCCACGATGCCACACAGTTCCTCTCCGGTCTCCGGGCAACCCGCTCCGAGGCAAGGCGTCTCAGGGCTGCCAGCCATGACGATCAGACGGCGTGGGCCAAGCGTCAACGTCACTTCAGCCCGCAGGCCCCCGCCGCCGACTCCCACTTCGGCGCCATGGATGAACTCCTGCAACTCTCCGACGCCAACCGCTTCTTCGGATGGATCGTCGACGAGTTCGGAGACGCGCTCGGCCCGAAGACGCTCGAGGTCGGTGCTGGTTTAGGCACGGTGAGCCGCATGATCGTCGAACGGCACCCGTACACGTCGGTACTCGCGCTCGAGCCGGCGGCCAACGTCTACCCGGGTCTCGCCGAACTGGCTGGCGTACACGACCGGATCGAGTCCCGCCAGACGACATCGGACGCACTCCTCGCCGAGGGTCATGGCGGCGAGTTCGACTCGGTCGTATACGTCAACGTCCTCGAACACATCGAGGATGACAGCGGCGAATTGGTGATCGCTCGTCAGCTCCTCACTCCAGGGGGTCATCTCTGCTTGTTCGTGCCGGCGATGCCGAGCCTGTACTCCAAGATCGACCACAAGTCCGGACACTTCCGTCGATACACCAAGGAGACACTTCGCCGGAAGGTAGCCGACGCCGGCTTCGAGATCGTCAAGCTTGACTACTACGACGTGGCGAGCGTGGTGCCCTACTGGTTGATGTACCGGGTGCTCGGCGTGGAGAACCTCGGTGGCGCTTCGAACTCGCTGTACGACAACGTCCTGGTCCCCATCAGCAAGACCGCCCAGCGAGTCCTACGGCACCCGCCGTTCGGCAAAAACCTGCTTCTGGTGGCCCGCACCATCCGCTAGATCGTGGGAACTTCCACATGGCGGCCGAAGACATTGGCCATCGTCGTCATGATCTCGCCGAGGGTGGCGTAGGCGTTGGCCGCCTCGACGAGTGTTGGCATCAAGTTGACCTCAGGATCCGACGCTTCCCGAGCGAGCTTGACGAGCACCTCATCGACCGCGCTCTGGTTGCGTTCGTGCTTCACCTTGTCGAGCCGCTTGAGCTGACGCGCCTCATCCTCGCTGGTGATCTCGAGGGTGACCATCTGGTCCTCCTCGTTGCCCTCCTTGAACCGGGAGACACCAACGATGATCCGGTCGCCCTGGTTGAACTTGCGCTCGAGCTCGTACGCCGAGTCGGCGATCTTGCCCTGGAACCAGTTCTCCTCGATGCCGCGGATGCAGCCCTCCAGGATCGACCCACCACCGAGTTCGTCGAGGTGGGCGAAGATCAACTCAGCCTGGCGCTCCATCTCGTCCGTGAGCGCCTCGACGAAATACGAGCCGCCAAGGGGGTCTGCCACGTGGGCCACGTTCGTCTCGTACGCGATGACCTGCTGGGTCCGCAGGGCAATGCGGGCGGCCTTCTCCGTGGGCAGGGCCAGTGCTTCGTCCATCGAGTTCGTGTGCAGCGATTGTGTTCCACCGAGGACGCCGGCGAGCGCCTCAATAGCGGTCCGAACGATGTTGACCTCGGGCTGTTGAGCCGTGAGCGACACCCCGGCGGTCTGTGTGTGGAATCGCAACTGCAATGAGCGCTCGTTCTCGGCGCCGTACCGGTCCCTCATCCAGCGGGCCCAGATGCGCCGGGCGGCCCGGTACTTGGCGATCTCCTCGAAGAAGTCGATGTGGGCATTGAAAAAGAAGCTGAGCCGTGGGGCGAACGCGTCGACCGGGAGACCGGCGGCCAGTGCCAACTCGACGTACGCGAAGCCGTTGGCCACCGTGAACGCCAACTCCTCCGCCGCCGTCGAACCGGCCTCACGAATGTGATACCCGGAGATCGACACGCTGTGCCACTTCGGCATCTCGGCAGCGGTGAAAAGGATCGAGTCCCTCACGAGACGCATGCTCTGTCGGGGCGGGAAGATGAACTCCTTCTGCGCCTGATACTCCTTCAGGATGTCGTTCTGCAGGGTCCCACCGAGCCGCGAACGATGCACGCCAGCCTTTTCCGCCTGGGCGATGAACATGGCGAGGATGGCGGCGGCCGGGGAGTTGATCGTCATCGAGGTGGTGATGGCGCCGAGGTCGATGCCGGCGTAGAGGTCCTCCATGTCGGCGAGCGTGTCGACGGCGACACCGCACCGGCCTACCTCGCCGAGCGCCATCTCGTCGTCCGAGTCGATGCCGAGCAGCGTCGGCATGTCGAACGCCGTCGACAGCCCGTCTCCACCGGACTTGATGATCTCCTTGAACCGCCAATTCGTGTCCTCGGCAGTACCGAATCCGGCGAACATGCGCATAGTCCAGAGCTTGGAGCGGTACATCGATGCATACGGCCCCCGTAGGTACGGGAACTGGCCCGGATACTCGCCTGATCCATCGGCAGGGCCGTACACCGGCTGCAACGGAATACCCGACATCGTCGAGAAGTCCGCATCCCGCAACTTCGACGCGCCAAACGCCTCTTCCCATTCTTCCCGACGGCTCGTCATCGCCTGTCCTCCCGGTCCACGGAATTGATCGCCCGGTTACTATACGAGGCCATGCCCACTCCGTTCGACCTCACGCAGACCGACAAGCTCCTCACCACCACGCGAGCGGTTCGCAAGCGGCTCGATCTCACCCGCCCGGTGCCTCTCGACCTCATCGCCGACTGCATCCGCATTGCTACCCAGGCACCGGCGGGGTCCAACATCCAGCGCTGGCGGTGGATGGTCGTGGACGACCCAGCGAAGAAGGCGGGGATCGCCGACCTGTACCGCCGGGCATACGCGCCGTACATCGAGATGCAGCGCAACGCCGTCGAGCAGACTGGGCGCCAGGACGCCAACGCCATCATGGAGAGCTCGGATTTCCTCGCCAACGTGCTCGAGCAGGTGCCAGCGTTGGTCATCCCCTGCCAGTTCGGCCGACTCGACCCCACCCAGTCCACCCAGGAGACCGCCGGGTACTACGGCTCGATCCTCCCTGCGGTGTGGAGTTTCATGCTGGCCGCCCGCGCCCGTGGCCTTGGGACCGCGTGGACCACGCTGCACCTCAAGTACGAGCTCGAGGCAGCAGACATCCTCGGGATTCCACACTCTGTGACCCAGGTCGCGCTCTCCCCGGTCGCCTACTACACGGGCGATGATTTCAAACCGGGCAGCCGTCTGCCCGTCGAAAAAGTGGTCTACCACAACGAGTGGAAGAACCCGCTCTGAGCATCCGCCGCGGTCGTATATAGTTTTGATGTGACTCATCGCACATCTATCGAACTCGACGAGATGCTTCTTGAGCAGTCTCAACGCATACTCGGTACGGTCGGCATCCGTGACACAGTCGAAGGGGCACTGCGAGAGCTCATCCGTGCCGACCGTCGAGCCAAGCTGAGCGACCGGATACGCACGGGATCAGGGGTCGATCGCGGTGAAGCCGTCCTCGACGCGACAAGACCGCCTCGATGACCGGCCGCTTTTGCATCGATACCAGCGCGTGGCATCGGTCGGCCAGCCCCGAAGTGGCGTTGATGTGGGCGGCGAAACTTCACGCCGACCAGCTCTCGATCTGCGATCAGGTCCGCCTGGAGATTCTCTACTCGGCTCGTAGTGCACGCGACTACGACTCGCTGGCGGATGAACTGGCGGCGCTTCATCAGATCCCGTCCGGTGAGCCGGCCTTCCGGCGCGCGCTCGACGTGCAACAGCGCCTCGCCCACGCGGGCGGGCTCCACCACCGCAGCGTGAAGATCGCCGATCTTGTCATCGCGGCGTGTGCCGAGGCCGTCGGTGACACTGTGTGGCATTACGACGAGGACTTCGACCGTGTCGCCAAGGTGACCGGCCAACGATGCGAATGGATCGCGACTCGCGGATCCCTGTAGCCGCGAAGCGCCCCATCACAGGAACTGACCCAGCCTCACGGTAGTGTCCCAGCACTCGTACGGATGGAGGATGATCATGAAGAAACTCATCGCGGCTGCGACCATGATCGTGTTGCTCGGCGCCTGTTCCAGCGACGAGACGGACTACCGCGACGCCGCCAAGAAAGCCATCGGCGGCAAGGATGCCGAGACTCAACTCGGACAGAAGTTCGAGGACATCACGTGTGCGACACCGGCGTCGAAGGATGTCGGCACCACGTTCGCCTGTACCGCAACCGGTGCGAGCGATGGTGCGGCGTTCATCTTCACCGCCGAGATCAAGTCGAAGAAACTCGTCGAGATCGTCGACGTCCAACCCGGCTGAGAGGCTCTACACCGCCAGGATCGTGCAAGCGCTGATACCGGGCGCCCCGTATACGTGGGTGAACGCCGTCTTCGGGTTGTTCGGTACTTGGCGGGCGCCGCCCAGGCCTCGTAGCTGCACCACGTTCTCGTAGACCTGGCGCAGGCCCGATGCTCCCACTGGCTCGCCGTTGGCGAGGCAGCCGCCATCGGTGTTGATCGGGAGTCGGCCGTCGATGTCGGTCTCGCCGAACTGGATCATGTCCTCCTGCGCACCGTGCTCACACAGGCCCGTCTCGGCCATGTGCATCACTTCGGCGCCGCTCTCGGTGTCCTGAATCTGGGCGACGTCGATCTCGTCGGGACCGATACCGGCCTGTTCGAACGCCGCTCTGGCGGCAGCGACGGTTGGTGCCTCACCGCGCTCGGGGGACAACCAGGGGTTGAAGACCTCGAAGCTGCCGTACGGGCGGCTGCGCAACGTGGCGGACTTCAGGAACACCGGCTTGTCGCTGTAGCGATGGGCGATGTCGCCTCGGCACAACACGAGCGCCACGCCGCCTTCACCCGGGCTGCAGAACATGTACTGCGTCAGGGGGTTCGACAGCATCGTGGCGTTGAGAACCTCGTCCTCGGACAGCGGCTTGCGCCTCCACGCCATCTCGTTCTTCGATCCGTTCTTGAACGCCTTCACTGCGACCTTGGCCAATGTGGACGGCGTGATCCCATGGTCGTGCATGTAGCGCTGGATCTTCATCCCGAAGAACTGCGTGGTGAGCATGAGGCCGGTGTCGCCGTACCACTTACCGAGTCCGAAGTCCGCCGGATTCGGATCAAAGGCACCCCGGGGGTGCTTGTCGAACCCGATCGCCATCACCACGTCGGCGGCGCCAGCCTTGAGCGCGTTGTGGGCGCTCATCAGCGATGAGCCACCAGTGGCGCATCCGTTGGCGACATTGATGAACGGGAGGCCCGTGAGCCCGAGCGCGCTGACCATCGTGTCAGCGTTCCCGGCGGCCGAGGAACCGCCGAACGCGTACTCCACGTCCTTCCACTCGAGGTGGGCATCGGCGAGGGCCCGCCGCACCGCGACCGCGCCCTGCTCCAAGCCGGTCAGGTCGTGGCGACCGAATGCGTGCATACCAATACCGATGATGGCGACGTCGCTCATGGCGCTCCTCCTGCTGGTGCGAATGCGAACGTGACGATTTCTCGACCGGCATCGTCCGTAGTGAATGCGATGAGCGTGAGTTCCATCGCCATGCCGATCTTCAATTTGGTCGAGTCGCTCTCTGTGAGGCGGGACTCGACGATCACGCCGTCACCGCCCTCGGTACCGGCCAACTGCACGTAGCCCACGCCGTATGGCACGAACGTGAGTGGCGTCTCCTTGCCGGCGTACGGCGGGTTCTTCGGCAGAAACCCCTGGATCGTCCAGCTCCACAACGTGCCGGTACATGGGAGCAGGACGTCGGCCATCTGCTCGCTCGTGCATCGCGAGCACGATGCGGCCCGGGGGAACGTCTCGACCCCGCAGGCCGTACAGCGCGAGCCGATGAGCTGCGGCGTGTCGCCGGCGGTGAACAAGCTGTCGTCGACGGGGATGCGCTCGACGGTCGCTTCCGATGATGTCATGGTCGAATCGTGTCACACCGCGCGAGCGAGCAACGTGTCCGACAGGAGTCGCTGGACCATGGTGGTGGCCGCCCGGTGCCGCTCCAGGTCTCCCGATGTGCTGGAGAAGGAGGCGAGGCCGCCCAGCACTGCGAAGGCCATATCGGCCACCGCCTGCGGGTCGATCCCTTGTCTGAACTCCCCGGCCGCCGCGGCGTCCTCCACGAGCCGCGTCAAAAAGTCCCGACCGCGACGTCGGTACGGCGCCACCACCGGGCCCAGTTCGGGGTGCCGCTGCACCTCGCCCGCCACGCCGACGACGAAGCCGGCGATCGAGGGATCCGAGCGATTCACGGCGACCGCGGCGTCGAGTACGGCCGAGACCCGGTCGATGAACGTCGAATGCGGTGCGGCAGCATTCTCGAAATCCGTGTAGACGAGATTCTGGACCTCGGCATACACCGCGACGTAGAGGTCGACCTTCGACGCGAAGTAGTGGTGTATGCCGAGGTCCAGAATCTCGTCTACACGGATTTCGAGAATGCTGCCGCACC
>JBKJJS010000401.1:0-19465 GCA_046597895.1 Ilumatobacteraceae bacterium
CGCGGCAACCTCCAGGAGGCCATCACGGAGCTGCGTTCGCTGGCTCACGGCATCTTCCCGCCGCTGCTCATGTCCGGTGGCCTCGGCGAAGCACTGCCTGCGGCGGCCGCTCGGGCCGCGCTGCCCACCTCCACCGCGATCGACGTCGGCCGGCATTCGCAGGAGGTGGAGGCTGCGGTGTACTTCTGCTGCATGGAGGCACTGCAGAACGCCGGCAAGCACGCCGGTGATCAGGCCAGTGCCACGGTCCGAGTGTGGCAGGACGAGGCCGCTCTGCACTGGGAGGTAGCCGACGACGGTCCCGGATTCGACGTCAAGAGCAGCGCCGGCGCCGGCCACGGGTTCGTCAACATGCGCGACCGCATGGGCGCGTTCAGTGGGACGGTCGACGTGATCAGCGCCCCCGCCAAGGGCACCACGATCCGCGGCCTTGTGCCACTCGACTGACTCCGACCTCTGGGTCAGCTCAGCAACTGCCATTTCAACCCCGGGTAGCCACCGAAGTCGCGATCGAACGTCCAGAGTTCCGCTCCGTGCTCGATCGTCAGAGCCGCAAGGTGGGCATCCGACGTACGGTTCCCCCCGGTGCCGGCCGGCAACAGTAGCGACCCCAGCACTTCTTGATGACGCCGAGTAGGCACGACGACCTGTGCCGGCGACGCGCTCAACCAGTCTTGGACGACGTCGAGCGCAGCACTCACGCCGAGCGGCGACGGCAGGATGCCGGGCCGAGTCGAGATACGAATGAATGCCAGGAGCACTACCCAGTCGAACCCCATTGTCTCAGTTCCGTTCAGGGAGGCGTCGAGCCACTCCTGGGCGACGGCGTGCTGGGGCACCGACGAGTTGACGGCATAGATCAAGACGTTGGCGTCGACAATGCGCACCTACTTGCCAAGCGCCAACTTGCGCGACAACTCATCGTCTGCGAGGTCGTCCGCGAGTTGGAGCGCCTTGGTGAGCGGCACGACCGGCATGCCGAGCTCAAACGTCTGGGTCCGGAACCGCTTGACGGAACGAGGAGGCCGCAGGCCCGCACGGATCGCTTCGTTAACAGCTTGCTTGAACGTCAATTCCCGCTCACGCATCAGCGTACGGACGAGTGCCTCCGCGTCCGGCTCGAGGGTCACGGTGGTCCGCATCGAGGTACATCTTAGCATCAATAAATTTCACTAATTGATGCAATGATGCACGCTATTTGAGAAGGTCGTCGGAGACCACGGAGTCGCCCTCGGGGATGAGCCACTCACCGATGTCACGCATGAGGATGCCGAGGCGCGGGTACGGGCCATCGCCTTCGACCGCCATCGCCACGATGGCGTGATCGATGGACTCGGGGAACTGGTGGTAGATGCCAGCGCGCCACACCTTGAACTGGCGGTGATCAATGTCGCCCGTGACCCGCATGATCCAGTCCTCGTCGTACGCCAGCGACTTGAGGAAGTACCGCTCACCTCCGATCAGCACGCGCTCGAAGCGCGACCCTGACTTGGCGTCGCTCGTACGCACCTCGACCCTGTCGGTCGCGCCGGCGACGAGAGCGGACAGATCGACGGCAACGATGGGGCCCTCGTGAAAGAAAGGGTCGGTGACGAACGGACCAGCAGCCATGAGCCCATCATGCCCCTCCCCAGCGTTGCCGAACACCGCACTACGATCGTCATCGAGGGGGTTTGTTCATGGAGCAACGATTGATCGAGTTCCTACGACGCTGCATGCCGGATGCGGACGAGATCCTCATCGAGGAACTCGTCGCCATCCCCGGTGGCTTCTCGCGCGAGACGTATCGATTCGATGCCCTCGTGCGCCGCACCGATCAACACGAGCGGTTGCCGTTCATTCTCCGCAAAGACCCTCCGGCCGCCGCTGCCCTGCTGCAGACGAGTCGCAAGGTCGAACACGACCTCATTGAATCGGTCCGGCGACATACGAGCGTGCCGGTCAGCCGCAGCTGGGGCCACGAAATGGATGCCAGCGTCTTCGGCGAGCCGGCCATGGTGCTCCAACGCATGCACGGCAGCGGTACCACGTCCAATTTGTTCAACGGCGGCCCGGACGAGGATCAAGCCGACGACGTCATCAGGCACCTGTGCGACGTCCTGGTCGAGTTGCACCAGACAGACGTCTCCACGCTCAATGCTGGCGGCGCACTGAGTGATCCCCGTGCGGTCGGCATCGACACCAGTTCGTGGGACCGATACATGGACACCACGTTCCAGTACTACATCGGCGCCTACCCGGATATCGAGTACGACCCGAACCAGGCGATCCTCCTCGACCTGTTCCTGACGCTGCGCCGTCTCAAGCCGCGTCCGTTGCCGCTGGCGCTCGTGCACGGTGACTTTAATCCTGCCAACTTCTTGTATGAAGACGGTCGGGTCACGGCACTCATCGACTGGGAGAACAGCCGGGTCGGCGACCCCCGCGAGGACCTCGGCTGGATGATGATGATGGATGTCCTCAGCCACACCAGCGTGATGTCGCACCCTCGCGAGGAAGGGGGCTTCCTCGCCTACTACAACCAACTCACCGGCTGGGATATCACCATGGAGGAGCTCGGCTACTTCACGCTCTTCGGTACCGCCAACATCGCCGTACCGATCAATGCCGCCATGAAGCGACGGGTGACGAACGAGCACCACCAAATCCTGCACCTCTACCTGCTCCAACCGAACATCGCGGCGGTTCCGGGCATCACCCAACTGCTCCAGTACCCGGGGGTCTCCTGATGAACACCGCTCCGAGCATCGACGACCTTCTCGAGGGCGTGATCATCGCCATCACCGACGAGATCGTCCCCCACCTCGGCAACCCCAAGGCGATGGCAGCGGCGGCCATGATGCAGGCCGTCCTGCAGTCGGTGCGCCAGACCCTGCCCGTGTACGACAACTACCTGGCCGACGAGCACAACGGTATGACGCGCGTCCTGCGTGACACGGCGATGACTCTCGGCGACGCGTCGGGCGACGAGGCGGACCGCATCCGGGAACGAGCGGCCACCCTCGGACAGCTTCCCGATCTCCCTCCCCCTGGTGATCGCCAGGCGATCGCCGACGCCCACCGCCAACTCGGCTTCGCGCTCGTGGCGACCATGCGCGACCTCGACGTGCTCCAGCGCGCCGGCGACACCCGGGCCGATGAGGCGCTCGACGTGCTCCGCAGCCACCTCGGGCCGCGCTACCTACGCGACGCTGCCACGGTGCTCGTCGGCGAAGGCATGGTCGGCCGGGGCTGACCACGTACCGGCCGGTTCGCCGTCGGCCTACTCCGTACGCAACTGGGCCGCCGGGCTGCGGCGCGTGACCCAGCGCGCCGCCAGCACCGCGACTCCAAACGCAACCGCGAGGGCGACGAGCGGGGCGACGAGGGTGGGCACCCAGGCCATCACCGGACCGGACGGGATCGACATGCGGCGCGCCACCACCCGCCAAATCCACCGACCGAGCACGAGCCCCAGCGGCACCCCGATCACGATGCTCCCCCCGATGAGAACGGCGCCCGCCGCCCACCCGACCCGCCGGCGCTGGCCTCTCGTCATCCCGAGCGCCGCCAGCACCGCCAGGTCCCGGGAGTGGCGCTGGAGCAGCGTGACGAGCGCGTGGACGAGCGAAGCCAACGCGAGGACACCGACGAGCGCGGCGATCAGCCAGGGCACAAAGCGGATCCGCGCCAGATTGCGAAGATCGGCCTGGGGCGGGGTTCGGCGCGCCGAGCCGGGGAAGTCACGGACGATCGACTGCTCCGCCGTCGCTCGATCAACGTTCGGATCGAAACGGATGGCGATCGACTGGGGTGTCGAGTTCAGGCTCAGGCCGTCCACAAGATCGGGGTGGATCACGACACCTTCACCGGCGTTCGACGCGGACTGAACGGGATTGTTCAGCACGGCGATCCCTGTCACACGCACCGTCTGGCTGAATGGCGGCGCCGGTAGTTCCGTCTCCAGGGACGATACGGATGAGGTCAGCGTGATCGTGTCGCCGATCCCTTTTTGCAAACGGCGGGCGGTGACCGCGCCGAGTGCTACCTCATCGAACTCCACCGGGGCCCGGCCGCTCGCCATCACCGTTTCCGGCCGACCGACCACGGGTATCGGTGCGAGAAACGGCGCCAGCTGGCCATCGAGCAGTGCGACAAATGAGTTCGTCACAAACGCCGCGGCATCGGTCACGAAGGGGTTGGCCCTGACGAGATCGACGCCTTGCTGCTCCGCATCTGGGTCGGAGTAGTTACCGACGGCGACATCCCACCACGCGCCGTACCGGATGGACTGCGCGATGACGCGATCGAAGCTCGCCAGCAGAGCACCGGCGGCCACTACTCCACTGATCGCGACTGCGCCTACTGCCACCGCCAGGCGCGGGGACCCGCCACGGGCGAAGTTCATGGCCACGCTGGGCACGGCGGGGAGCGCCGACCCCCCTGCCACACCGCGCCGAACCCGGTGTTGCGGTGAACGGCCAGCCACGACCACGACCACGACGGCCACACCAGCGAAGAACACAAGGATCGCCAGCGAGACGACGGCCAGCACCAGCCAGTCGAGCCGGACCGGATGCGCGTACTCGAGACGACGAGCGATACCCACCGGTCCAAGGCGCGACAGCGCCAGCATTGTCCCCACCGCCAGGACCGCAGCGAGCACACCACTCGCGAGAGCCCGGCCGACGGCACCGACCCCGACGTGCGAGCGGGTCAGCCCCATCGCCAAGAGCGTCGGAGCCTCGGCCAGTTCCAGTCGTAGCTGTCGGCCTAGGGTCAGACCGACGAACGCGAACCCGGCGAGCGCGGCGATCAGAGCAAAGACGATCACCGCCTGACGTTCGGCATCGACAATCCGTTGGAGCGCGTCGACATCGACATCGACGCTGGCCTCCGTGTCGAGGTACCACCCACCCGGCGATGCGCTCAGCGTCTCCTGAAGCGTGTGGATGCCCGCCGCTCCGTCACGAAGTCGCACTCCGACCGCGCTGCCGTAGGTTGCGAAGCCCGAGGCGTGGGCCTTTGTCCACCCGCGAAGGGCGAAAATCTCGCCCGGGAGCGAGTTCCCCGTGAGGCCGCCGTCACCGTCGAACTGCACGTCGCTGATCGTGCGGATGACACCAACCACAAGACTGTCGAACGGCTCGGTCTGCGGGGGGATGTCCCCTGCTGCATCGATGTCCCCCTGATGCCACGACGCCAGACGTATCGTGTCGCCAGCATGGATCCTGCCGACTCGCGCTGCCGTTTCTGAGATCACGACTTCGTCGGGCGCGGTCGGGTCGGGAAGCCGGCCCTCGACGAGGATCTGCCGGCTGGCCACGACGTCGGCCTCGATCGAGCCGAACACGGTGACGAGTCCGACACGAACCCGCTCAGCCTGTGGTGGCCCGTCGATGATCCCGGCGACGAGCGTGGCCAACACTGCCGAACTCTCGACCTCCGGGACGAACGCCAGCACCTCAGCTCGGATGCGTTCAGCGACCTCGCGGGTGGAGCAGCGCTCCAAGACCAGCGCAAACGACTCGAAGGTCGAAGGGTCGACTCCCGGTGGGCAGCCGTACACATCACCGTCGAAGCTGCGGCTGCGCTCTGCGTGGCGTTCGATCGCTCCGTCGGCCCGCCGCGCCGCCTGGAAGCAGGCCCCGACCACGCCGGCCGACAGCCCCGCCAGCAGGGCCAGCGCCACGGTGGCGGCCCAGTGACGACGCAGGATGGAGCGAACCCAGAGGGCGACGGCAGTCATGGCATACAGGGCCTGCCGTCAGGCCAGGCCGCCCCGCCAGGCTGGGTCGCCCCCTGCCTCCCAGAGGCGCCGGACCACCCGAGGCGAGAGTTCGTCCTTGTTCACGTACGCCGCCGCTCCACATGTGCGTGCCGCCGCGGGCATGTCGTCCTCGGTGTATGTGGACACGAGGATGACGAACGTCTCCGGGAAGTACGTGGTGATCAGCCGAGTCGCTTCAATCCCGTCCATCACTCCCATGTTGATGTCCATGAAGACGACACCCGGCCGGAGCTGTTCGACGAGCTCGACGGCCGCTTCGCCCGACGTCGCTTCAGCGACGAGCTCGAACCCGGGGATGCGGGCGATGACGGCCCGGGCCGCGTCGCGGAATGGCGCCTGGTCGTCCACGACCAGGACCTGCACCACGTCCGCGCCAGCGCCCATCGAGTCGCCCGCCTGTTCCATCAGAATGACCTCCATGACACCGTCATGGTCGCACGTCAGCTCCGTCCGGGGAATCGTGCTGCTACGTCACCCGAGGTGTGGTCAGCACCACCATCAGTCAGATACATGAGCACGGCGGTGACCCTGCGATTGACGTCGCGCTCCTCACTGAGGTGCAGTTTGGAGAAGATCGAGTTGATGTGCTTCTCCACCGCCCGTTCGGACAGGACGAGCGTGGCAGCGATAGCGGCGTTAGATTTTCCCTGGGCCATCTCGCCCAGGATCTCCCGCTCACGAGGGGTGAGGAACTGGAGTGGGGTCTTGGCGCTCCGGCTCGACGTGACGAGTTGCTCGACCACCTTGGGGTCGATGACCGCGCCCCCCGCCGCCACTACCCGAATGGCGCTGACGAGATCGTCGACGTCGGCGACGCGATCCTTCAGCAGGTAACCGCGCCGCTCGGAGCCGTGCGACAACAGCGACAACGCGTACGCGGGCGACACATACTGGCTGAGCACGATCACGGCGATCTCGGGATGGCTCGTGCGCAACACGGCGGCCGCTCGGATGCCTTCGTCGGTGCCGGTGGGGGGCATGCGGATGTCCGTCACGACGACATCGGGGGTGGTGTCCTCGACGAGCGCCAACAATTCGTCGTAACTGCCCGAGGTGCCGACGAGTTCAAACCCGTCGATCGACGAGATCAGCCGGGCCAGGCCATCGCGCAACAGCGCGTTGTCCTCGGCGATGGCAATTCGTATCGGCACGATTGCCAATCCTATGCTCGCCACCTAGTTCACGCAGGGAGCGTCGGTGGTGCGGTGCCCTCGACGCCTCGCTCTGGCGAAGTCAGAAGACCCGGTTGGCGGCGTCGCGGGCCAACTCGAGCAGCCAGCCGGGGAAGAAACCGACCCAGACCGTGAAGATCCCGGCGACCCCGATGGCGAGGGCCGTCCCGAGGGGAAGGCGAACCGCCTCGCCCTCGGCGTCCCCATCCTCCAGGAACATGCTGACGATGATCCGCAGGTAGAGGAACGCCGCGATGACGGCGGCGAGCATCGCCACGATGGCGATGGCGTAGCTGTGTACGTCGGCCGCCGCGGTGATGACACTAAACTTGGCCACGAAGCCCGAAGTGAGTGGAACACCCGCCTGGGCGAGCAGGAACACCGTGAGCACGAATGCCAGCAACGGCCGACGCTTGCCGAGTCCCTTGTAGGAAGCGAGGTCGTGAGCGGCATCGCCGGTGCGCCCGACGAGCGTCACCACCGCGAACGTGCCGCTCACGAGCACGGCATACGTCAGGAGGTAGAACAGCGTGGACGACAGCCCACGGTGTTCCGTGTCTCCAACGTGCGACGCCGCCTCCACGCCGACGAGGATGAATCCGGCGTGGCTAATCGACGAGTACGCCAGCATCCGCTTCACGTTCGTCTGGACGACTGCGAGAATCGAACCCGCCACCAACGTGAGGATGCCCAGTGCCCACACCACCGGTTGCCAGTCGTCTCGGGCCTCCGGCATGGCCAGGACGATGGCCCGCAGCAACCCCCCGAACGCCGCCGCCTTGGCGGCCGATGCCATAAAGCCCGTCACGGGCGTTGGGGCACCCTGGTACACGTCGGGTGTCCACGAGTGGAAGGGGACGGCGGCGATCTTGAACCCAAGACCGACGAGCAGCAGTGCGATCCCGACGAGCAGGAGCGCCCGCTCCTTGTCCTGCTCGATGATCGCGGCAAGCGACGCCTTGATCGAATCAGTGCCTCGCAGCTTCGTCGTGCCGGTGGCGCCGTACACGAGGGCCACGCCGTAGAGGAAGAACGCCGACGAGAACCCGCCGAGCACGAAGTACTTGATGCCCGCTTCCTGGGACTCGAGGCGTTTGCGGTGAGATGCCGCCAGCACATACAACGCGATGGACAACGTCTCGAGGCCGAGGAACAACACGATGAGATCGTTGGACGCCGCCATCACGAGTCCGCCGAGCGCGGCCATGAGATACAGCCCGTAGACCTCCGGCCCGTCCAGGTCTTCCCGGCGTAGGTAGTTGTCCGTCACGAGCGCCGCCAGGAACAACGCGGCGCAGATCGTGATACCGAGGAACAGGCTGACGCCGTCGACGACGATGGCGTCCTTCACGAGCGTTTTCGGGCCGCTGTCCAACACGTCATCCCAGAGGAATGCCTGGAGAATGCCCGCGGCGACTGCGGCCGCCGCGGTCGCGGTGGCGTACACCCCGCGGGGCCAACCCCGACGGGTGAGCGCGGCGCCGATCAGGATCACGATGCCGGCACCGAGCAGCACCAGCAACGGCGACAGCGACCACCAGTCGACCTGAGGGCCGGTGAACGCCGCTTGCGTCCCAGCCTGCATCGGGAGGCGAGTGAGTATGTCGAGCATCACGAGTCCTCCTCGTTCGACTCGTCGTGCTCTTCGTCCTCGGCAGGGGCTTCATCGCCGATGACAAGTACCGGTTCGGGTTCGACATAGCCCGTCTTCGCTTCGACGTGGGCGATCAAGCTCCTCACACTCGGCTGGATGCGGTCGAGCATCGGCTTCGGGTAGATGCCGCAGAAGAGGATCGCCGCCAGCATCGGGAGCAGCACAAGAGCCTCACGACCCGTCAGTTCCTTGAACGTCTTGTTGTCCTCGGAGGGCTCACCGTGGAACACCCGCTGGTACGCCCACAGCAGGTACAACGCGGCGAGGATCACCCCGGCCGTCGCCACGACGACGTACCACCGCGCCGTGAAGAACGAGCCGGTCAGGATGAGGAACTCACCGACGAATCCGTTGAGCCCGGGCACGCCAATGGACGACAGCATCACCAGCATGAACGCCGCCGCGAAGATCGGTGCCACCTTCTGGATGCCGGACAAGTCGGAGATCTGGCGGGTGTGGCGGCGCTCGCTGATCATGCCGACAAGGAGGAACAGCGCTCCAGTGGACACGCCGTGGTTGACCATCTGCATCACGGCGCCGCTCCCGGCGAGCGTGGTGAAGGCGAACGTGCCGAGCACGATGAACCCGAGGTGGGCCACGGATGAGTAGGCCACGAGACGCTTCAGGTCCTTCTGCATTGTGGCGACGGCGGCTCCGTAGATGATGCCGATGACGGCCAGCGTGAGGAACAGCGGGCGGAAGTAGCGCGACGCCTCAGGGAACAGGTAGATGCCGAACCGCAGCAGGCCGTAGGTGCCGAGCTTCAACAGGACGCCGGCAAGGATCACCGAACCGGCCGTGGGGGCCTGGGTGTGGGCATCGGGCAGCCACGTGTGGAACGGGAACAGCGGCACCTTCACGGCGAAGGCGATGGCGAACGCCAGGAACAGCCATCGCCCGGTGCTCGCCGCGAAGCTGGCGCCGGTGGCGATCTCCGTGACGTCGAACGTCATGTAGCCGAGGTCGCGCTTGGCCAACAGCACCGTCGTGACGAGGCCGACGAGCATGAGCGCCGAACCAACCATCGTGTAGAGGAAAAACTTCGTAGCGGCGTAGACCCTGCCCTCGTACCCCCAGCGGCCGATGAGGAAGTACATCGGGACCAAGACGATCTCGAAGAACACGAAGAACAGGAAGAGGTCGAGGCTGAGGAACGAGCCCATCACGCCTGCCTGCAGCAGGAGCAGCCAGGCCATGTACGGCTTCTCGTCGTGGTGGGCGCTGGCCCCGAGCAGCGCGATGGGCCACAACAGGCCGGTGAGTACCACGAGGAACAGCGAGATGCCGTCAACCCCGAGGTTCCACGAGATGCCCCACTCCTTGATCCAGGGGTGCTTGGAGACGAACTGCATGCCCGCCTCACCCGACTGGAACGAGGTGAGCAGCCAGATGGACATGGCAGCGACGGCACCGCTGAACAGGAGACCGATGAGCTTCACGAGCTCGGGCCGGCGCTTGCTCACCAACGTCACGACGAACGCGCCGATGGCGGGCGTGAGGATCAGCGCCGTGAGGATGGGGAACGGGACGTCAGGGCTCACCCGAACACCCCCATCGCCCGCAAGAAGAACCAGCCGAGCAACAGCACTACGCCACCACCGACGAGCAGTGCGTAGTTACGCACGAACCCGGTCTGGGTGCGACGGAGCAGCGACCCGCTCGACCGCACGGCAGTCGCTGTGCCGTTCACCGCACCATCAACGATGTTCGTGTCGACCCACGCCGCGCCCTCGAAACCCTTGCGCCCTGGGTGACCCATGAACCATGAGACGGCCCGGTCGTAGTGCCAACCGTCGGCCAGAATTCTCGGTTCGACGGCCTTGACCTTCTGGCGCTGGTACACGAGATAGGCGAGGCCGATGGCCAGCGCGCACGCCACAGCGGTGACCACCGCCAGGCCGACCTTCGTGCCGGTGGACGCGTGTGCCTCGATCTCACCGGGCTTCACCACCGGCTCGAGCCAGTGCAGCAGTTTCTTCGTGGACTCCTTGAACGGCAGGTTGAGCGCACCACCGACGATCGACAATCCGGCGAGCACCACCAACGGAATCAGCATCACCGCGGGTGACTCGTTCGGCGTGGAGTCGCCGTGGGCGCCGTGCTCGGCGGCCCGATCGTGCCAGCGAGCTTTTCCGTAGAACACCATGATGACCTGGCGGGTCATGTAGAAGGCGGTGAGCAGCGCGGCGATGAACGCCACCACCCACAGCACCTTGTAGAGCGGCTTGTCCGGATGGGCCCACAGCGACAGCAGGATCTCGTCCTTGCTCCAGAACCCGGCAAACGGTGGGATGCCGGCGATGGCCAGCCAGCCGACGATGAACGTGGCGGCCGTGATGGGCAAGAGCTTGCGCAGCGCCCCCATCCGTCGCATGTCCTGTTCGTGATGCATCCCATGGATGACGGAGCCAGACCCGAGGAACAGCAGCGCCTTGAAGAACGCATGGGTGATCATGTGGAAGATGGCGGCCACGTAGGCGCCCGACCCCACTGCGAGAAACATGAAGCCGAGTTGGCTCACTGTCGAATACGCGAGGACCTTCTTGATGTCGTTCTGGGCGACGGCGACCGTGGCGGCGAAGAGCGCGGTAGCCCCACCGACGATGGCGATGATGTCGCTCGACCAGCCGAACGAATGGGCGATGAGCGGGTTCATCCGCACCATCAGGAACACGCCGGCTGTCACCATGGTGGCGGCGTGGATCAGCGCCGACACAGGAGTGGGACCCTCCATGGCGTCGGGCAGCCAAAGGTACAACGGCAGCTGCGCACTCTTGCCGCATGCCCCGATGAACAGCATCAACGTGATGGCGGTGGCGGTGGACTTGGCGAGCTGCCCACTGATGGCGGCGTCGTTGATGGTCGAGTAGCTGAGCGAGCTGGTCGCCTGGAATGCCAGGAACATGGCGACCATGAAGCCCCAGTCGCCGACACGGTTCGTGATGAACGCCTTCTTGCCGGCGGTGGCCGCACTTTCACGCGTGTGCCAGAAGCTGATGAGGAGGTACGAGCATGTGCCGACGCCCTCCCACCCGAGGAACGTCACGAGGAGGTTCTCGCCGAGTACCAACATGAGCATCGAGAACGCAAACAGGTTCAGGTACAGGAAGAACTTCGAGAAGTTCGGATCCCCGTGCATGTACCCGATGGCATAGAGATGGATGAGCGTGCCGATGCCGGTGACGAACAACGCCATCGTGATGCTGAGCGGATCGGCGAGGAACGCCGCGTCCACCTGCAACGAGCGGACGGGCAGCCACGTGAAGAGCGTGACGACGTGGTGCCGCTCCTCCTCCGTCTTGGAGACGAGATCGAGGAACACGCCGACCGTGACCGCGAAGGCGGAGCCACACATGATCGTGGCAAGCCAGCCGGCGAGCGGGTCACCGAGGCGCCGGCCGAACAGCAGAATGAGCACGAACCCGGCCAGCGGAAGCGCGGGGATGAGCCACAGGGCGTCGAGCATGCCCTACTAGCCCTTCAGGTCCGCGATGTCGTCAGCGGTGGCGCCGGGGCGGCGCCGGAGAATGGCCACGATGATGCCGAGACCGACCACGACCTCGGCCGCCGCCACGACGAGGACGAAGAACACGGTGGTCTGTCCTTTGATGTCGTCGAACGTTCGGGAGAACGACACGAACGACAGGTTCACGGCGTTGAGCATCAGTTCGATGCACATGAACATCACGAGTGGGTTGCGTCGCACGAGCACGCCCATTGCGCCGATGCCGAACAGCCCGGCGGCCAGCAAGAGGTACCACGTTTCGGTGGGTCGCGCCGCGGCAAGCATCATGAGCTGACCCCTGCCTTCTGGCGCGCCGCCTGCAGCCCCTTGTTGGGTTTGCGAGCGAGCAGCACGGTGCCGACCACAGCGATGACGAGGAGCACCGAGGTGAGTTCGAACGCGAACACGTAGTCCGAGAACAGCGACCGAGCGAGCTGCTTGACGTTGGCGTCGTGACCAGCGGTCGCTTCCGAGTCGAGCCCCGTCGCGCTCTTCACGATCGTGCGGCTGCGCGACACGATGATGGCGGCGCCGACGAGCCCCGCCACACCGATGCCGACAAGCGGACCGAGGTAGCGCTGGCGCATCATCGGCTCGGTGCCAAGGTCCTCGGCTTTGTCCACCCCAAGCAACATGATCACGAACAAGAAGAGCACCACGATGGCACCGGCGTAGACGATCACCTGGACTGCGGCGAGAAAGTGTGCCTCCAACGCCACGAAGTGCACAGCGATACCGAACAGGGTGAGTACGAGGCTGAGCGCGGCGTGAACGGGGTTCGGCCGCAGGATGACCCCAAACGCGCCGACGAGCACCATGGTGCTGGCGAGGACGAAAACGGCCGTCTCGATCATCTCGTCACGCTCTTCACGGTCTTGCGCACTGCGGCATCCCGCTCCGCCTGCGGGGGCTCGGGAGCGCGGACGCCGTAGCCCAGCTCGCCACTCCAGCCGACCTGGCCCTCGAACTCGGCCGACCCGGACGGAGCGGTGGCCCGCATCCAGCCCGAGGTGTGCGTGTCGTCGCCCTCGCGCCAGTCCTCCCACGGCAACTTCTGCGGCTTGCCGTCATCGTCCACCACGAGTTCGGTCTTCGTATAAATGGCGTCCTTGCGGTTCGTGAACGAGAACTCGAACAGCTTGGACTCGGTGATGGCCTCGGTGGGGCAGGCCTCCACGCACAGGTCGCAGTGGATGCAGCGCAGATAGTTGATCTCGTACACGAAACCGAAACGCTCGCCGGGCGACGTGGGGTTGTCCGGGTCGTTGTCCTTGCCGCGCACGTAGATGCACTTCGCGGGGCAGACACCGGCGCACAGTTCGCAGCCGATGCACTTCTCCATACCGTCCTCGTACCGGTTGAGAACGTGGCGGCCGTGGAGCCGCTCGGGCTTCGGACTCTTCTCGTCGTGACTGTCAAGAGTGCGGCCGCCCGAGTACTCGGTGGTGACACGCTTACCGCCGAAGAGCCGATGCTGTCGCATCGTCACGGCGAATCCATCCAGGAGGCCCATCAGAACATCGCCCCTTCCTCGGCTCGGTTGGCCGCGCTGGTACGCAGGGCCAGACGGAGCAGTCCGTAGCTGGCGAGGAGCACGGCTGCCCCGACCGCGCCGCCGAGCAGCTTGGCGCCGCTGTCCCACCCGGCGTCCTGGGCCACTTTGAGCGCGGCGAGCGCCATGAACCAGGCGAGGGCCACCGGGATGAGCAGCTTCCAGCCGAGATCCATCAGTTGGTCGTACCGCAGCCGGGGCAGGGTGGCCCGCAGCCAGATGTACATGTAGAGGAACACGAACAGCTTGAGCAGGAACCAGAACGTGCCCGTGAGCGGTCCGAGCGGGAGATCGAGCGTCCAGTCCCCGACCGTGATCGGCTGCGGCCCACCGAGGAACAGCGTGACGATGATGGCGCTCATCGTCATCGTGTTCATGAACTCGGCGAGGAAGAACATGGCGAAACGCAGGGACGAGTACTCCGTGTTAAAGCCGCCGACGAGTTCCTGCTCCGCCTCGACGAGGTCGAAGGGTGGGCGGTTCAGCTCGGCGGTGGCGGCGATGAGGAAGACCACGAACGGCACCACACCCGTAGCAACCACGTTCCAGTTGCCGAGGGATCCTTGCCCGTTCACGATGCCGTTCGTGGACAGCGTGCCCGACAACAGCAGCACGGCGGCGACGGACAAGCCGAGCGCCGCCTCGTAGCTCACCATCTGGGCCGATGCCCGCACCGACCCGAGCAGTGGGTACTTCGAACCGCTCGACCAGCCGGCGAGCATGATGCCGTACACAGCGATGGAACTCAGGGCGAGCCCGAGCAGTATGCCGATGGGCGGATCGGCCACCTGCAGGAACGTCGTGTGGCCGGCGAGCACCACCTTGCCACCGTTGCCGTTCGTGAAGTCCCCACCGACGGGGATGATGCAGAACGCCAGGAATGCCGGGACGAAGGACAGGTACGGCGCGAGGCGGAAGACGAACTTGTCGGCCTTCACCGGCAGTAGGTCTTCCTTGAAGAACAGCTTGATCCCATCGGCCAGCGTCTGCAGGAGACCCCATGGCCCGGCCTTGTTGGGGCCGATCCGGTTCTGCATACCGGCGATGACCTTGCGCTCGAACCACACCATGAACATCGTGCCGACCAGCAGGATGACGAACGCGAACACCACCTTGACGCCGACGATGGCGAAGTCCCCCCACGAGACGCCGTCCGAGAAGAGCGGATCGAGCGCCAACATCACAACGCCTCGAGCCGCACGTCGGTGACGAGGGCGGTGCAGTCGAGGAAGTCGGCGGCACAACCGCCCGGCTGGTTGAACGGCATCCATGCCGTCCATCGCGTGACGCCGGCGTCGGCGACGACGGTCAACTCCATCGATGCTCTGGGGCTGGACACCCTGATCTGGCCGCCGGACCGTACGCCGATCCGCTCGAGATCGACGGGGTGGACGAGCACGCGCATACCGCGGGCCAACCCGACGAGCGACGGCGACATCCGGGTGTTGACGCCGTTGTCGTACAGCTCACGGCCGACCACGAGGCGGTAGTCGTAGCCGCTGCTCATCGGAGCGGCCTGCCCGACCCGCTGGAGCGATCGCTTCGGTTCGGGTACGGCGAGGAGGCCGTCCTTCGCCACCTTCAGAGCCGCCGGCGTGATGCCCGCGTAGGCCGGCACGTTGGCGGCGATCGCTTCGGTGATCTCATCGACGGAGGCGAAGCCGAGGTCGTGGCCGAGGCGGGTGGCGAGTTCGGCGGCGATCATCCAATCCGGACGACTCGTGCCGGTGACGGTGACCTTCTTGGCCACGGTCTGCACGCGACCCTCGAGGTTCGTCACGGTGCCGGACTTCTCGCCGGCCGCGGCAGCAGCGAGCACCACCTGGGCGTGCTGGGCCGACGGCGTGAGGAACGTGTCGACGGCGATCACGACGGGCACGGTATTGAGAGCGCGTCGAGCGAGATCGGCGTCGGGGAAGTCGGCCAGCGGATCGGCGCCCACGAGCACGAGACACTGCAATGCGCCGCTGGCGGCGTCGGCGAGGATTCCGGCGGCGAAGTTGCCACCCTCGCCCGGCACCATGCCGAGCTGCAAGGCGCCGACGACGTTGCCCCGCCGGAACGCCGGAAGCACCTTGGCGTGCGGCGCGGCATCCAGCAACGTGAGGAGTGCGTCGGTCTGGAAGCTGCCGGCCTCGGCCAAGTTGGGCTTGCCAGCTACGACGACCACGGTGCCCGAGGCCAGCTGAGCAGCGACGTCGGTGTCGGCCACCGCCGAGGTGATGGCGTCGCCTTGCTGGCCTGGCCGATAGGAAATCGAGCGCCACGCGTACTTCGTAAGGCCAGTGGACCTGGGCGTGAATTCGAGGATGCGACTACGGCGCTTCGCGGCAGCGTCACGCAGGCGTAGGTACAAGACCGGCAGTTCCTCTTTGAGGTCCGGCGCCATGAGCACGATCGTGGCGGCGTTCGCCGCGTCGTCGATGGTGGCTCGGGGCAGATCGAGCACCTCGGAGCGCAGACTGTCGAGCTGCTGTGAATAGACGTGGGGTGTGCCGATGACGTCGTGGGCCAGGCGGGCCCACGCGTAGGCATCCTCGTTGGTGCCGCGGGCGCCGCCGATGATGCCGATGCTGGCGGCACCGTGCGAGGTGATGGCGCCCTTGATCAACCTGGCCGCCGTATCGAGCGCGGCGCTCCAGCTCGTCGACGCGAACCCGTCGCTCGTGCGAACTGCGGGCGCCTGCAGCCGGGCCTCACTGTTGATGGCCTCGAACCCGAAGCGGCCCTTGTCGCACAGCCAGCCCCAGTTGACGGCGTCGTTGTCAACGCCTTCGTAGCGCAACAACTCGTCACGGCTCGATTGCACCACCGTGCGGCAACCGACGGCGCACGTCGTGCAGGTGGACTCCATCTGTTCGAGATCCCACGGCCGGGCTTTGAAGCGGTAGGGCTTAGCGGTGAGCGCGCCGACCGGGCAGATCTGCACGGTGTTGCCCGAGAAGTACGACGAGAACGGCTCGTCCGGGAACGTATTCACCTGCGTGGTGTTGCCCCGGAAGGTGAAGCTGATGAGTGGGTCGCCTGCGACCTCGTCGGCGAAGCGGGTGCAGCGATCGCACAGGATGCATCGCTCTCGGTCGAGGAACACCAATTCGCTGATCGGGATGGGCTTTTCGAAGTGGCGCTTCTCCTCCACGTACCGGCTTTCGCCAGGACCGTGGCTGAAGGCCTGGTCCTGCAGCGGGCACTCGCCACCCTTGTCGCAGACCGGGCAGTCCAGGGGGTGGTTGGCGAGGAACAATTCGAGCACGCCCTCCTGCATCCGCTTCGCCGTGGGCGAGTCGGTCTCGATTTTCATGTCGGGCGAGACACTGACCATGCACGACACCGTCACCGCAGGGCCGCGGCCGCTGTCGGCTTCGACGAGGCACATACGGCACTTGCCGACCGGGGTCATTCGCTCGTGGTAGCAGAACCGCGGGATGTAGGCGCCGGCGTCGGCGGCCGCCTCGATGACAAGTTGCCCCTTGCGAGCCACATGGGACACGCCGTTGATCGTGACGTTGACCGCGTTCGGGTCCGGCGGCGGGGCGTCAGCTTCTGTCGCGTTCGGTGAGTTGACAGTATCGGTCACGCGTGCACCGCCATGACCGGACCGGCCGGTGCCGGACTCGCCGTCACTGGAATCGACATGCGTTTCACGATCTTGGCCTCGAACTCCTCGCGGAACAGGGTGAGCGCCGAATGGATCGGCGCATAGGCCGAGGGGCCAACGAAGCAGATTGTCGTCATCTTGTACGGGAACGGCGCCGCCTCGAGCCCGAGCGCGCTGCTCGCGGCATGGGGGAACTCGCCAGGACAGATCGACGTGCCGACCTCGATGAGCAGGTGGAGATCACTGGACGTGCCATGCCCGTCACAGATCCGGGCAAGGATCCTCTCCAGCCACGTCCCACCCTCGCGGCACGGCGTGCACTGGCCGCAACTCTCGTGGGCGTAGAACCGCGTGAGCGACAGCGCGGCGGCCGGGATGTCGGTCGTGGAATCCATCACCATCACCGCACCGGAGCCCAGCATGGACCCCGCCGCCCCGACGAGCTTTCCCTCGAACGGCAAGTCGAGCTGCTCCGGCGTGAACCACGGGGCCGAACCGCCACCGGGGACGAACGCCTTGAGTTCGTTGCCCTGGCGGATGCCCTGGCAGAACTCGTCGCCGTAGAGCAGATCCCGGAATGTCGTCGTACCGTTGATGATCTCGTAGACACCGGGCCGCTGCACGTGGCCCGACACGGCGACCATACGAGTGCCGGGCGAGGTAGCAGTGCCGATCGCCGTGTACGCCTCGATCCCGTTCGTGAGCAACCAGGGCAGGTTGGCCAGGGTCTCGACGTTGATGACGACGGTCGGCTGGCCGTAGAGACCGATGGCCGCCGGGAAGAACGGCGGCTTCAAGCGGGGCTCGCCGCGCTTGCCCTCCAACGACTCGATGAGTGCGGTCTCCTCGCCGACGACGTACGCGCCCGCTCCCCAGTGCAACACGATGTCGACCGAAAAGTTGGTGCCTTGGATGTTCTTGCCGACGTACCCCGCGGCATATGCGTCATTGAGCGCCTGACCCACCCGCTCGTGGGCGAGTGCCATCTCGCCCCGGATGTACAGGAAGCACTGGGACAGCCCTGCGGCGTAGCAGGCGATCAGGCAGCCCTCGATGAGTTGATGCGGATCGCGCTCCATGAGCAGGCGGTCCTTGTAGGTGCCGGGCTCAGACTCGTCGCCGTTGACCACCAGGTAACGGGGGAACTTGCCCGCCGGCATGAGGCCCCACTTGATGCCGGCAGGGAAGCCGGCGCCACCACGACCGAGGACAGTGGCGCCCCGCACATCGTCGTGGACGGCTGATGGCGTCTTCGCCAGTGCCGCCGCGAGACCTTGATAGCCGCCGGTCGCCAAGTATCGATCGAGCGTGAACGAGTCCTCGTACGAGAACCGACTCGTGACGACCTGTGGCCGGTCGCCGGCGACGAAGCCCCTCGCCCACGGGTAGGTCGTCACTTGGGCGCCTCCATCCACACGGGGCCGA
Organism: Ilumatobacteraceae bacterium; assembly: GCA_046597895.1. Taxonomy (GTDB): domain Bacteria; phylum Actinomycetota; class Acidimicrobiia; order Acidimicrobiales; family Ilumatobacteraceae; genus WLJO01. The sequence continues at coordinate 18,677 of JBKJJS010000401.1, forward strand.
CGGGCACGTCAGGGCTCACGTTGCCGGCGGCCTTGTCGGCCGGGATGTGCTGGCGCACCCGAGCCAACGTTCCGTGCGGCGGGATCTCATCGTCGAGCGAGCCGGAGGTGAGGTCCACGATCAGTTGGTCAAACGCGTCGGGCGTGACCTCGTAGCGGTAGCGGTAGTTGACCTGGACGGCCGGAGCGTCGGTGCAGGCCGCCATGCACTCGACGGCTTCGAGCGTGAACCGACCATCCGGCGTGGTGGACCCCGCCTTGATGCCGAGCCGATGCTCGGCGTGCTCCAGCAGTGCGCCGGAGCCGAGCAGGTGGCACGAGATGCTGTTGCACACGTTGATGCAGTAGCGGCCGACCTCTTCGAACTTGAACATTTCGTAGAAGGTGGCGGTGCCGTACACCTCGGCGGACGTGACACCGACGAGGTCCGCAATGTGGGTCATCGCCTCGTTCGTGATGTGCCCGTTCTGCTCCTGCGACAGGTGGAGCAACGGGATCATTGCTGAACGCGGGCGTGGGTAGCGCCCGATGATCTCCTCGGCGATCGCCAAGTTGCGCTCATTGAGCCTGCTCATCGATCGACCTCGCCGAGGACAGGATCGACCGACGAGATCACGGCGACGGCGTCGGCGAACAGGCCTCCACGCATCATGTGGGGCAGCGTTTGGATGTTCACGAACGATGGGGCTCGCACGTGGATGCGGTACGGCGTCGACGAACCATCCGACACGATGTAGCAGCCGATCTCGCCGCGGGGACTCCCGATGGCGACGTAGACCTCACCTTCCGG
>JBKJJS010000288.1:0-8414 GCA_046597895.1 Ilumatobacteraceae bacterium
CTCGCACCCCGGGCCGCCCGCGCCGAGAAGGCGACGTACGCATCGACCACTTGCTGCGCCGAGAGTTGCTCCTTGATGTGGGGGCTCTGCAGACCGAAACCGTTGATGAACCGGCTCACGTACGGCGCGTCAGGCCACACCGAATACTCGCTGTTGGCGTCGGCCGTGAACTCGATGATCTGCGGGTGGGTGGCGATGACGTGGTAGCCCTCGCTGAACGCTTCCATGCAGACCTTCCAGTTGCACGGCACTTCCTTGACCGCGTGGAATGCGCTGTAACGCTTCTCGATCCCGAAACTCGTGCTGAAGTGTTCGATGAGCTTGGCGGCATAGGTCTCGAACGGTTCGCACGCCGGGTCGAGGTTGACAAACACGAAGCCAGCCCACGTGGCGACGAGCGCCTCGGGCAGGCATGTCGACAGCGGATCCTGAGTGACGTGGGGGAAGTCCCAGTCGCACGGCATGTCGGCGAGCGTGCCGTCCACCCCCCACGTCCAGCCGTGGAACGGGCAGCGGAACGAGCCGACCCTGCCGTCTTCGACACGTAGCTTCGTGCCGCGGTGGAGGCATGAGTTGTGGAAGGCCTTGATGGACCCATCGGCTTGGCGCGTCACGATCACGGACTCGTCGACGACGTCGTACACGACGTGGTCCCCCGTCTTTTGGAGGTCCTCCTCGCGGCACGCCACCTGCCACGTTCGCTTCCACATGTACTCCGCTTCAAGAGCGGCGAACGCAGGCGATGTGTAACGGGTCCGCGGGATATCGGCCGAGCCGAGGTACCGGTACGAGTGGTCGCGCAAGGCGACGGGCACCGGACGCGAATCCGTGTCCAGCATCTCCTGCACCGACGGTCCGCTACTGCGGGCGTCACCGGGTCGTTCGTCGATCGTGGTCATCGTGGCGTCTCCTCTGCCTGTCGCGCTGCTCTTCTGCCTCTGTCTCCAACCATCTTGGCGCAGGAGTGACCAGGGCGCGCCAGTCGACGGTCGCCTAGGGTTCGTGGCCATGAGCGCCCTCTTCATTGCCATCTCCAAGGTCACCGACCGCGACAAGCTGAACCAGTACCTCGCCGGTGCGCCGGCATCTCTCGCCGGCCGCGCCATCGAGGTTCTGGCGTTCACGGAAACCGCCGTGAACATCGAGGGCGAAGCGCCGGGTGGCCGTGTCGTCATCTTGAAGTTCCCGGACAACGAGGCCGCCATGGAGTGGTACAACTCGCCCGAGTACCAAGCGGTCGTCCAGTTGCGCCTCGACGGTTCGGTTGGATTCGCCGTCCTCGCCGACGGCATGTGAGCCAGGCGGGCCGGCCATGACCACGCAGCGCCTCGTCTTCATGCTGCGGCGGCTGCCGCACCTCACGCGTCAGGAGTTCCAGCACTACTGGTGGAACAACCACGCGCCTCTGGTGGCGGCGCGCGCCGAGACCGTCGGCATCCGGCGATACCAGCAGGTCCACACGGTCGGTCCGGCGCGTGACGGCCAGTTGCCCGAGTTCGACGGCATCGCCGAGTTGTGGTTTGACGGCCCGGCGCCGTCGGGCACGCCCGAGGAGCGCCAGCAGGCGGGCGCCGACATGCTGGCCGATGAGCGCAACTTCATCGACCTCGCGCAGTCACCGATCTGGATGGCCGATGAGCATCTGATGCAGGACCGGCCCCACGAAGGGCTGCGCCTCACGGCTGCGCTGCGCCGCCAGCCCAGCGTGACCCGTCAGCACTTTCTGCATCGCTGGCACGACATTCACGGACCGCTGGCGCTGGCGAACAACGACGTGTTCGGATTCGGGCACTACATCCAGATGCACACTCCAGACGACGCCGAAGAATTCCCCCTACGCGCCCGCCGAGGGGCGCCCGAACCGTTCGACGGCGTCAGCGAGATCTGGATCGACCCCGTGACCCCGTCGCCGGAGCGGGCGGCCGAGGTGCGGGCCCGGGTGGTGGCTGACGAGGCCGACTTCCTCGACATGTCGCGCAGCATCCTGTGGTTCTCCGAGGTACGAGTCGTCGTCGACCGCTAGCGGCGCGGGCTGGGGTGCTCGTAACGCCAGGGCTCAATGCCCTCCTCGTACGCGACCCAGATCTCCCCATTTCCGCCTGAGGTGAGGATGGTGACGACGGCGTCGGCGATGTACGACGGAGGCGAGAATCGGCGGCCCTGCCCTTTGAGATCGGGCGGGACGATGTTCGTGTCGACGCCGCCAGGGCACACGGCGTTCACGCGGATGTTGCGGCTCGCAAGAGCGGGACCGGCCCCCCGGACCAGCCCGACCACGGCGTGCTTGGACATCGAATAGATGGGGTCTGGTGGTTGAGCCATGATCCCGGCGATCGAAGCCGTGACGACGATGTCACCGCCACCCGCGGCCGTCATGTGGGGGATGGCGGCCATCAACCCGTACGCCACACCGTCCACGTTCACGGCCATGACCTTCTCGTAGCCCTCCTGCTGCAACCACGGCACAGGGTCGTCGCTCAGCGGTGCGCCCGTCGGGCGGGTCATGACGCCGGCGTTCAGGTGCACGATGTCGATCCGCCCATGCACGGCCACGATGTCGGCGAGCGCCTGCTCCCACGCGTCCATGCGACGCACATCGAGGGTGATGGCGCGGCCAGAGGTCTCCGCGGCGACCCGCTCGGCGCCCGCCAGATTCACGTCAGCACACACCACCAACGCGCCGTCCGCTGCGAGCCGTCGGGCGGTGGCCTCGCCGATGCCCGAGGCCGCCCCCGTCACCAAGGCGATTTTGTTCTCGAACTGTCCGGCCATCGGCCACCCCCTCGTTCGTCGACCGCGACGGCGGCCACGGGAGAGCTTGCCAGCGTTTAGCCTCATACGCCATGACCGTCACGAACGAACAGCAGGACGATCTCGCCGCCGCTCAGGTTGGGTGGGATCTCGAGACCCTCCTCGACGGCCGGCCGGGAATCGATGCGCTTTTCGACGACGCCGCGGTCATCGCCACCGAGCTCATCGCGAGCGGGCGGGGCCGCATCGCTTCCATGAACGCCAAGGAGTTAGCGGCCTTCCATCGCCGTTACGCCGACATGATCGAGCTGATGAGCCGGGCCGACAACTACGCCGGGTTGAAGTTCGCTGAGGACACGGGCAATCCGGAGAACGGTGCCCGGATGGCTCATGTCGAAGCGCGTTCGACGGCGATCACGACCCCGCTGTTGTTCATCGATCTCGAGTGGGCGGAGGCACCTGAGGACCACGTGTCTGCCGTGCTCGATGATCCCTCGGCTTCGATGGACTTCATTCGGCACCACCTGCGCTCCGCGCGGCGGTACCAACCGTTTCTCCTCACCGAGCCCGAGGAACGCATCATGAAGGAAAAGGCGGTGACCGGCGCGTCAGCGTGGTCCCGACTCTTCGACGAACAGATGTCCGCCATCGAGGTGCGCCTCGACAATCCGGACGGTTCGACGCGAAATGCGCCTCTAGAACACGGCCTGTCCCTGCTCGGCCATTCGGATCGCGCCGTGCGCCAGTCGGCCCACGCCGCGGTCACGGAAGGATTGGCACCCGGCCTGCGAACCCGGGCGTTCGTCTTCAACACGCTGCTCAACGACAAGTCCACCGATGACCGCCTTCGTACGTACCCGAGTTGGATCACGAACCGGAACCTCGCCAACGAGGCCAGTGATGAGTCCGTCCAGGCGCTCGTCGATTCCGTAGTGGCTCGCTACGACATCCCGCAGCGTTGGTACGCGTTGAAGGCGAAGGCGCTCGGCCTGTCCCGCCTCGCCGACTACGACCGGGCGGCAACCGTGGCGACCACCGACGCCACGATCGGCTGGTCGGCGGCGACGGAAACCGTGGTCGACGCGTACGGGTCGTTCTCGGGCGAATTGGCATCGATCGTTCGCCGCTTCCTCCACGAGCCCTGGGTCGATGCGCCTACCCGGCCGGGCAAGCGGGGCGGGGCGTTCTGCGCGTACACCGTGCCGAGCCATCACCCCTACCTCCTCTTGAACTGGACCTCGCGGACCCGCGACGTCACGACGCTCGCTCACGAACTCGGCCACGGGGTCCACGCCTACCTGTCACGGGAGCAGGGCGTGTTCCAGATGGCGACTCCGCTGACGCTGGCCGAGACCGCTTCGGTCTTCGGTGAGACGGTGACACGGGGGCGACTCCTCGCGCAGCTCACCGACCCGAACGAGCGCTTCGCCCTGTTGGCCACCTCTATGGATGACGCCGTCGGCACGGTCTTCCGCCAGATCGCCATGAACCGGTTCGAAGCCGGCATCCACACGGCACGTCGGGACGAGGGTGAGCTGTCTGTCGATCGGTTCAGCGAGATCTGGTTCGACACTCAGCACGCCATGCTCGGAGATGCGGTGGAGATCACCGAGGGCTACCGCACGTGGTGGAGCTACATCCCGCACTTCATCCACACGCCGGGCTACGTCTACGCGTATGCGTATGGCCAGCTACTGGCGCTCAGCGTGTACCGCCGCTACGAGGAGGTCGGGGAGGAGTTCGTGCCCCGATACCTGGAGCTGCTGAAGGCAGGTGGCTCGCTCAGCCCGGAAGAGCTCGGGCAGCTCGTCGACTGCGATCTCGCTGACCCTGGTTTCTGGGATGGAGGCCTCGCCATCATCGACGGACAGCTCCAGGCGGCGGAGGAGGCGGCGCGGGCGGCTGGTCGGATCTGAGCAGTGACCCTGCTCGCCGTCGAGCCAATGCTCGCCGCGTCGGCGCCGAGCGTCGTTGCGGCACTTGCCCTCACCGGACCGGCTGTCGTCGAGTGGAAGCTCGATGGAGCCCGCATCCGAGTTCACAAGTCCAGCGACGTGCCTGGCGTCGCCGCCACCGCCTGCTCGTTGCACCCGCGGTCGCTCGCGCTCGATGGCTTCTTCTTCGACATCCTGCATGTCGACGGAACGGACCTCATCGGGGAGGCGCTGTCGGTGCGTCGGGATCTGCTGGCCACCGTGGCGCCGCTCCACCGCATCCCGTCACTCGTCACCACGGACGCCATGCTGACGTGGCAGACGGAGCGGTTTCCTCAGCTCGAACCCGCCCGGGACCAGTGGGCAGTGCACCTCCGGCCCGAACTCGTGGTGGAGATTGCGGTAGACGGTGTACAGATCTCGCGGCGGTACCCGGGTGGCGTGGCGCGGCGATTCGCCAGGGTGAAGCGTTACCGGGAGGACAAGTTGGCTTCACAGGCCGACACGATCGAGGGCGTGCGCGCGCTGCTTCCCGCGCGATCCGCTGTGTAACCTCCGCACCCGGTGAAGGGAATGGAGCAGGGCACGTTCGAGATCACCGGTGACCCACTCCTGCGGGCCGTTCCACGAGATCAGAGCCCCGCCCCGCTCGGCTCGTCGGCGCAGGTTCCGAGACGCCGGGAACGTTCATCGACGGGCCACCGGGCCGGAGCCGGTTCAGGGGCGCAAGACGGTTCAGGGGCGCAAGCCGGTTCAGGGGCGCAAGCCGGTTCAGGGGGCGAGACGGACTTCCGGCCAGACATCGAAGGGCTCCGTGCCATCGCGGTCATCGCGGTGTTGCTCTACCACGCCGACCTCGGCCCGTTCGACGGGGGTTACGTAGGCGTTGATGTGTTCTTCGTGTTGTCGGGGTTCCTGATCACCCGGCTCCTCACCAATGAGGTCGCCCGCACCGGTTCCATCTCGCTCGCTCGCTTCTGGGCTCGGCGGGCGCGACGGCTGTTGCCGGCGTTGACACTGGTGGTCGTGGCGACCCTGGTGGCCGCTCGCTCCATGGTCGACCCACTCACGCAGGGATTCGTGAACCGGTCAGGCATCGCCGCCTCAGGGTTCAGCGCCAACGTCTTGTTCTGGACCCGCGGCGGCTACTCCCAGCTGACCTTGCCCGAACCGCTGCTCCACTTCTGGTCCCTGGCGGTCGAGGAGCAGTTCTACCTGTTCTGGCCGCTCATCCTCGTCGGCGTCCTTCGTTCCGGTGGTCACTTCCGGCGGCTGGCCGCCACGGTCGCCGCGGTGATCGGCATTGCGTCGTTTGCGATGTGCGTGCTCCTGACGCCTTCGCGCCAGCCGTTCACGTTCTACTGGCTGCCCCCCAGGGCGTGGGAGTTGTTGGCCGGCGCCGGACTGGCGTTGGCCGGTGCCGGTTTGTTCCGGTCGAACCCGCAGCGACGGGCGGCGATGGCGTGGATCGGCCTGGCGGGAATCGTCGTGTGTTGCATCACATTCATCGACCCCCAATACGGTTTTCCCGGGGCGCGCGCTGCGCTACCGGTTGTGGCGACGATGTTGGTGATCATCGGCGGAGTCAACGCGCCCGCCGGCCCCGGGCGCCTGCTCGGTATGCCCGTCATGCTGTGGATCGGCAAGCACTCGTACGCCATTTACCTGTGGCACTTCCCGATCCTCGTGCTCTCCGACGCGAAGTGGGGCCCGCTGTCAGCCATCCAACGAAGTGGGCTGCTCGTGCTGTCCGTCGGGGTCGCCGCCGTGTCGTTCCGGGTGCTCGAGGATCCGCTGCGGCGCAATGTCTGGCTGGCGGCGCGGCCATCGCGAAGCCTGCGCTTCGGCGGTGCCTTGGTGGCGACTGGAGTGCTGACCTCAGTGGCGATGCTGGCGCTCCTTCCGGCGTTGGATGCCGGCGTCGCCTCCGAGGCACCGACGATTGTCGTCGTCGACGGCTCGACTCCGGACGACACCTCGGTTGACGACACCTCGGTTGACGGTGTCGTCACGTCGGGACCGGCCACGACGGTGCGATCGGAGGAGCCGTACCCTGCGAATCCCGACGCATTGGTCCGTATGGCGAAGGTCAATGCCCAGCAGTTGGATGATGCGGTCGCCAACCAGCTCGTGCCGTCCAACCTGCGGCCGTCATTGCGGACCGTCTACGACGACAAACCCGCGGTGTACGCCGATGGCTGCATCCTCGGTGGCAACGTGACCATGCCCGGCGAATGTGCGTACGGCCGCGTCGGGTCCGCCAAGACGGTCGTGCTGTTTGGGGACTCGCACGCTGCGCAGTGGTTCGTGGCCTTCGAGGCCGCCGCCCGCGCTCAGGGCTGGAAGCTCGTGGTCATGACGAAGCAGGCCTGCCCCACCGGGGATATCCCATTGCAGATCGCCGGCCAGGAGAAGGAATGCCGGACGTGGCGGGCCAACGTGCTCGAGCGGGTGACCGAACTGCAGCCCGATCTTGTCGTGATGGCGTCGTTCCGGTACATAGGCAGCTCACCGAGTCAGTGGCGAACCGGGCTGGACAAGACCATGGCGGACTTCCGGGGCGTGGCCGACGAGGTGCTCATCCTGGGCGACACCCCGACACCGAAGGACGACGTGCCGTCGTGCGTCGCCGCCCACCTTCGCAGCCTCACGAAGTGCAACGCGTCGCGTGGTACGGCGATCAAGCCGCAATGGCTCGCCGTCGACGCCGAGGTCGCCGAGAAGTACGACGCCCGGCTCGTGACGACCGGCGACTGGTTGTGCGGTGAGTCGTCCTGCCCCGTCGTGATCGGTGACGTTCTGCTCTACCGCGACGAGAGCCATCTCACCACGGCGGCGGCGGAGTTGCTGACTCCATATATCGAGACGATGGTCAAACCGTACGTCTGAGGGGTGTTCCGCGACGGTGCGGATCGGCGGCGCGGTGTGGCAAAGTGCGTGACGTGCGGCATCGATGTGTGGCCAGTCTGGTAGCAGGGCGGCCGGCGCTCGGCCTTGCCCCGAACCGTCCGACAGCAGACGTTCCCGTATGACGATCCGCGTTCTCACCTGGAACCTCTGGGGTCGCCACGGGCAGTGGGAACAGCGCGAACGCGCCATCCTCGACGTGCTGCGTTCCGTTGACGCCGATGTCATCTGTCTCCAGGAGGCCTGGGCCGACGAGGGGGGCGTGTGCCAGCCAGCCGTCCTCGCCGATGCCGTCGGCGGCTATCACCACGTGTGGGCCGACGGGCCGTGGTTCAGTGGGCGATGGCTCGGCAACGCCGTGCTCAGCCGCTGGCCGGTAGCGGAGTCGGTGATCCATCCGTTGCCACGGCTGGATGGGGGTCCTCCCTACCGCCAGGCAGTGGTGGCATGGGTGGAGACACCGTGGGGGCGCTGGCCGTTCATCTCGACGCACTTCGAGCACCGGTTCGACGGATCGGCCGCGCGCCACCTTCACGCCGAGGCCTTGCTACGCATCGTGGGCGAGGTTCGAGGTGGGGCCGAGCGCGAGCTTCCTGTGGTCATCGGGGCGGACCTGAACGCCGTGCCGGACAGTGACGAGGTGCGGCTCCTCACCGGTCGCCGACCCGGGGCTGATGGGGTCGTGCTGTCGGATGTGTGGGAGCACGTCGGCGCGGGCGGGCGCGAGTCATCAGCGGGCGCGACGTGGCGCGCCGACAACCCCTACAGCGCGAACTCGGCGTGGCCGAACCGACGGCTCGATTACGTGATGGTGTCGTGGCC
>JBKJJS010000476.1:0-5514 GCA_046597895.1 Ilumatobacteraceae bacterium
CGCCGCCCGCCGCGTACCGATCCCATCAGGTTTCCCGCCCGGCACGACGGTGTTCGCCGCGGGGATTCGAGTGCTTGAGCGCATCACGGGGATGGCTGAGCACCGGGGAATGCTGGCGTCGTTCGACCGTCGGCCCGTACCCACCGCTGAGGCCGTCGTCGAGGGCGCCCAGCGGGTGCTCGTGCTCGAAGGGGTGAACAACCCTACGAATCTCGGCGTCATCGTGCGGAGTGCTGTCGCTCTCGGCGTCGACGCCATGCTCCTCGACCCGACGTGCTCCGATCCCCTCTACCGGCGCGCCTCTCGGGTGTCGATGGGCCAGGTCTACCGATTCCCGTATGCCCGCACCGCGGCGCTGCCAGGAGGGCTTGGCTCCCTTCGCAAGCGGGGGTTCCTTGTGGTCGCGCTCACGCCCGCCTCTGACGCCGTCGACATCGATGTCGTGCCGCCGTCAGAGCGGATCGCACTCATTCTCGGGGCCGAGGGACACGGGCTTCGAGAGCCCACCTTGGCGGCGGCCGACGTGCGGGCCCGGATTCCGATGCGCGCTGGTGTCGACTCATTGAATGTAGGGGCGGCGGCGGCGGTGGCGTGCTACGCCCTTATGCGCCTGGGGTGAATCGCAGGGGGCTGTCATTGCGGAGATGCTCGGCCGCGGGCACGAAGTAGGCGCGCAGCTCGTCGCGCACCTCTGCGTCGGCGACGACCTCGTCAATGGCGTTCAGCATGTGGTGCAGCCAGCGGTCCCGCTCCGCCTCGCCGATCCTGAACGGGAAGTGGCGCATCTTCAACCTGGGGTGACCCCGCTCGTCCGAGTACGTCGTGGGGCCGCCCCAGAACTGGGCGAGGAACAATGTCAGCCGGTGCCGGGCGCCGGACAGATCGCCTGGCTCGGGGTACAGCGCCAACAGCGCAGGATCGAGGGCGACTCCGGCGTAGAACGCGTCCACGAGAACCTCAAAAAAGCGCATGCCCCCGACGGCGTCGTACAGGGGGGGCGACGAGCCATCAAGGGGCATGCTCGCAGCCTATGGGCGGGGGGGCACGCCCACAGGCTGACGGACCGGGGGCTCAGGCCCCGGAGAAGATGCGGTACTCGAACAATTCGTCCGGACGCACCACGAACGGCGTCGAGCCGTCGCACACGTCAAGGATCAGTGCCTCCGCGGTGGCGAGCAGCACCAACGCACTCATCCACTCGCCGGCGTGCGTGATCTCGATCACATCGCCGGTCTCGATCCGTTCTCCCAAGAGGGTGCTCATTGTTCTTTCTCCTTCTTTGACACTCAAGTATTTCAACGCCAGCGGAGCCGTTGCCGTTCCCGGTTTTGGTGTTCCGTTCGTCACACGACGTTTCAGTTACGTACGTCACAGTGCCCAGTCCGGCACCGGATCAAACCTCGCTCCGGGCGGCTACTGCCTACGCTTGTCACATGTCCTCCCGCGCTCCGAGCCCGTGGCTCGACCCCGCCATCGCCCAGTACATCGCTGATCGACTGCCGCAACCAGACGACCTCCAGCAGGCGCTCATAGCTGAGACCACCGAGAAGTTGGGCCGCGCTGCCGGCATGCAGATCGGACCGGATCAGGGCGCGCTCATGGAGCTGCTCGTGCGCCTCGTGGGCGCTCGGAGAATCGTCGAGATCGGCACGTTCACCGGGTACTCGGCCTTGTGCATGGCGCGCGCGGCCGGCCCCGGGAGCCGCCTCACCTGTTGCGACATCAACGACGAGTGGACGTCGATCGGCCAGGTGTACTGGGAACGCGCTGGAGTAGCCGACCGCATCGACCTGCGCATCGCTCCAGCCCTCGACACACTCCGCGGACTGCCCGCCGACGACGTGATCGACCTCGCGTTCATCGACGCCGACAAGACGGGCTACCTCGCCTACTTCGAGGAACTACTCCCCCGGATGCGGTCAGGTGGCGTGATCCTCGTCGACAACACCTTGTGGTCCGGCAAGATTCTCGAAGCGGCCGCTGACGGCGACGCTGATACTGCGGCGCTGCAGGTGTTCAACGACGCCGTCGCCGCCGATCAGAGGGTGGAGAGCTACATCCTGCCCGTCGGCGACGGCCTCACCGTGATCCGCATCTTGTAGCGGATCGGTCAGGAGAAGTCGGGGTCGCGCCAGCCGGGGAAGATCTCGGGAAGGCCGTCGCTGACCTTGACGGGATAGATGGCCGGCCGCTTCTCCAAGAAGCTGATCACACCCTCTCGGGCGTCAGCGCTGGCACCCCTGCTCTGAATACCACGCGAGTCGACCCGGTGCGCTTCCATCGGGTGATCGGCTCCGAGCATTCGCCAGAGCATCTGGCGAGACAACGCAATCGAGACCGGGGCGGTGTTCTCGGCGATCTCCCTGGCGATCTCGTACGCCGCCGGTAGCAACTCATCCGGCTCGTGGACACTGCGGACGAGTCCGGCGTCGAGAGCCTCTGACGCCGGAAACACCCGGCCGGTGTACACCCACTCGGCAGCCTTCGAGATACCGACGACACGGGGCAAGAACCACGACGAGCAGGCCTCGGGAACGATCCCCCGGCGGGCGAACACGAAGCCGAAGCGAGCCGCCGTGCTGGCGAGGCGGATGTCCATCGGCAAGGTCATCGTCACCCCCACGCCCACCGCCGCCCCGTTGATGGCGCCAATCACCGGTTTCTTGGATTCGAAGATCCTCAACGACACCATGCCACCGCCATCGCGGGGGACACCCGCCTGGGTTTGGATGTCGCTACCGCCACGGGCGAACGTGTCTCCCCCGCCGGAGAGATCGGCCCCTGCGCAGAATCCTCGACCTGCACCTGTCACGACGACCACACGAACGTCGTCGTCGGCGTCGGCACGATCGAAGACATCAATGAGCTCCCGCATCATCACGTTCGTGAACGCGTTGAGTTGATCCGGTCGGTTCAGGGTGAGCGTCGCCACATGGTCAGCGACCTCGTACGTGATCTGGGTGTACTCCACAGCGACGACGCTAGTGCTGGCGGCTGCGCAGCCAACGGCCCGGGACCGTGACGACTGAAATACGACCGCTACACGTCGAGGAACCGCGACGCGGCGATGCCAGCGCCCACGAAACCGGCGAGCATTCCGAGGACGACGAGCCACAACATGATCGACGCGACATAGTCGGTCTGGACGATGAAGTAGACGAGCGCGAGGTCGTTGGACTTGTCAAGGCCAGTCGTGACCGACTTGATTCGGTCCGTCCAGATCATGTTCAAGCCGAGTAGTGACGCACTCGCCACCAAGGCACCGATGAGTCCCTGCACGAGGCCTTCGAGCATGAACGGTATCCGGATGAACCAGTTCGTGGCCCCGACGAGCTTCATCACCTCGATTTCGCGCCGTCGGGCGAACATGGCGGTGCGAATGGTGTTCCAGATGAGGCCGACTGCGGTGCCCAACAGGACGATCCACAGACCTGTCGTCACCCATCTGATGAAGCCGGAGAGCTTGCTGATGACCTTGACGTACTCCTCCTGCGACTTCACCTCGAGCACACCCGGACGATCGCGGAACTGAAGAATCAGGTTGTCGATCACCGCCTCCTCCTCGGAGGCCGGCGACACCTTGAACTGCGTTGGCATGTCCTCCAGCGTGAGCGTCTCGCGGATCGTGGGGTTCGTCTGGAAGAGTCGATTGAACTCCTTGTACGACGCCTCCTTCGAGAGGAAGGGCGCGTCCGCCACGACGCCGGCCGCCTGCTGATCGGCGAGGGCGGCCGTGACGGCGGCGATCTGATCCGGGCTGGCGTCCGGCTTCATGAAGATCACGAACTCGACGTTGCCCCGCCACTGCTCGAGCACTTGGTCGAATGCCTGCTGGATGAGGAACGACATGCCGGCCAACAACAACGACACGGCAGCGGTGAGGATCGATGCCACCGTCAGCGTGATGTTGCGCTTGAAGCCCTGCCACGTCTCGCGGAGCGCGTAGCCGATGCGGGAGAACATCTACTCGTACACCCCTCGGGTCTGGTCGCGCACGATGACGCCACGGTCCAATTGCACGACGCGACGCCGCATCATGTTCACGATCTTCTGGTCGTGGGTGGCCATCACGACGGTGGTACCGGTCTTGTTGATCCGGTCGAGCAGCTTCATGATGCCCTCACCGGTGGCCGGGTCAAGGTTCCCCGTGGGCTCGTCGGCCAGCAGGATGAGGGGCCGGTTCACGAAGGCTCGCGCCACGGACACCCGCTGCTGCTCACCGCCCGAGAGTTGATTCGGGAACCGATCCTCCTTGTCGGCGAGGCCCACCAGATCGAGCACAGCGGGAACCTGCTGGCGGATGACGTGGCGGGGCCGGCCGATGACCTCGAGCGCGAAGGCGACGTTCTCGAACACCGTCTTGTTCAGCAGCAGCTTGTAATCCTGGAACACATTGCCGATCTGGCGGCGCAGCTTCGGGATCTCGCTCTCGCGCATCTGGTTGACGTTCTTCCCCGCTACCCACACGGCGCCCTTCTCGGGCTTCTCCTGGCGGTTCATGAGCCGCAGGATCGTGGACTTTCCAGAGCCGGACGGCCCGACGAGAAATACGAACTCGCCCTTGGGGATGTCGAACGATGCCTCCCGCAGCGCGGTGACATCGCCGTCGTAGATCTTGCTGACGTTTTCCAGTCGGATCATGAAGCTGTCGACGGTAGCGCGCTACTCACCCGCCGCAGCGGCACCCGACCGCATCCAGCGGAGGTAGCCCTCCATGAACTGGTCGAGATCGCCGTCGAGCACACCGGCGATGTTGCCCGTCTCGACGCCGGATCGCAGATCCTTCACCATTTGATACGGCTGCACGACGTACGACCGGATTTGACTACCCCACCCCACCTGGGCTTGGCGCCCGCCGATCTTCTCCAGTTCGCTGGCCCGCTCCTCCTCCACCCTGATGGCCAGCATCGACTTCAGCCGAGCCATTCCCTTGGCCCTGTTCTGCAGCTGACTACGTTCCTCCTGGGAGCTCGCGACGAGCCCCGTAGGCACATGGATGAGGCGCACCGCCGACGATGTCTTGTTCACGTGCTGACCACCCGCCCCCGACGCCCTGAAGACCTCCATGCGGACATCGGCCTCGTTGATCTCGAAGTCGGGGTCGTCCATCTCAGGCCACACCTGGACGTTGGCAAAGCTCGTTTGACGGCGGCCTTGGTTGTCGAATGGGCTGATACGCACAAGACGGTGGGTACCCCGTTCCGCGGTCATGAGCCCGTAGGCGTAACGGCCACGGATGGTGAGTTCGGCGGACAGAATTCCCGCCTCCGTACCCTGCGAGACGTCATCCACCTCGAGAGTGAATCCGCGACGCTCGGACCATCGCGTGTACATACGCAACAGGATCTCGGCCCAATCCTGGGCATCGACCCCGCCGTCCTTGGCGTTGATCTGCACGATGGCGTCGCCAGCGTCGTGTTCACCGGTGAAGAGGCTGCGCAATTCCAGACTGTCGAAGTGCCGGGTGAGCGACGACGCCACGCCGTCGATCTCCGGCTCCTGCGACTCGTCGCC
>JBKJJS010000120.1:0-19347 GCA_046597895.1 Ilumatobacteraceae bacterium
GGCTCCATCCTCATCGACTGCGACACCGTGGAGCACGGCTTGGCGGCCCGTCACGGGCGCGCACTGCTGGTGGTCGACATCGCGGTGCCTCGCGACGTGGACGCTGGCGTCGGCCACCTGCCGTTGGTCACACTCCTCGATCTCGACGACTTGAGGGCCTGGGCAGCCAGGGGCATCGAGGCCAGGGCCGGCGAGGCCGTGCGGGTGCGCCAGATCGTGGAGGAGGAAGTCGAGCGCCACGTACTGGACGCTGCCGCACGCCAGGCGGCGCCGCTCGTGGCGGCCTTGCGGGCACGAGCCGACAGCGTCCGACAGTCCGAACTCGATCGCTTCGGCGCCAAGCTGGCTGACCTCACGCCCGCGCAGCGCGACGCCGTCGAGGCCCTCACGGCCGGCATCGTCAACAAGCTGCTGCATGAGCCGTCGGTACGCCTGCGCGAGGACGCCGGCTCGCCGCGCGGCGAGCGGTATGCGTCGGCCGTGCGGGAGCTTTTCGACCTCCCGTGAGCGTCGGATGAGGCCCCTGCGCATCGCGACGCGGGGCAGCGCCCAGGCTCGCCGCCAGGCCGAGTTGGTGGCCGGTCAGCTCCGAGCCGCCACCGGGGCCGATGTCGAGTTCGTGCTCGTTCACACCACGGGCGACCAACGACCGGATGTCCCGCTCCACGAGATCGGTGGTCAGGGCGTGTTCGTGAAGGAAGTGCAGTGGGCGGTGCTCGAGGGCCGAGCTGACCTCGCCGCCCACTCCGCCAAGGACCTCCCGTCGAGCGAAATCACCGAAGGCCTCCTCATCGCGGCGTTCTGTGAGCGCCGGTCCCCGTGGGATGTGCTCGTCGGGGGGGCGTTGGCGGATCTCGCCGAGGGCGCCACCGTGGCCACGGGCTCGGTACGCCGTCGGGCTCAACTGTTGGCGCTCCGCCCGGATCTACGGTGCGTCGAGTTGAGAGGCAACATCCATTCTCGGTTGCAGAAGATCCCGGAAGGCGGCGCCATCGTCATGGCCGAGGCGGCACTGCAGATCCTCGGGCTGGAGGATCTCGTCGCTCATCGCTTCTCGCTCGACGAGATGGTGCCTCAAGCGGGACAGGGCGCGGTGGCGCTCGAATGCCGCGAGGGCGACGACGCCACGGTCGCAGCGTGCGGCCGCGTCGACCACGGACCCACACGGGCGTGCGTGGAGGCCGAGCGGGCCTTCCTGGCCACGTTAGGATCCGGGTGCTCGTTGCCGGTCGGGGCCTACGCCGAGCCGACCGTCGGCGGATCGTTCGTCCTCCACACGTACGTGGGGCTGTGACGGCGCCCACCGCGCCTCATCAGCCCGTCGTGGTGGTCACGCGGGCGGCGGACCAGGCGGGAGGCCTCGCGGCACGACTCTTGGCCGCTGGCTATGCCGTGGTCGAGGTCCCCGTCATCGAGATCGTCGACCCGGTCGATGGCGGGGTGGCCCTCGCCGCTGCCCTTCGGGATCTGGCTTGCTTCGACTGGCTCGTGGTCACGTCACCGAACGGAGCCGCCCGGGTGGCGGGTGCCGTGGTGGCCCTCGACCCCGCCGATCGGCCCCGACTCGCCACGATCGGCCCGGGAACGGCCGACGCGCTCGGCCTGCCGGTAGATCTGATTGCCTCGGCATCGATCGGGGAGGGGCTGGTGGATGCGTTCGCGGTGGGGACCGGCAGGGTGCTCCTCGCTCACGCGGAGGCTGCACGTCCCGTCGTCGCCGAGGGCCTCGCTGCCAAGGGGTGGCAGGTGACGGCCGTCGTGGCCTATCGCACCGTGGCTGCCCGACCACCCGAAGCGTTGGTGGACGCCGCGGCGTCCGCCGATGCAATTGTCTTTACGTCCGGTTCCACGGTGCGCCACTTCGTCGCCGTCGCCGGCCTCGACCACGTACCACCTGTTGTGGTGTCCATCGGCCCGGTGACGTCGGCCGTTGCTGAAGAGCAGGGAGTTCGGGTGACGGTCACGGCGGATGACCACTCACTGGACGGCGCCGTCGCCGCGCTCATACGGGTCGTGCCGCCGTCGGGTCGCTTCTCCACAGGCGCTCCATCGTCGCTAGACTGAACGCCTTCCACTATGCGAGGAACACGATGCCGCGCGCCGCGGCCGGGCCGCTTCGCGGTACTTGCCCTCATCGGCATGTGCGCGGCAATCGTGGGGACGGCCACCGTGGCCGCCGTCGCCGGCACGGAGGGTGGTGCGGGAGACGACGACGTCGGATACGTGGGCGGGCCTTCGTACCTGGACCCGACGATCGCGCCCTACTTCCTGCCCGAGAGCCTTGAGACGTTCACGGTGGCGCCCGTCGAGTTGATCTCGCGCCGCAGCGACATCCCCGGTGATGTCACCGGTGGGACGGAGCCGTCGATCTCGGCGGACGGCCGCTACGTGGTGTTCACGACCGTGGTGGCCGACCCGGACGCCGCCCCGGGGGAGGAGCGCACGACAGTGCTCCTCCGGGACCGTGCCACGGGGGATCTCTACGAGGTGACGCCGACGTTGCCGGAGTTCACGGGACGATCCAGCCGCGGCGGGGTCATCTCCGCCGACGGTTGTGTCGTGGCCGTCGTGACCGACACTCCGTACGACGTGTTCCGAGACGACGACTCTGGGGGGCGCTGGGATGTCTACCGCCAGTTCATGCCGCAGTGCTCCGACAACCCGGATGAAGGCGGTGGGGACTGGGAACTGATGTCGAGTCCCACCAACGGGGAAGCCGAGGCGCTGAACGTGGTCGACCCCGAGACGACGATCGCGCTGTCCGCCGGAGGCACGGTCGCAGCGTTCCGGGTGGTCTTTCCCGAGCGCTTTGCCGGGCCGGATCCCGTCGGCACCATCCTCGTCGCCGATGCCACAGTGGCGCTCGGGGCATCGGAGCGGGTCCGCGCGGTTCCCGGCCTGCCGGCCGACGCCGCCACGGGCCAATTCCGCGTGGCCGGGCAGACTTCGCCGGCGCTCAGCGCGGATGGCCGCTTCGTGGCCTACGTCTCCGACGCGTTTGCGGACGAACAGCCACCCACCTGGGCTGACGGCACGGTGCCAGGGGAGATGGCAACGTCGCAGGTCTATGTGTGGGACGGTCGCGAGATCGCCGGGCGACCGCGACTCGTGTCGGCCGGTGCAACGGGCGAGCCGCTCGGCGGCGGGGCGGGCGAGCCGATCGTCAACTCGGACGGCCGTTTCGTCGGGTTCGTGGCCAACGCCGAACTCGTCACAGGTGGAGTGAATGGGGAGTGCGGAGCGTGCCCGGCCAACATCTTCGTGCTCGACCGGGACGTCGACGTCAACGGGACCCTCGACGAGGACGGCGCCATGGAGATCCGGGCCGTCTCGGCGATCGCGGGCGTGCTTGGGGACGGCGACAGCGCTGCTCCGACGTTCGCGCTCGACGGCAGGATCGTCGGCTACCTCACGAAGGCCAGGAACCTGGCTCCTGATGCCGTCGGTTCGGCGGCCGTGCTCGTCGCCACTGATGCGCAATCCGGTCAGACGACGGTGGTCAGCGTCGAAGCGGGAACGCAACGCCCTGCGGCCGTCGTGACGGGGCGGCCGGTCATGAGCGCCAATGGACGCAGTGCACTCCTGGAGACGGTGGCGCCCAGCGTGCTCGGCGCCACCGTGATCGGCGGGGCCAGCGCGCAGATCGTCGCCGTCACGGCTACTCCAGTGGTGCACATCGACGACGTGGATGTCGGTACCACGTTCGTCAATGTCCAGACCGAACAGTCGACCACAGTGACGAACTCCGGCCCCGGGGCCTTCGTGCCGGCCAGCATCTTCAGTACCTCGCCGTCGTTCCTCGTGTCCGGTGGCACGTGTGCCGTCGGCCTCCCCGTGCCCGCTGGGGAGTCGTGCACGGTCCAGTTGCTGTTCAACGCCACGACCCTCGGATTCGCCACTTCTCAACTCGTCGTTTCGGAGCAGGGGGTCGCCGCTGTCACCGTTGCCGCCAATGTGATCGGGGCCGGTGGGGTCCCGAAGATCGATGCGGACCCGTCCACCGTGGTCTTCGCCGACGCATTGGCCACTTCCGATGGCGAGACGTTGTCGGTCGTGGTGCACAACGTGGGCAACGGTCCGGCGGTGATGAGCGTCGTCACGATCGGAGGCACTCATCCGGGCGACTTTGTCGTCGTCTCCGACGGGTGCAGTGGCTACACGGTCCCGGATCTCGGTGCATGTGCGGTGCGACTCATGTTCCATCCGACGACCTCGGGTGGGCGCAGCGCGGTGCTGCTCGCCACCAGCATCGACGGGGCAATCACTCGGGCGACCCTGTCAGGTCGTGGGTTCTATGAACCGACGATCTCGACCAGCCCGGCGTCCGTGGAGTCCGGAGCCAGAGTTCGTGTCTCAGGGCTCGGCTTTCCTTCCGACGTCGACGTGTCGGTCGGCTGGGAAGGCGGGCGAGCCACTCTCGTGCGCACCGACATCACGGGGGCGTTCGACCTCACCGTCGGAACGGCGGGAGTCGTCCCGGGTCTTCGTCGGGTGATCGTGTCTGACGGTGTGCCGGCTGGGGCCACCCCGCGCTATCCGCTGCTACGGTCCGATGGCATCCGTATCGCCGAGAGCAACGGTGGCGTGGACGCCAACTCCCCGGTCTTCGGTTAGGAGGATCCTTCGGCCGGCGCGTCGGCGCCGGCGAGGGTGAAGGACACTTCGCAACCCGTCGACGTCGGATCCCCTGGAGCGACGCAGACGAGTTGGATCGCGACGTTGCCGCCGGCGTCCACCTCGAGCGCGTTGCGGAACGCCTGTGCCCAGTTGCGGTTGCTGCCGAGTCCCCACTGGAGCACGACTTTGCCGTCGCGCAACAAGGTCACACTGCCCGTGTCCTGAGCCTCGTTGGACCAGAAGACATCCGTGATCCGCAGTACGCGACCATCTCCCACGGTGATGGGCTCCGTCTGGCTGGTGTCGCCTTGGATGGCGTTGATCGTCCACTGGCGGTCCCATGACTCACCCGCATCGGCGATCGCCGCCCCCTCTGCGGGAACGGTCGTGCTTGTCGCCGGGGCCTGACCCAACTCCAACTGTAGGGCGGCCACTCGTTCGTCGACGACGACGGTCGCCGCTTCCTCGGCAGCCCGATCGACGGCGGGGCGGAGCACGCCGAACCATGTCGCCGCGCCGAGGCCGACGAGCAATGCCAGAGCGATGAGGCGCCGGCCGATCCGCTCCGGGATCAGTGCGGCCTGGAGGAACGTCGACGACGCCTGCGCCGTGACGTGGCCCTCCTCGGTGGCACGGACCGTGATGAGGTGAGGAAGCGGTTGGCCGGCGAACCGTTGGCGGCGCGCCGAAACCCGTGCCCGAACGACTTCGCGCCCTCCCGGTTCCACCGCAACGGAGGGCGGCTCGAATCGGGCTCCGACCCGGTTCGTCGGGTCGACGATCGAGAGCCGAGAAGTGGAGCGGGTGTTGCCGTCGTTCTCCACGACGATGTCGAACACTGCACGTTCGCGGCCCCGGACCACCGGTTGCACGATGGAGAGTCGACGGTCGTCGAAGGCGAGGATCCGTACGAGGGCGTCGGCCGTCGTGACATCGTCGGGATCGCCTTGGGGAACGACGCGCAGTGTCATCGTCATTTCGCCGGCGGTGATGGTGGAACTGCGAGGCGGCCGGAACGAGACGCGCAGGGTCTGCTCAGCCCCAGGGAACAGCGTGACCAGTGGTGGATCGACGACCGTCCATCCCTGACCAGGTCCGGATGGAGCCACGCTGAAGGTGTCGGTGACCGCGCCAAGGTTACGAACGTGGGCTTCGAGGACCTCCTCGCTCCCGGGCGCCACGATGACCTCGGGCGCGCTGATCTCGACCTTGGCGGGCATAGACCACCAACCTAGAAGATGGCGGTCCCGCTCCAACGGCGCGATGCGCTGGGGCCAACGGCGCGAGGCACGGCGGACCGACTCGTAGAGTGGTTGATCGTGACCGGCCCTGTTGCCACTCCGCGGTCGTCGACCGTGCTTCCCTGCCCTGGCTACCCCGCGTCCCGGCCCCGTCGCCTCCGCCGTACGGCCGCACTCCGCGATCTCGTCGCCGAGACGCGCCTCGGGGTGCAGGACGTGATCGCTCCCCTGTTCGTCCGGGAGGGCATCGATGAACCGCAGCCCATCGGCTCGCTGCCCGGAGTCGTTCAGCACACCCGTGAGAGCCTGCGCAAGGAGGTCAGGGAGCTTGGCGAGCTCGGTGTGAAGGGGGTCATCCTGTTCGGCGTGCCGAGCCGCAAGGACGAGATCGGCTCCGGCGCGTGGAATCCTGACGGCATCGTGCAAGTTGCCCTGAAAGACCTTCGCGACGAAGTGGGCGACGGGCTCGTGCTGATGGCGGACTGCTGCCTCGACGAGTACACCTCGCACGGTCACTGCGGCATCGTCGGGGCCGATGGCCACGTGGACAACGACGCCACCGTGGAGTTGTACGCCAAAGCGGCGCTCGCGCAGGCGGCGGCCGGCGCTCACGTCGTGGCACCCAGCGGGATGATGGACGGCCAGGTCGGCGCCATCCGTGCGGCCCTGGACGAGAGCGGTCAGGCCGAGGTGGCGATCATGGCGTACTCGGCGAAGTATGCGTCGGCGCTCTACGGGCCGTTCCGTGACGCCGTCGACGTCCGCATCGCGGGTGGGGGCGATCGCAAGGGGTACCAGCAGGATTGGCGCAATGCCCGCGAGGCACTCGTGGAGGTCGCCGCCGACCTTGCTCAGGGGGCCGACATCGTGATGGTGAAGCCGGCCCTGGCCTACTTGGATGTGATCGTCGCCGTGCGGGCCATGTGCGACGTGCCCGTCGCGGCGTACCACGTGTCCGGCGAATACGCCATGATCAAGGCCGCCGCCGCCAACGGCTGGATCGACGGCGATGCCGTTGCTCTCGAGCACCTCACCGCCGTCAAACGGGCTGGCGCCGATCTCATCCTCACCTACTTCGCCCGCGACCTTGCCGAACGCTGGTCATGATGATCGGGCGCCCGGCGTGACGATTCCGTTCTGCGATCCCGTCGCCTGTCCATCCGCCGGTTGTGACCCGGTCGTGTGCCGGGGCCTCGGTGTGGCGTCCAACAAGGTGCTGTTCGACCGTTCGGCGGCGGCGATCCCCGGCGGTGTCAACTCGTCCATTCGGGCGTTCAAGGCCGTCGGTGGCACGCCGTACGTCGTGAGCCGCGCCGAGGGTCCCTACATCTGGGATGTCGAGGGCCGCCGGTACATCGACCTCGTCCAGAGTTATGGCGCCATCGTGGCCGGCCATGCCCACCCGCTGGTGATCGAGTCCATCCGCACGGCGGCCGGCGACGGCACGTCGTTCGGCGCGCCGACGCCGCGCGAGATGAAGCTGGCCGAGGAGATCCGCGACCGGGTGCCGTCGTGCGAACGGGTCCGGTTGATGAACTCCGGCAGCGAGGCCACGGCCACGGCCATCCGCCTCGCGAGGGGGGCTACGGGCCGCGACCGCATCGTGAAGTTCGCCGGCTGTTTCCACGGAGCGGTCGATGTGCTGCTCGCCGCCGGTGGGAGTGGGGTCGCCACGCTTGGGTTACCCGGAACCGCTGGCGTGCCAGCTGCCGCGGTGGCAGACACGATGGTGGCGCCGTTCAACCTGGTGCCGTTCCTCGACGAGTCCGTGGCGGCCGTCATCGTCGAGCCGGTCGCCGCCAACATGGGGCTGGTGGCGCCGGCGCTCGGGTTCCTCGAGGGCTTGCGCTCCGAATGCGATCGCGTCGGCGCGCTGCTGATCTTCGACGAGGTGATCACCGGATTTCGCATCGACCGGGGCGGATTCCAGCCCCGGTCTGGCGTGGCGGCCGATCTCACGTGCTTCGGAAAGGTCATCGGCGGCGGACTCCCGATCGGCGCCGTCGGTGGCCGGCGCGATGTCATGGAGCACCTGACTCCGATCGGCACCGTGTTCCACGCTGGCACCTTGGCTGGCAACCCATTGGCGACGGCCGCCGGTTTGGCCGCGCTGAGCCTGCTCGACGACGGTGCGTACGACGAACTACGGCGGACAGCGGCCCGGTTGGCTGCCGGCCTGTCAGCGGCGTTCGCTGCCGCTGGCGTCGCCTCGATGGTCCCGACCGTCGATTCGCTCATCGGGATTCACTTCGCGCCCTCGGCCGCCTACAACTTCGACGACGCGAAGACCACCGACGAGCGGTACTACGCCCGGTTCTTCCACGCCATGCTGGACGAAGGGGTGGCGCTGGCGCCCGGGGCCTATGAGGTGCTCTTCCCCGGTCTGGCCCACACGGACGACGTGATCGACGCGGTCATCGCGGCCGCCGAACGGGCAGCGGTGCGAGCTGCCGTCTAGCCGCTCGCACCTCATCGTAATCTCGTGCTCATGAGCCGATGGCGGGTGTTGATCCGCTGGATGGGTGCCGTGATCGCCGTCGGTCTCCTCGTGCTGGCCCTGCGCATCGCGCTGGCCGATCAATTGGGCGGTCCCGGCCCTGCCCTCGGCCCGACGGAACGGCGGGTGAACGCGGTGGCCGACATCGGCGACGACGGCGCGGTCGACTGCGATGACATCGGTGTTCGCCGGGGCGACCGGCTGCCGGAGCGGCCACTGCGCACGACGTCGACGGCGTGCATCGTGGTCGGCGTCACGGACGATTCAGGAGACCTACGTTGGTTCTTCGTGGGCCGTGGGGCGGGCGACGGAACGATTCACGTCCCGAAACCGACGAGGTCCGGCGTGCGGGAAGTTCTGCTGGAGAACGGGGCCGTCGTGCCGATCGGGCCAAGCGTGGCGGTGCGGTGCTCCGCCGACCCGAACGAGCGCTTCGAGTCGTGGATCGCCCGTGACCTGGCCACCGGGGCCTACCTCAATGCGCTCGGCTTCCTCGTTGCTATCGACAGCGATCCTCCCGACGCCAGCCCCTAACTCCCAACTCCCAACCCCCGCAACCCTTTTCCGCAACTCTCGCGGGATTGTGGCGTGCTGACAGCACAATCCCGCGAGACTTGCGCGATTGGGGCGTTTGGGGGGGGGTTAGGAGTCGGGGGCCAGGCGGGCGAGGGCGGATGCCACTTTGAAGGCTGCTTCCGCCGGGCCGATCTCGTCCGGGCGCAAAAGGTTCGCCATGATGCGCAGCACCCACTCCATGAGTGTGCGGCTGTGCATCCCCACCCGGGTGAACTCGCGCATCAGCGTCGGCTGGCCGATGACCTTGGCAAACAGCCTGGCCACCTTGAAGTACTGGCCGTACTCGTCGTCGAGCAGCTTCGGGTAGCGGGCGAGGACGGCGGGGTCGGACTCGGCGAGCGCCTCGTGAAGGAGATCGGCGGCCATCCGGGCCGTCTCGTACGCGTAGTCGATCCCTTCGCCATTGAACGGGTTCACGCTGCCGGCCGCGTCGCCCACCACGAGGTACGTCGGGCCTGCCTTGGGGCCGACCGATCCGCCCATGGGGATCCGACCCGACGTCGGCCGGTCCGTCGGTGACCCTGGCTCGATGCCCCATCGGTCAGCCACCTGGTGGGCGTAGGCGTCGAGGAGATGCGTGGTGTTGACGCTCTTGAAGTCCCTGAACGTCGAGAGGAGGCCCACGCCGATGTTGATGGTGCCGTCACCCACCGGGAAGATCCAGCCGTAGCCGGGCAGTGGCTGACCGTTGCGATCCTTGACGTCGAGCGCCGACTCGATCCACGGCTCGGCGTGGCGGGGCGACTCCCAGTACGTCCGGATCGCCGTCCCGTAGGGCCACTCCCGAGTGCGGAACGTGCCGAGCGCGCGACCGAAGCGGCTGTTCGCGCCGTCCGCCACGATGACGTACCGGGCTCCGATCTCCTCGGTGCTCGGCGCTCCCTTGCGCTGGACGACGGCCCCTCTCACGAAGCCCCGCTCGACGACGGGCCCGAGCGCCTCGGCGCCTTGGTAGATGACGGCGCCGGCGGCCTCGGCGTTACGAGCCACCATCCAGTCCAGATCGCGTCGCCGCACGACATACCCGTAGTTCGGGTACACCGGATGGCTCGGCCACTCCAACTCGAGCGCTCGCCCCATGCCCATGGCCCGCAGCCCGTTGTACCGGTGGTACTGGGAGAGTTCGTCCGCCAGGCCCATGTCCGCCAGTGCCTTCACGGCGCGCGGCGTCAGGCCGTCGCCGCACGTCTTTTCCCTCGGGAACGTCTTGCGTTCGACGATGGCGACGTCGTGGCCGTGGCGAGCCAACCAGTAGCCCGCCGCGGCACCAGCGGGACCAGCCCCGATGATGAGGACGTCGTGGGAGGCCGGGCTCACGTCGACCAGTGTGCCCGCGAGACGGGCAAACCGCTACGAGCTCAGGCGCCACCCTCGGCGGGGAACGGGTCGGAGCGACCTGGCTTGGGCTCGGTGCCCACGTTGGCAAAATCGGGATCGGCGAATGTCTTGCCCTCTTCGAGTTCGGCGAACTTCGGGGCGTCTGGCGCACACCACTCGGCGTACTCAGCGGCGTAGACGTCGTCGGCCTGATCGGCCTCGCTGAGGTCGTACCGCACATAACACACCACGGCGAGAATCTCGGCGTCCGTGAGTTCCGGCTGCCAGCCCGGCATCACGCCGAGCGATCCGGTGGCTCTGGCGCCACCCTCGCGCTCCGGGTTGCCGTAGATCTCGACGCCGGCGGCCTTGTACTTGTCCGTTCCGAAGACGATCCAGCGCATCTGGTCCTCGATGGCGGGGAACGTCGCCAACACCTCGCCGTTGTTCAAGGCGCGGCCCGAACCGCCTTCACCGGCACCGCCGTGGCAGCTCGCGCATTTGCCGTAGGCCTCCTCGCCGACGGCCCGCGGGCCGGCAACCGCCACCGACTGGTCCTGGACACTGCGAACGTACATGAACACCCACACAGGCAGGATCGACAGCGGGAGCATCGCCCAGAACGGGATCTTCTTGCGCTCCTTGCCGGCCCGCACGTACGCAGGATCCGGCGGCCGGGGAGGCACTACGACCGGCGAGGGGGCGTCAACACGTGCCGGGGTCTTCGGGGTGGCGGACGACGCGGCGGCCGGCGTAGCGGCTGGCGCCACCTTCGCGGGCGCCGAGCCGGATGCATCGTCCCCATCGCCTCCGCCAATGGCGGAGCGACGCTCGCGGGAACGCTTTAGCAGATGCTCGGGAATCTCGGTCACTCAACAGCCCTTTCGACCAGTCGGTCCGCCACACAAGACTAGAGGCGTTGGAGCCCCGAGACGGAATTCCGAGGAGACGACCCGCCCATGGCCAGTCACAAGTTCACGACCAGCCGAACCCTCGCTGGTGGTCGTGCTAAACACCGATGTTGCCCAATGACACACCGGCAGTTGGCATCGCCGGGTGTGTAGCGGGGTAGTGTTCGTGAGCGAATTCACATGCCCGTTCGAGACGGGCGACCTGTTCTGAACAACCTGTTCGACCAAGACCCGACGACTGAAGGGCAACCGTTCCGGGATGCTGGCACTCTCACTCTCCAAGTGGCCGGGAATGAACCAGGCGTTCTTGTTCTCGTTCATCCTCACTCTCGTGTTGACGTTGGCGATCATCCCGATCGGTCGGCGGCGCCCCGTGGGTAAACCCGTCTCGTGGGGCGAGGCGATGGGCGGTGCGGCATATGGGTTCGCCATCATGTTCCTGGCCTACGGTGTTGTCCCTCACCAGTGGCTTACGCACGTCCAGAACGAACTGGGCTGGCGGGCCGACAAACCGTTTCTCGGTCCTGGCGGCGTTCTGGAGCCGAAGAGCACGGGCGGGAGCTTCCCGTTCGCCATCAGCTACCTGCAGGTAGGCGACGCCATCGTGGTCGGCATCTATCTGTTCTTCGTCGGCCTCAACGTCTACATGTGGAGCTGGTGGCAAAAGCGGGGCAAGGCCGTCGCGAGCACCGAGGTCGCCACATCCACGTACGGTCGCCCGTTGGTCAGGAAGGCCTGACGACATGGCTCGCACCGACGCCAACCCACCGATGCCCGACTGGTCCACTGAGTACCTGTTGGTCGAGGTGGACGCCGATTACCTCACCAAGGCCGTCAAGCCCAAGCAGTTCATCCACATTGATCAGTCCGAGTGCATCATGTGCGAAGGCTGCGTGGACATCTGCCCGTGGAAGTGCATCCACATGGTCACCACTGACGCCATCGCTGAGGCCCAGGGCACCGAACTGCCCGGCGCCGACCCGAGCGACCATGTGCTGTTCCTGATCGACGACGACGTCTGCACCCGGTGTGCGCTCTGTGTCGATCGCTGCCCGACGGGCGTCATCATCATGGGCAAGCTCGGATCCCCCGGGAACACCGGCGACGCCCACCAACGCACCAACAACCACGGCTATGCCTACGGCATGAGGTTCTGAGGGGATATCGAACGTGGCAAAGATCCTCGAAGACAAACCCCGCCCCACGGCGAAAGAGCGCATGGGCAAGCTGCAGAACTCGGTTCAGGGCAGCCAGGCCTGGGGCTCGATCTTCCGACCCGGTTCCATCTTCCGCAAGGGCTATACGGACAGTCCGCGCAACCGCTCATACGTCATCATGAACTCGGTGCTGTACCACTTGCACCCGGTGAAGGTGAAGCGCCATGCCGTAAAGGTGAGCTACACGCTGTGCCTCGGTGGGCTCAGCTTCTTCCTCTTCATCCTGCTGACGGTCACCGGCATCTTCCTGATGTTCTTCTACCGACCCACCACCGCCCAGGCCTGGCAGGACATCCAGAGCCTCCAGACATCGGTGACGTTCGGATTACTTGTGCGGAACATGCACCGATGGGGTGCCCACCTCATGGTGCTCACCGTGTTCCTGCACATGGCCCGGGTCTTCTACCACGGCGCCTACAAACCACCGCGAGAGTTCAACTGGGTCATCGGCGTGATGTTGCTGATGCTCACGCTGTTGCTGTCGTTCACCGGCTACTTACTGCCGTGGGACCAGTTGGCCCTCTGGGCCGTCACCGTCGGCACCAACATGATGGGGTACACGCCCGTCCTCGGACCCCAAGTGCGATTCGTGCTGCTGGGTGGCGCCGAGATCGGTGGCGAGACTCTGCTTCGATGGTATGTGCTACACGTCCTCATGCTCCCGTTCGTGATCGTCATCTTCATGGCGATTCACTTCTGGCGGGTGCGCAAGGACGGCGGAATTTCTGGACCGTTGTGATCGAGAGGTGACGACATGACCGAGATCCCCGAACACCTACGCAAACGAGCCGAGGCGGCTCGGGCCAAGGCCGAAGCGGACGCCGCCCCGGCGGCGGCTGCTGGTGGCGCCGCGGCCGACGCCCCGGCATCCGATCCGCGCATCCCCGCCCATCTGCTCGAGCGGAGCAAGGCCGCCAAGGCGGCCAAGGACGGCGGCGAGACGAGTGGCGGTGGCGGCGTCGCCGTTGCCGAGAAGATCGGCGCCGTCGTGGCGGCCATGCCAGCCAGTGGGGGCATCCCGGTGGGAGCAGGGCCCGGTGGCCACACGCAACGCCTCCTTACGGTCGTTAAGTCCGGGTCGATCCAGGACGTGAAGGCGGCACCGATCGACAAGGTCCACACGTGGCCGCACCTGCTCGCCATCGAGTTCGTCGCCGCCCTGTTGTGCACGGCGTTCCTGTTCGTGTTCTCGGTCTTCGTCAACGCTCCACTACTCGCACTGGCCAACACCAACCAGACGCCCAACCCTTCCAAGGCGCCCTGGTACTTCCTCGGCCTGCAGGAGTTGCTCACGATGTTCCACCCGATGGTGGCTGGCGTGACGATCCCGGGGATGGGCCTGGTGTTGATGGCGCTGGCGCCGTACATCGACAAGAACCCGTCCAATAAGCCGGAGGATCGCAAGTTCGCCATCTCGATCATGACCGTCCACCTCATGTTCTGGGCAGTACTCGTCATCATCGGTTCGTTCTTCCGGGGCCCCGGATTCAACTTCACGCTCCCGTGGCGTGACGGACTCTTCTTCGACTTCTGAGAGGAGCAAGACAATGTTTGCCATCAGTTCAGGAGCCATCGTCGGCATCGGCATCGCGGCGGTCGTGGTACTCGCCGTCGTGGTACTCCTCGTCACATCTCGTCGCTCGGACGTCCGCGGCGCAGGTGCGTTGAGCCGCGAGACAGTACGCCGCGATGCGGGCTCGCCGGGTTCCCCGGACGTGGCGGCTCCCGCCACCGGCCGAGAAGTGGAGCGGTTGGCGCAGACGCCGTCGGTCGATCTCGTCAAGGCCACCAGCTTGGCGCCCGTCCCGTGGGTACCACCGGATGCCGAGCAGATCGGCGTCACCCGCCGCCATTTCCTCAACGTCTCGACCGTCACGCTCATGACCGCGAGCCTCGGCGGCTTCGGGGCGGCGTGCATCGCGTTCCTCTGGCCGAGCGGCACGGGCGGGTTCGGTGGCAAGGTGCCCGTCGGCAAGCTCGGCGACATCAAGGCGCGTATCGAGTTGGGCGATGGTTTCGGGTACTTCCCCGAGGCCCGCGCCTGGATCACCGAGTATCCGGTGGCTTCCCTGCCCAAGGCCCGCAAGATCTACCCGCAGTCGGTACTGAACGGCATGGAAAACGGCATCTGCGTGTTGTGGCAGAAGTGCCCGCACCTCGGTTGCCGTGTTCCGGAGTGCAAGAGTTCTCAGTGGTTCGAGTGCCCCTGTCACGGCTCGCAGTACAACCGCAGCGGTGAGAAGAAGGGTGGCCCGGCGCCACGCGGAATGGACCGTTTCGGCGTCGAAGTCATCGGCGACAACGTCGTCATCAACACCGGTCTACAGATCAATGGGCCCGCCATTGGTGTCAACACCACTGGCCAGGAGGCCGAAGGGCCACACTGCATTTCTGCGGAGGGCGGCCACAAGTGATCGCGACGTCAGTCACGACCACCGTGGCGATCATTGTTGCCATCGCCTTCATTGGTGGTTGGCTGGTGTACGGGCTGTTCGGTCTGCGCGCAGGGCGACGGGAGTCGGGCGCGGAGGTCGTCCTGGCCGCCAACCGCAAGCAGTATTACGACGACGAGACGCTTGAAGGACCCAAACTCGAGCGGACGCAATTCATGGGCGTCATGCTCCTTGCCGTGATCACGGTCGGGTTGCCGCTCTACTGGATCATGGAGCCGGGTCGCCAGCGCGGTGCCATCGACGGGTGGAACGCCAAGTTCGCCGAGAAGGGTGGCGAAGTCTTCGACACCACCGCGAACGGCGGCTTCAACTGCGCTGGGTGTCACGGCGGAATGACGGCGGGGGGTGGCGGTGCGCCGTTCACCATCACCGATCCCGACACCGGCGAGGTGCGGGCGGTCACGTGGTCCGCGCCGGCGCTCGACGCCGTTCTCTACCGCTATTCGGCCGACGAGGTGCGCTTCATCCTCGTGTACGGGCGGCCCTTCTCACCGATGTCCGCGTGGGGCCTCGACGGTGGTGGTGCGTTGAACGAACAGCAGATCGACTGGCTGGTGCATTACATCCGCTCCATCCAGATTCCCCCGGTCGGGTGCAAGACCGACGGCAAGTTCTCGTTCGATGTCGGCAAGGGGTCTGCTGCGGCCAACCCGGCCATCTGTGACGGTGGTGAAGCGCCGCTGGACGTACAAGCCGAATTGCAGGTCGCGGCGGAGGCGGACGTCAAGGCCGGCAAGTACGCCACGATCGGCGAAGCCCTTTTCAGCTCCAGCTACAAGGCCGGCAGCTTCTCGTGCGCCCGCTGCCACACCCGCGGTTGGTCGTTCGGCGACCCCAAGCAGACCGGTGGTGGTGCCCTCGGGCCTAACCTCACCGGCGGTTCGGTGGTGCGGCAGTGCGTCACGAAGGAACAACTCACGGCCTTCTTGGAAGTGGGCTCCAAAAATGGCGCCCGGTACTGCGAGAACGGTCAGGGCAGCGGACGCATGCCGGGGCTCGGAGCGCAGCTCAGCGATGAGCAACTCGAAGCAATCGTCGACTACGTGCGGAGCCTCTGACCAATGTTGTCCACCCTGCTTGCCATCACCTGGAAGCCCGAACTCCACGGCATCATCATCACGGTCGTGGCTGTTGGCACGTTGTGCGGCAGCGTCTACTTACTGCTTGGGACGAACCTCGGTGCCCGACTCGGCCTGCTCGTGTCGCTCGCCGGTCTCTTCGGCTGGATGGCCACAATGGGGTTTGTCTGGTGGGCGTACGGCATCGGGCTGAAGGGCAAGGAGCCGGTGTGGCAGTCGACGGAGGTGATCGTCAACGATGCGGATTTGTCACAGTTGGGAATCGGCCCTTCATCGGGCCTCTCCGACGATCCGGTCGAACGGGCCGCGCAGAATGCCTTGGCGCTCAGCGAAGACGGGTGGAGCAAACTGGCCGATGATGATCCGCAGCGGGCTCTCGCCATCTCGGGGGGCGACGAGATTCTCCAGAAAGAGGCGGAGCTGTTCACCGCAGCCGAGTACAAGTCGTTGGCCGTCTACGACAGAGGCGGCAGGCGCTATCCCCTCATCCTGGGTCGTGATGAACTCGACTTCTTGGCATTCTGGCACCAACCGAGGTTCGCCATCGTCGAGATCGCACAGGTGGAACCGGTGTTCACCGAGCCTGGGCGGGCGCCACGCGTGCCGGTGGTGGACGACACGGTCCACCACAAATACGTGAAGATGGTCCGCGATCTCGGCGACAAACGCAAGAACTCGGCCTTTATCGCCATCGGTTCGACGGTGATCTTCGCTGGCCTGTGTTGGATGCTCCACATGAGGGATCGGACCGTCGCCGCCAACCGGGCCAAGGGTTGAGTCGGTGAGCCAGTACCTCCCCGTCGTCACCCTTTTGGTGCTGGCCATCCTCTTCGGAGCGCTCAGCTTCGTCGCGTCCCGCGTGTTGGCGCCTCGGCGGCCCAGCGTGGCGAAAGAGGCACCATACGAGTGTGGCATCGTGCCGTCGCGTGAGCCACCGGACCGGTTCCCTGTCGGGTTCTACGTGGTGGCGATGTTGTTCATCATGTTCGACATCGAGATCGTGTTCCTGTACCCGTACGCCGTGGAGCGCCAGGTCCTCGGCGTCTCGGCATTCTGGTCGATGTTGTCGTTCTCCGTCGTGTTCTTTGCGGCGGTCGTCTACGTGGTGGCTCGCGGTGCGCTCGATTGGGGCCCACTTCGTCAGGAGCGCGCCGCCCTCACCGTGTCCGCCGAGCGCACGTCCACCTCCACCATTCGACGCGTGGGCCTCGAGGGCCGTGACGAGGTGGCGGCCTGATCATGGGCCTCGTCAAGGATGTGCTGGACGACGGTTTCAGTGGCATCCAGCACAACTTCCTCACGGGCAAGCTCGAGGACCTCGTGCGGTGGTCGCGGGCGCGCAGCAGTTGGCCGGCGTCGTTCGGATTGGCGTGCTGTGCCATCGAGATGATGGCAACCGGGGCCGCCCATTACGACATCTCCCGCTTCGGGATGGAAGTCTTCCGCGCCTCGCCGCGCCAGGCGGACAGCATGATCGTGGCGGGACGCGTCAGCCAGAAGATGGCGCCTGTCCTGCGACAGGTGTACGACCAGATGATGGAGCCCAAGTGGGTCATCTCGATGGGCGTGTGCGACAGCACCGGTGGGATGTTCAACAACTACGCCATCGTCCAGGGCGTCGATCAGATCGTGCCGGTCGACGTCTATGCCCCGGGCTGCCCCCCGACACCGGAGACGCTCATCCACGCCATCGAGACGCTGCACGGTCTCATCGAGACCGGCGAACTGTTGAAGCGCCGGGCCGTGTCCGGTGCTGGGGCCAACGTCCACGTCGAGGAAGCGCCGGTGCCGGCCCGTCCCATCCCCGTGATCATCGGGGTCCGGTGAGCGATGCAGGAGCTTCACGGATGCATCACGGGTGACTCGCGCGGTCAGGCGACGGTGTTCCCGACGATCGCCCAGTATCTGCCGCTCATGAAGCAACTCGTGGCCGACGGCTACACGATGTGTGTGGATGTCACGGCGGTCGATTACCTCACCCACCCCGGCCGCTCGCTCCCGCAGGGCGTGGTGCCGAAGCGGTTCGAACTCGTCGTCGGGGTCTTGTCGATGGAGAACCGGGAACGGGTACGGGTACGCCTGCAACTCGACGACGGCGAGTCGGCGCCTACTTTGTTCGACCTGCACCCGGGTACCGAGGCCATGGAGCGCGAGGTGTTCGACATGTTCGGCATCGTGTTCACCAGTCATCCGGACCTCACCCGCATCCTCATGCCGGAGGACTGGGATGGCCATCCGTTGCGCAAGGACTACGACGTCGGCACTATTCCCGTGCAGTTCAAAGAGGCTCGGTCGTGACCACCGACACCGTCCATCAGACGAACGAGGGTGACCAAGAGCTCAAGCCGCGCCATGAGCTCGGCGCCAAAGAGTTGTTGCGCGAAGTCGGCTCGGTGCTGCGCATGAGCGAAGCCGAGGCGGCCGCGATGGCGCTCGAAGAGATCGACCCAACCGCCGACCAGACCATGATCATCAATATGGGACCGCAGCACCCCAGCACCCATGGTGTGCTGCGCCTGATGCTCGAACTCAAGGGCGAGACGGTGTTGCGCTGCAAACCCATCGTCGGGTACCTGCACACCGGAATGGAAAAGACGGGCGAGCAGCTCACGTACATGCAGGGCGGCACGAACGTCACCCGGATGGACTACGTCAGCCCACTCAACAACGAGCTGGTGTTCTCGCTCGCCGTCGAGCGGCTCCTTGGTATCGAGCACGACATCCCGGAGCGGGCCGTGTGGATGCGGATGCTGCTGTCCGAACTGAACCGGATGTCGAGCCACCTGCTGTTCCTGGCCACGAACGGCATGGACCTCGGCGCCGTGTCGATGATGATCTACGGCTGGCGTGAGCGCGAAGAGGTGATCCGGTTTTTCCAGAAGGTCACCGGTTTGCGGATGAACCATAACTTCATCCGCCCTGGCGGCGTGGCGGCCGATCTCCCGGCCGGCTGGCGCGACGACGTGCTCGACCTCCTCGACCTGATCACCCCACGCCTCGAGGAGTACGACACCTTGATGACCGGTCAGCCCATCTGGCGCGAGCGGCTTCAAGGTGTCGGCGTCATCACCGCCCAGGAGGCCATTGCCCTCGCCGCCACCGGCCCGATCCTGAGGTCCACCGGCGTGCCCTGGGACCTACGTCGAGATCAGCCCTACCTGCGCTACCCCGATGTCGAGTTCGATGTCATCGTCGGCTCCTACGGCGACGCGTTCGATCGCTACGCCATTCGCCTCAACGAGATCCGCGAGTCGATGCGAATCGTGCGCCAGATCCTCGACCATATGCCAAGCGGCGACTATCGCATCCAGGACAAAAAGGTCACGCCACCACCGCGTGCTCGCATTAACGAGTCGATGGAAGCGCTCATCCACCACTTCAAGCTCTTCACCGAGGGATTCAAAGTGCCGGAAGGTGAGGTCTACGTCGCCATCGAGAG